>NZ_JACEOG010000002.1:0-300000 GCF_013868155.1 Aeromicrobium phoceense
CCGGCAACACCGAACTGTCCATCGTCATCGCCGGCGCCCGCCGCGACCTCGGACACCTCGACGCCGCCCTCCAAATCCTCGAATCCGAACCCCTCACCACCAAAGGCCGCGCCGACTGGGTCACCCGACTCCGCTACGCCTACGCCGACACCCTCCTCGCCGCCGGACGCAAAGACGAAGCCATCACCTGGTTCCACCGCGTCGCCGGCACCGACGCCAACAAACTCACCGACGTCGAGGAGCGGCTCGCCGCTCTCGAAGGCTGATCGTCCACAGCAGCTCCAGGGCCACGCGCGCCGTCCACAGGCTGCGCGCGGGCCCTGTCGTCGTTGTCCCCGAACGCGGGACGCTGGCGCCATGAACGACGCCGACAACCGGGTCCTGCTCCGCGGGCGCGTGGCCGATGCCGCCGAGACCCGGACCCTGCCCAGTGGGGACGAGCTCGTCTCCTTCCGACTCATCGTCGAGCGCAGCGCCGCCGCGCGGCGCCGGTCACGCCAGCTCGTCGACACCTTCGACTGCTCGGCCTGGACCTCCCGCCTCCGCGGCAAGGCCCTGCGCCTCAATCCCGGTGACCGCGTCGAGGTCAGCGGTGAGCTCCGCCGCCTCTTCTCCAGTAAGGGCGGCGGGGTGTCCAGCCGGGTCTACGTCGATCTCGGGTCCCTCACTCGGCTCCCCGAACCCCCGGTAGCCTCGAGCGCATGACGCTGGCAGCCACCGACACCCCACTCGTCGCGTCGCACGATGCGGTGCTGCTCGACCTCGACGGCGTGGTCTACCGCGGCGGTGAAGCGGTGCCGGGTGCCGTCGAGGCGCTCGGTGAGGTCAGCGAGGCGCGTCTGGCCTACCTCACGAACAACGCGAATCGCCCGCCCGAGGCGGTGGCCGACCACCTGGCCCGCCTCGGGCTCGCACCCTCGATCGAGGACATCGTCACCTCCGCGCAGGCGATCGCCGGGGTGATGTCCCACGACCTCGCTCCCGGTGCTGTCGTGCTGGCCGTCGGCGGAGACGGACTGCGCGAGGCCCTCCGGGCCCGCGGACTCGTGCCCACCGACGACCGGCACGCCGCCGGGCTCGCCGCCGTGGTCCAGGGCTACACGCCCGACCTGGGTTGGCGGGACCTCGCCGAGGCCGCCTACGCGGTGCAGTCGGGTCTGCCCTGGTACGCCAGCAACACCGACCTCACGATCCCGACCGCCGAGGGGATCGCGCCCGGGAACGGCGCCCTCGTCCACGCCGTCCGCCTGGCCACCGGGCAGGAGCCCGTCGTCGCGGGCAAGCCCTACGCGCCCTTGTTCGAGGAGACGATGGAGCGCCTCGCGCCCACCTCGCCGCTGATGGTGGGGGACCGGCTCGACACCGACATCCTCGGTGCTCGCCGCGCCGGCGTCACCTCCCTGTTCGTGCTCACGGGCGTCAACACCCTCACCGATGTGGTCAACGCCGTCGCGGACGAGCGCCCTGACTTCGTCGGGGCCGATCTGGCCGCTCTGCACGACCCCCACCCCGCCGTGGTCGTCTCCGGCGGGGCGGCCGAGTGCGGGGGTGCGCGGGTGGAGCTGCGCGACCGGACCCTCTCCGTCGTGACCAAGGGCACCTCCACCGAGACGCTCCGCGCGATCGTCGGACTCGGCTGGGCGTGCCGGGCCGAATCGGACGTACGGCTGAGTGTCGATGAGACAATCGACGCATGACCGCAGAACCCACCGCCGACGCCACCGTGCAGCCCGAGCCGGCCACGATCGAGGAGGCCGAGGCGCTGCTCGGCACGCTCGCCGATCTCGACGTCGCCGAGCACCCGCGGGTGTTCGAGGCGGTTCACCGGGTGCTGCGGGACCAGCTGGCCGGCTCGTCCGGGACCCGCGGGTGAGTCGGTGAGCCGCCGGGTGCGGCTCGACGCCGAGCTCGTGCGCCGTGGGCTCGCCAGGTCGCGGGACCACGCCGCGACGATCATCGGCGAGGGGCGCGTGCTGGTCGGCGGGAATGCCGCGACCAAGCCGGCCACCCAGATCACGACCGACCAAGCCATCGTCGTCCGCGAGGGCGACGACCCCGGCTGGGCGTCGCGCGGCGCCCACAAGCTGCTCGGGGCCCTCGAGGTCTTCGAGCCGCAGGGGCTGACCGTCCACGGGCGGCGCGCCCTCGACGCGGGAGCCTCCACCGGCGGCTTCACCGACGTCCTGCTGCGCCGCGAGGTGGCCGAGGTCGTCGCCGTCGACGTCGGCTACGGCCAGCTCGTCTGGGCGCTGCAGTCCGACCCTCGCGTCCGCGTCTTCGACCGCACCAACGTCCGCTCCATCGACACCGAGCTCATCGGCGGACCGGTCGACCTGGTCGTGTCCGACCTGTCGTTCATCTCGTTGACCATCGTGCTTCCGGCGCTCATGTCGGTGTGCCGTCCTGACGGCGACCTGGTCCTCATGGTCAAGCCACAGTTCGAGGTGGGGCGCGAGAACCTCGGCAAGAACGGCGTCGTCCGTGATCCCGACCTGCACGCCGCCGCGGTCCACGGCGTCACCACCGCGGCCTGGGCCGGTGGCTGGGGAACGCGTGCCCTCGCCCCCAGTCCGCTCCCTGGCCCCGCCGGGAATGTCGAGTACTTTTGTTGGCTGAGGGCCGACGCGCCGGCTCCGGACGAGGAGATGGCGCGAGCCGTCGTCGCGGCCGGACCCCTCGCCGCGCGACACCCGACGGAAGGAAGCGACTCATGAGGAGTGTGCTGCTCGCGGTCCACGCGCTGCGCAACGGCGCTCCCCGGATCGCCGCCGACTTCGCCGCGTCCCTCCAGGGGGCCGGGATCGAGGTCCGTGTCCTCGAGGGCGAGGAGGCCGAGGCGCTCGCCGGAGCCGGAGCCGTGGACCTGGTGACCGTCCCCGCGGAGCCGGGCGCCGCCCGCGACTGCGAGCTGACGGTCGTCTTCGGCGGCGACGGCACGATCCTGCGCGCGGCCGAGCTGTGCCGCGGCACCGGGACGCCCCTGCTCGGCGTCAACCTCGGACACGTCGGCTTCCTCGCCGAGGCCGACGAGGAGGACCTCGACCTGGTGGCCCGGCGGGTGATCGCTGGTGACCTCACGGTCGAGGAGCGCCTGACCGTCGACGTGCTGGTCCTGCAGGACGGCGAGGTCGTCGCCACGAACTGGGCGCTGAACGAGGCGTCCGTGGAGAAGGCCTCCCGCGAGCGGATGCTCGAGGTCGTCGTGGAGATCGACGGCCGTCCGGTGTCGAGGATGGGCTGCGACGGCGTCGTGTGCGCGACCCCCACCGGCTCGACCGCCTACAACTTCAGCGCTGGTGGTCCCGTCGTGTGGCCCGAGGTCTCGGCGCTGCTCATGGTGCCGATCAGCGCGCACGCCCTGTTCGCCCGTCCCATGGTGGTCTCGCCCGAGTCGACGCTCGCCGTCGAGGTGGTGGGCGCGTCGGCCACGGGTGTGCTGTGGTGCGACGGCCGGCGGGCCTCCGACCTGCCCCTCGGCGCTCGCGTGGAGGTGCGACGTGGTGTCGAGCCCGTGCGGCTCGCGCGGGTGCACCCGGCCTCCTTCGCCGACCGCCTCGTGCGCAAGTTCGAGCTGCCCGTGTCGGGGTGGCGCGGCTCGTCCGAGGCCTCCCGTCGGGCCGCGGGGGAGCGCTGATGTGGCACTCCCTTCGCCTCGCCTCGCTCGGCGTGATCGAGGAGGCCGAGCTCGACCTGGGCCCCGGCTTCACCGTCATCACCGGCGAGACCGGTGCCGGCAAGACCATGGTCGTCACGGCTCTGGGACTCCTGCGCGGTGAGCGCGCCGACTCGGCCCTCGTGCGCCGGGGCGCCGACCGGGCGCGCATCGAGGCGTCGGTCGTGGCCACGCCCGAGGTCACGGCGCTCGTCGAGGAGGCCGGCGGCCAGGTCGACGACGACCTCGTGCTGGCCCGGATCCTGACCAGCCAAGGGCGCAGTCGCGCGCTCGCCGGGGGCGCCACCGTTCCGGCCGGCCTGCTGTCCCGGCTGGCCGACTCGCTCGTCGCCGTGCACGGCCAGTCCGACCAGCAGCGTCTCGTCCGTCCCCAGGAGCAGCGCGGGGCGCTCGACCGCTACGCCGGAGCCGAGGTCTCCGACCTGCTCGCCGAGTACCAGCCCGACTACCAGCGCCTGCGCGACGTGAAGGCCCGGTTGCACGACCTGCGCACCCACGCGGGGGAGCGGCTGCAGCGGCTCGACCTGCTGCGGCACGCCCTCGACGAGATCGACGCGGTCGACCCGCAGCCCGGCGAGGACGAGGAGCTCGTCCAGCGCGAGAACCGGCTGGCGCACGCCGAGTCCCTGGCGGCGGCCGCCGCCGGCGCGTCGGTCGCGCTGTCGGAGGACGAGCACTCCGCGGCGGCCGCCCTCGCCGCCGCCCGGGCCGTGGTCGAGCCGGTGGCGGGGAACGCCCCCCGCCTCGAGGCGCTGGGCGACCGGCTCAAGCGGGCGGCGATCGATCTGACGGACATCGCCTCGGAGCTCGCGGCCTACGCCTCCGACGTCGATCTCGACCCGGCCGGCCTGGCCGCCGTCCAGGATCGTCGCGCGGCGCTGACGGCGCTGCAGCGCAGGTACGGTCCCGGGCTCGACGAGGTCATCGCGTGGGCGGACCGCGCCCGCGCGGAGGTCCTCGAGCTCGACCTCGACGACACCGCGATCGAGCGGCTGGAGGCCGAGGCCGACGCCGTGCGCACTCGCGTCGTCGCGCTCGCCGGCCGGCTCACCGCCGCCCGGACGAAGGCCGCCGAGCAGCTGGCCGAGGAGGTCGGGCGCGAGCTGGCCGACCTGGCCCTGCCGTCGGCCCACCTGGACATCCGGGTGGTGCCC
This sequence comes from Aeromicrobium phoceense, assembly GCF_013868155.1. Classification (NCBI taxonomy): domain Bacteria; kingdom Bacillati; phylum Actinomycetota; class Actinomycetes; order Propionibacteriales; family Nocardioidaceae; genus Aeromicrobium; species Aeromicrobium phoceense. The sequence goes on from NZ_JACEOG010000002.1 coordinate 4,828, forward strand.
GGCGACCCCGGTGCCCACGGAGCGGACGACGTCGAGATCTGGTTCGCCGCCAACAGCGGTGCGGAGCCGCGCCCCCTGGCCAGGGCCGCCAGCGGCGGTGAGCTCTCGCGCCTCATGCTCGCCATCGAGGTGGTGCTGGCCGGGCGCGACCCGGTGCCCACGCTCGTCTTCGACGAGGTCGACGCCGGCATCGGCGGCCGCACGGCCGTGGAGGTGGGCCGCCGGTTGGCGCGCCTGGCCAAGCACGCCCAGGTGATCGCCGTGACCCACCTGCCGCAGGTGGCCGCGTTCGCCGACGCCCACTTCGTGGTCAGCAAGTCCGACGACGGCACCGTCACCAGCAGCAGCGTGCTGCGCCTCGAGCACCAGGGGCGGGTCGACGAGCTGGCCCGGATGCTGGCCGGACTGGACGACTCGTCCGCCGCGCAGGAGCATGCGCGCGAGCTGCTCGAGCTCGCCAGCACTCCCTGAGTTCGTCACATTCGGGGCCGGACCGGCGTGTCGGGGGTGAATCCTCATGGAACGCAGGTTGCATGGAAGGCATCATGCCCATCTTGAAGCGCAAGCATCGCGACCTTCCCGAAGGCCCCGGCGTCGTCGGCCCGGCACGGTTGTGCCGCCACGGTGCCGACCTGTCGTCGGTGCGTTCGGGCGACGTCGTCGTCGTGGACGTCACCGATCTCGGTGCCGACACCGCCCAGGCGCTGGTGGAGAAGGGTGTCGCGGCCGTCCTGAACGTGTCCTCGTCCTCCACGGGGCGCTACCCCAACCTCGGGCCGCAGGTCCTGGCCGGTGCCGGCATCCCGCTGGTCGACCGGGTCGGCGAGTCCGTGTGGCAGACCCTGCGCAGCGGCGACGTCGTGCGCGTCGACGGCGGCGCGGTCCACCTCGGCGACACCGCGGTGGCCACCGGCGTCGAGATGACCGAGTCGCGCGTGCGCGACCAGCTGGACGAGGCCTCCTCGGGACTGTCGAGCCAGCTCGACTCGATCGTCACCAACGCCGCCGACACCCTGCGCCGCGACCGGGCCATGCTGCTCGAGGGCGCCGGGATCCCCGCCGTCTCGACCGACATGAAGGGCCGGCCCGTCGTGGTCGTGACCGACGGCCCCGACGCCGCCGGCGACCTCAAGTCGATCCGCTCGTTCGTGCGCGACCACGACCCGGTGCTCATCGGCGTGGCCGGCGGGGCCGAGCTGCTGATCTCCGCGGGCCTGCGTCCCCACCTGCTTGTCGGCCGTGGCGACGAGTTCTCCGGACGCATGATCGAGCGCTCCGGGGAGGTCGTTATCGTCTCGCCGTCGGGCCGGCTCGACCGTCCGGAGCAGTTCGAGGCCCACGGCCGCCAGCCCGTGATCTTCACCGCCACCGGCACGCCGGACAACCTCGCGGTGCTCCTGGCCGACCAGAACGAGGCCGCCGTCATCGTGCTCGTGGGCGGGCCGACGCGCCTCGTCGACCTCGTCGACGGGGACACCGCGGACGCCGCCGGCACCTTCATCGCCCGGCTCCGCGCCGGCTCGCGCGTCGTCGACGCCCAGGCCGTGCGCTGGTTCGCCCGCCAGCGCCTCAGCTGGTTCACGCCCCTGCTGCTGCTCGTCGCGGGCATCGTCGCCGTCGTGGCGGCGGTGGCCACCACCCCTCTCGGTCATGAGTGGCTCGCGCCCGTGGCCGATCGTGTCACCTCCTGGACCGAAGGACTTCTCCCGTGATCAACCTGCGCTACCACGTCATCTCCCTCGCGGCCGTGCTGCTGGCGCTCGCCGCCGGCATCGCCGTGGGCGCCGGTCTGCTCGACGAGAGCGACGCGGCCACGGTCTCGGACTCCTCCGACACCGCCGAGATCAGCCCCGCGCTCGCCGGCTTCGACGCCGGCTACGCGTCCATGACCGCTCCCAGCCTGCTCCGCGACAAGCTCAAGAACCGCACGGTCCTGCTGCTCACGACGCCCGGGGCGCGTGACAACGAGGTCGACTCGCTGATCGAGAACCTGACCACCGCCGGGGCACGCGTAACCGGCCAGGTCGAGCTCACCGGCAAGCTGCTCTCGCCGTCGAACCGCCAGTTCGCCGAGGGCGTGGCCACCCAGTCCGATCCCGACGCGGCCGCCGCCGAGAGCGACTACGGCAAGGTCGGTGCCGCCCTGGCCCGCGGCTACCTGACGCAGGGCGACGGCTCGCTCGACGAGACCGCCCGCACGATCCGCTCGGCCTTCACCGAAGGTGGCCTGCTCGACGCCGAGCAGGATCCCGAGGTCTCGGCGCAGCTCGTCCTGGTCGTCTCCGGCCCGGCGGGCGCGGCGGCAGGCGGCGAGGGCACGGTCGTGTCCAGCATGGTCGCCGGTCTCGACGCCGGCAGCCAGGGCGTGGCCGTCGTCGGCCCCGTCTCCTCCGGGGAGAACGGCGTCGTCAACGCCGTCCGCGGCAGCGACGCCGCGGCGAACGTCTCGACGATCGACGTCACCGACACCGGGACCGGCCGCGTCAACGCCGTGCTCGGCCTCGTCCGCGAGGCCGCGGGCCAGTCGGGCGCCTGGGGCACCTCGCGCGCGGCCGACGGCCCGGTCCCGAACTGAGTCGGACCACGCCGCCGGGTGGATGCGCCCGGATGGTCTCGGCCGCTGCGTCGCGATGGTAGGCTGGAGTTCCGTGGAACCCCGAGTCGAACCGATCCCGCGCGACGGTTCCTCGACCCCCGGACGCTGCCGCAGGCACCGCCCGGTTCCGCATCCGAACCGGACCCACGGGAGTCATGTTGGCAACTAACGCCGTCACCAAGCACGTTTTCGTCACCGGTGGAGTCGTGTCCTCCCTCGGCAAGGGCCTGACCGCCTCCAGCCTGGGCCGACTGCTCAAGTCACGCGGCCTGCGCGTCACGATGCAGAAGCTCGATCCGTACCTCAACGTGGACCCGGGCACGATGAACCCGTTCCAGCACGGTGAGGTCTTCGTCACCGACGACGGCGCCGAGACCGACCTCGACATCGGCCACTACGAGCGCTTCCTCGACGAGGACCTCGTCGGTCGCGCCAACGTGACGACCGGCCAGGTCTACTCCGACGTGATCGCCCGCGAGCGCCGCGGCGACTACCTCGGCGACACCGTGCAGGTCATCCCGCACATCACGAACGAGATCAAGGACCGGATGCTGTCGATGGGCGGCCCCGGCGTCGACGTGGTGATCCACGAGATCGGCGGCACGGTGGGCGACATCGAGAGCCAGCCGTTCCTGGAGTCGGCCCGCCAGGTCCGCCAGGAGGTGGGGCGCGGCAACGTCTTCTTCCTGCACGTCTCGCTCATCCCGTACATCGGTCCCGCCGGTGAGCTCAAGACGAAGCCCACGCAGCACTCGGTCGCGGCGCTGCGCTCGATCGGCATCCAGCCCGACGCGATCGTGTGCCGCTCCGACCGCCCCGTCCCGGCCGGCGTGAAGCGCAAGATCTCGCTCATGTGCGACGTCGACGAGGACGCGGTCGTCACGGCCATCGACGCCCCCTCGATCTACGACATCCCCAAGGTGCTGCACTCCGAGGGCCTGGACGCCTACGTCGTCCGCCGCCTCGACCTGCCGTTCCGTGACGTCGACTGGACCGAGTGGGACGCCCTGCTGCGCCGCGTGCACGACCCGGCCGAGGACGTCACGATCGCCCTCGTCGGCAAGTACATCGACCTGCCCGACGCCTACCTGTCGGTGGCCGAGGCGCTGCGCGCCGGTGGCTTCGCCAACGACGTGAAGGTCCACCTGCGGTGGGTCCCGTCGGACGAGTGCGCCACCGAGGCCGGCGCCGCCGAGCACCTCGGCGACGTCGACGGCATCTGCGTGCCCGGCGGGTTCGGCATCCGCGGCATCGAGGGCAAGCTCGGCGCCCTGACCTACGCGCGCAAGCAGCAGGTGCCCGTGCTGGGTCTGTGCCTGGGCCTGCAGTGCATGGTCATCGAGTACGCGCGCACCGAGCTGGGCATCGAGGACGCGAGCTCCTCGGAGTTCGACCCCTCCACCGAGCACCCCGTCATCGCGACGATGGCCGAGCAGCAGGAGTTCGTCGAGGGAGCGGGCGACCTGGGCGGCACCATGCGCCTGGGCCTGTACCCGGCCAGCCTCAAGCCCGGCAGCATCGTCAACGAGCTCTACGGCAGCGACAAGGTCGAGGAGCGTCACCGCCACCGGTACGAGGTCAACAACGCCTACCGCGAGCAGCTGGAGGAGGCGGGCCTGGTCTTCTCCGGGACGTCGCCCGACTCGACCCTGGTCGAGTTCGTCGAGCTGCCGCGCGAGGTGCACCCGTTCTACGTGGCCACGCAGGCGCACCCGGAGCTGCGGTCGCGTCCGACGCGCTCGCACCCGCTGTTCTCCGGCCTGATCGGGGCCTCGCTCAAGCGCAAGCTCGAGATGCGGCTGCCGGTCGAGGGCGCGTGACCGCCCATCCGCGGCTGCCGGGCCGGCTCGCGGAGCGCGTCGAGGCCGGCCCCGGCAGCTGGCCGCAGGTCGGCTCCGAGGTCGGGTTCCAGAACGGCTACCTGACGCTCACGGTCGACACGATCGAGGCGCCGGACGGCGACACGCACCCGCGGGTCGTCGTGCGGCCCCGCCGCGCCGTGGGCGTGGCCGCGGTCGACGAGGAGGGTCGGATCCTGCTCGTCGAGCAGTACCGCCACCCCATGGGCCGCCGGATGCTCGAGATCCCGGCCGGGCTGATGGACATCGAGGGCGAGGAGCCGCAGCAGACGGCCGCGCGCGAGCTCGCGGAGGAGACCGACCTCGTCGCCCGCGACTGGCGCGAGCTGGTGCAGATCGCGCCCACGGTCGGGTACTCGACCGAGACCATCACGATCTTCCAGGCCTCCGGGCTGGAGCCGGTCGCCGACACCGATCGCACCGAGCGCGAGGCCGAGGAGGCCGACATGGCGCACTGGTGGGTGAGTCCGGACGACGCCGTGGCGGCCTGCCTGGACGGCAGGATCACCGACGCCAAGAGCGTCGTCGCGATCCTCGCGGTGGCCCGGACGTGACCGACGGCGGTGCGGTCGAGCGGGTCGTGGCCGAGTACCTGTCCCACCTCGCGGTGGAACGCGGTCTCGCCGAGAACACGCTCGCGTCGTACCGCCGCGACCTGCGTCGCTACACCGAGTTCCTGCAGGGCGCGGGCGTCCCCGATCCCGCCTCGATCACCGAGGACCACGTCACGGCCTTCGCGGCCGCCCTGCGCGCCGGCGACGAGGACCACCAGGGCCTCGGCACGTCGAGCGTCGCGCGCACCGTCGTGGCGGTCCGCGGCTTCCACAAGTTCTGCCTGCGCGAGCAGCTCGTCACCAACGACGTCACGGCGGCCGTGCGACCGCCGCGGCCGGCGTCGCGGCTGCCCAAGGCACTCCCGCTGGAGGACGTCGAGGCGCTGCTGACGGCGGCGGGGGAGCCGGGCACGGCACTGGCCCTGCGCGACCGGGCGCTGCTGGAGATCCTCTACGGCACCGGCGCCCGCATCTCCGAGGCGGTGGGCCTCGACGTGGACGACATCGACCTCGAGCAGTCCTCCGTCCTGCTCACCGGCAAGGGCTCGAAGCAGCGGATCGTGCCGCTCGGCTCCTTCGCCCGCGACGCGATCGAGGCCTACCTCACGAAGGCCCGGCCCCACCTGACGTCGGCCGTCGGCAGCGGCCCCGCCGTGTTCCCCAACGCGCGCGGCGGCCGGCTGTCGCGCCAGCGCGCGGGGACCGTGCTGACCAAGGCCGCCCGCCGTGCCGGACTCACGGTCGACGTCTCGCCTCACACCCTGCGGCACTCCTTCGCCACCCACCTGCTCGACGGCGGCGCCGACGTGCGCGTGGTGCAGGAACTGCTCGGTCACGCCTCCGTGACGACCACCCAGATCTACACCCTCGTGACGATCGACAAGTTGCGCGAGACCTACGCGGCGTCCCATCCCCGGGCGCTGAAGTGAGCGGTACAGTGGCCGACATGCCCAGTTCGGAACTCGGACCCACCGGTCGCCCCCTCCCCGACCTCCCCGAACCCGGACCCCGCAGCACGCAGGCCCCTGCCGTCGTCCTGTCGATGTGCAACCAGAAGGGCGGCGTGGGCAAGACCACCACCACGATCAACCTCGGCGCCGCGCTGGCCGAGCTCGGCCGCCGCGTCCTGCTCGTCGACTTCGACCCGCAGGGCTCGATGACGGTCGGCCTGGGCTACAACGCCCACGAGATCGAGCAGAGCATCTACCACGTGCTGATGGACCGCGAGCTCTCGATGAAGGAGATCATCCTCGGCACCTCGGTCGAGAACCTCGACCTGGTCCCGGCGAACATCGACCTCTCGGCCGCCGAGATGCGTCTCGTCACCGAGGTGGGCCGCGAGCAGGTCCTGGCCCGCTCGCTGCGCGACGTGCGCCACGACTACGACGTCATCCTCATCGACTGCCAGCCCTCGCTGGGCCTGCTCACCGTGAACGCGCTGACCGCGTCCGACGGCGTGATCATCCCGCTCGAGTGCGAGTACTTCGCCCTGCGTGGCGTGGCGCTGCTCAACGAGACGATCGAGAAGGTCCGCGACCGCACGAACTTCGACCTGCGCGTCATCGGTCTGCTCGGCACGATGTTCGACGGCCGCACGCTGCACGGCCGAGAGGTGCTGCAGACGCTCGTCGACGGCTGGGGCGACTCGGTCTTCCACACCGTCATCCGGCGCACCGTGAAGTTCTCCGACTCCACCGTCGCGGGCGAGCCCATCACCGAGTACGCCTCCTCGTCGCCCGGCGCCGAGGCCTACCGCCAGTTGGCCAGGGAAGTGCTGCAGCGGTGTCCCGACGCGTGAACTTGCCGGGTGCGGACGAGCTGTTCAGGTCGACCGCCCCCAGCAGCCCCCGAAACGACGACGCCCCCGCCGTGCCCGCGTCCGGCAGCGGCCGGGTCAAGCACGACGAGAAGATGACGGTCTACCTGACCAGCGACGAGCTGCTCGCGATCGAGAAGGCACGCCTCGAGCTGCGATCGGTCCTCGGTCGCAAGGTCGACCGCGGCCGCCTCGTCCGCGCGGCGATCGCCGGTGCGCTGGCCGACCTGGAGACCCGCGGGGCCGACAGCGAGCTCGCCCGCCGGCTCGGCGAGGAATGAGCGCCGCGGTGTCCGTGACCGAACCGGCACCCGCGCAGGCGCCCGACGCCGGCTTCTCCGTCTCGCTGGGCAACTTCGAGGGCCCGTTCGACCTGCTGCTGCAGCTGATCTCCAAGCACCAGCTCGACATCACCGAGGTCGCCCTGTCGGTGGTCACCTCGGACTTCATCGCCTACACCCGCGAGCTCGAGGACGACCTCGAGCAGACGACGCACTTCCTGCTGATCGCGGCCACGCTGCTCGACCTCAAGACCGCCCGGCTGCTGCCGCAGGCCGAGGTCGAGGACGAGGAGGACCTGGCCCTGCTCGAGGCGCGCGACCTGCTCTTCGCGCGGCTCATGCAGTACCGCGCCTTCAAGACGGTCGCGGCGATCCTGGCCGAGCGCTTCGAGAACTCGCAGCTGCGCCACCCCCGCGCCGCGACGCTCGAGCCGCGCTTCGCGACGCTGCTGCCCGAGGTGGAGATCCGCGCGACCGCGCAGGACCTGGCCGAGCTCGCCGCCGGCGCGCTCGCGCCGAAGCTCCCGCCGCTGGTCTCGCTGACCCACCTGCACGCACCCGCCGTGAGCGTGCGCGAGCAGGCCCATCTCGTGGTCGACCGGCTGCGCCGCGAGGGGAGTCTGACCTTCCGGGCGATCGTCGCCGACGCGCCCGACGGGCAGACGAAGGTGGCGCGGTTCCTGTCGCTGCTGGAGCTGTTCCGCGAGGGCATGCTGTCGTTCGAGCAGGCCGTGCCCCTGGGTGAGCTGACGGTGCGCTGGACCGGCACCGACGACGGCGACATCGACGTGGGCGACGAGTTCGACGAGCCGACCCTGACCGACGAGGGCCTCGATGCGGCGCAGGACGCCCCGACGGCCGAACCCACCGGAAGTGACGATGACCGAGACTGACGACCAGCTGCCCGCCGAGCCCGACGCGGGGGAGTCCGCGGCCGACGAGCGGCCTCCGGTCGACCTGCGTCCCGCCCTCGAGGCGGTGCTGATGATCGCCGACGAGCCGTTGGACCACCTCGTGCTGGCCCAGGCAGTGGGGCACCCGCCGGCCGAGGTCGAGCAGGCGCTGCGCGACCTCGCGGACGAGTACACCGAGCAGGGTCGCGGCTTCGAGCTGCGCGAGCTCGCCGGTGGCTGGCGCTTCTACAGCCGCGAGGAGTACGCCGACGTCGTGTCCGCCTTCGTGCTGGAGGGCCAGCAGGCCAAGCTCAGCCAGGCGGCGCTGGAGACGCTCGCCGTGGTGGCGTACCGCCAGCCGGTCAGCCGCTCGCGCATCTCGGCCATCCGCGGCGTCAACGTGGACGGCGTGGTCCGCACGCTCGTCACCCGCGGGCTGATCGTCGAGCTCGGCAACGACGCCGAGTCGGGCGCGATCCTCTACGGGACGACCAACTACTTCCTCGAGCGCATGGGCCTGAGCGGGCTCGACGAGCTGCCGGAGCTGGCGCCGATGCTGCCCGACCTGGAGGACCTCGACAGCGAGCTCGAGCGCGTCGCGCAGCAGACCGCCGATCGTGAGGCACCCGTGGACGAGGCGCAGCCCACCGGCGACGACACGCAGCCGACCGGGGACGCCGATGTCTGAGGGGATCCGCCTGCAGAAGGTGCTGGCCTCGGCAGGCGTGGCCAGCCGGCGTCGCTGCGAGGAGCTGATGGCCACCGGCCGCGTCGAGGTGAACGGCGAGATCGTCACCCAGATGGGTGCCCGCGTCGACCCCGCGAACGACGTCATCCGCGTCGACGGCGCGCGCATCCCGCCGCCGTCCGACCACGCGTACGTCCTGCTCAACAAGCCGCGCGGCGTCGTGAGCTCGATGGCCGACGAGCAGGGCCGGCCCGACCTCTCGGGGCTGCTCGCCGATCGTGAGGACCGGCTCTTCCACGTGGGCCGGCTCGACACCGACACCTCGGGCCTGCTCATCCTCACGAACGACGGCGACCTCGCGCACCAGCTGGCGCACCCCTCGTTCGAGGTCACGAAGACCTACGTCGCGCTCGTGGAGGGCACGGTCGCCGCGGCGATCGGCCGCCAGCTGCTCGCGGGGGTGGAGCTCGACGACGGCGTCACCGCGGTCGACCGCTTCGTCGTGCGCGACCGCAGCCGCGGCCGCAGCCTCGTCGAGCTTGACCTGCACAGCGGCAAGAACCGCATCGTGCGCCGTCTCCTGGACGCCGTCGGTCACCCCGTGATCGAGCTCACCCGGACCGCGTTCGGGCCGCTGCGGCTGGGCGACCTGCGCTCCGGGGCGATGCGGGACCTGTCGCGCGAGGAGCTCGGAGCGCTCTTCGATAGCGTGGGGGCATGACCGCCGCCCTGCCCGATGCTGTCGTGCCCGGGCCGGTCCTGGTCATCGGCTGCGGCCTCATCGGCACCTCGGTGGCGCTCGGACTGCGCGATCTGGGCGTGCAGGTACATCTGCGGGACGCCCGTCCGTCGAACGTCGAGCTGGCCGCCTCCCTGGGCGCCGGGACGGCCGATCCGGTCGAGGTGCCGGCGCTGGTCGTCGTCGCCGTGCCGCCCGCCGCGGTCGTCGAGACCGCCCGGGCCGCGCTCGCCGAGTTTCCCTCCGCCGTTGTCACCGATGTGGCCAGCGTCAAGGGATCGGTCTGCGAGGCGCTCACCGACCCGCGCTTCGTCGGCGGTCACCCGATGGCCGGCAAGGAGCGCTCTGGCCCGATGGCCGCCTCGGCGCTGCTGTTCGAGGGCCGGGCCTGGGCCGTCGTGCCCGCCGACGGCACCGACCTCGGCGCGATCGCCCTGGTCGAGCAGGTGGCCACGGCCCTCGGCTCGGTCGTCCGCCGCATGGACGCCGCGTCCCACGACCGGGCCGTCGCGCTCGTCTCGCACGTGCCCCACCTGGTCTCGGCCCTGACCGCCGGACTGCTCACGCAGGCGGACGGCGACGACCTGGCGCTGGCCGGACAGGGCCTGCGCGACGTCATCCGGATCGCCGGCAGCGACCGGGGCCTGTGGGTCGACATCATCGGCAGCAACGCGGGCCAGGTCGGGGCCATCCTCGACGACCTCGCGGTCCGGCTCGACGACCTGCGGTCCGCGGTCCACCGTGCCGACGGCTCCGTGGCCGAGCACCTCGACCGCGGTCGCGCCGGCGTCGCCCGGGTTCCCGGCAAGCACGGCGAGCAGCCGGCCGCGCTCGCCAGCGTCTTCGTCTCCATCGACGACACTCCAGGCGAGCTGTCGCGGCTCTTCGCCGCGATCGGCGACGCGGGGGTCAACATCGAGGACATGCGCATCGACCACGAGCTCGGGCGCCTCGTCGGCGTCGTCGAGGTCGTGGTGCAGGCCGGCGTCGCCGAGCACCTGCACACCGCCCTGACCGAACGCGGCTGGGCCGCCTTCCGCTGAGGAGATCCATGACCGACGTCATCGCCATCGACGGGCCCTCGGGCTCGGGCAAGTCCAGCACCTCGCGGGGAGTGGCCTCGCGGCTGGGCTACGCCTACCTGGACACGGGTGCGATGTACCGCGCGATGACGTGGGCGCTGCTCCAGCGGGGCGTCGACGTGCACGATTCCGCGGCCGTGGCGGCCGCGTCGAGCGAGGTCGTGCTGACCTCCGGCACCGATCCCGAAAAGCCCACGATCGCCGCCGACGGGGTCGACGTCTCCGATCCGATCCGCGGCGACGCCGTCACCGCCGCGGTCAGCCCGGTCGCCACGGTCCCGGAGGTGCGGAGCCAGCTCGTCGCGCTGCAGCGCGCCGCCATCGCGCAGTCCACGGGCGGCATCGTGGTCGAGGGCCGCGACATCGGCACGGTCGTCGCGCCCGACGCCTCGCTGAAGATCTACCTCGTCGCCGACCCCGTGGCGCGCGCCCGCCGCCGCGCCCTGGAGCTGGGCGTGGAGGACGCCGAGGCGATGCGCGAGGCCCTCGCCCGGCGCGACGCGATCGACTCCAACCGCGCCGCCTCGCCACTGGCCCAGGCCGACGACGCCGTGGTCGTCGACGGCACCGACCTGAGCCTCGACGAGGTCATCGAGCGCATCGTGGCGCTCGCCCGCCCCTGAGGTTCGTCCCGGGACGCGAGGCGGATTGGAACGCGGCTGCCGGTTCTGGCAGAATGGGCGCTTGCGTCCGGAATCGGTGCGGCCCTCTCTCCCGCCGAGCCCGGCCCCTCGACCAAGACCGGGCATGCCCCACACGCCGGGTCCGCGTCACCACAGTTCGACACCTCAAGGAGACACCACACTCGTGGCAGTCAAGATTCGCCTCAAGCGGATGGGCAAGATCCGCACGCCGTTCTACCGCATCGTCGTTGCCGACAGCCGCACCAAGCGTGACGGCCGCGTCATCGAGGAGATCGGCACGTACAACCCCAAGACCGATCCGTCGACCATCAACGTCGACTCCGATCGCGCCCAGTACTGGCTCGGCGTCGGCGCGCAGCCGACCGAGGCCGTCGCGGCGATCCTCAAGCTCACCGGTGACATCGGTGGCGAGTCGACCCTCAAGCAGCCCGAGCCCAAGGCCGACAAGGCCGAGCTCTTCAACGCCGCGCTGAAGGACCTGCACGCCGAGCCCAAGAAGTCGGCCACCACCAAGGCCAAGAAGTCCGAGGAGCCCAAGGCCGAGGAGACCCCGGCCGAGGAGCCCAAGGCTGAGGAGCCCAAGGCCGAGGAGTCCCCGGCCGAGGACACGAAGGCCGACGAGGCCTGATCATGGCCGCTCCCATGCAGGAGGTCGTCGAGCACCTCGTCGCCGGCATCGTCGACAACCCCGACGAGGTATCGGTCCGCGCCAAGCAGACCCGGCGCGGCGAGCTGTTCGAGGTTCGGGTCAACCCGACCGACCTCGGCAAGGTCATCGGTCGCCAGGGCCGCACGGCCACGGCGATCCGCACCGTCGCATCGGCCATCGCCGGTGCCGACGGCGCGCGGATCGACTTCGTGGACGTCGACCGGCGTCGCTGAGCCGACCATGCGCGTCGTCGTCGGCCGGATCGGCCGTGCCCACGGCATCCGCGGCGACCTCTCCGTCGATCCCAGGACCGACGAGCCCGAACGGCGTTTCGCCGTGGGCTCGTCGGTCCTGTGTCGTGACGGGGAGCTGACCATCACCTCCAGCCGTCCCCACTCGGGCAAGTGGCTGGTCCACTTCGCGGAGGTTCCCGACCGCACCGCGGCCGAGCGGTTCCACGGCGCGGTCCTCGCGGTCGAGGTCGATCCCGACGAGGTCCCCGAGGACGACGACGCCTTCTACGACCACCAGCTCGTCGGGCTGACCGTCACGGTCGGCGGCACGTCGCGCGGTCGCGTCCTCGACGTGATGCACCTGCCCGCCCACGACTCCCTGCTGGTCGAGGTCGACGGGCGACGCGTCCAGGTGCCGTTCGTCGAGGCGCTCGTGCCCGAGGTCGACCTCGAGGCCGGCACCGTCACGATCGAGGACCGCCCGGGGCTGCTGAACCCCGAGGAAGCGGACGAGGTGCGCTAGTGCGCATCGACGCCCTCTCGATCTTCCCCGACTACTTCGCTCCGCTGGAGCTGTCCCTGCCGGGCAAGGCGCGCCGCGCCGGCCTGGTCGACTTCCACGCGCACGACCTGCGCGACTGGGCCCACGACCGTCACCGCACGGTCGACGACACGCCCTACGGCGGTGGCGCCGGCATGGTGATGAAGCCCGAGCCGTGGGGCGAGGCCCTGGACACCGTCTGCACCGACGCGGCGGTCGTCATCGTCCCGAGCCCTTCGGGGGCTCCGTTCACGCACGCCGAGGCGGTGCGGCTGTCCGGCGCCGAGCAGCTCGTGTTCGCGTGCGGGCGCTACGAGGGCATCGACCAGCGCGTGCTCGACCACGCCGCCACCCGCTGGCAGGTCCGCGAGATCTCCCTGGGCGACTTCGTCGTCAACGGGGGAGAGGTCGCTGCCCTGGCGATCATCGAGGCGGTCGTGCGGCTGCTGCCCGGCTTCATGGGCAACCCCGAGAGCCTCGCGGAGGAGTCGCACGCCGACGGCCTCCTGGAGTACCCCGTCTACACCAAGCCCGCCTCGTGGCGCGGGCTCGACGTCCCGCCGATCCTCCTGTCGGGCGATCACGGGCGGATCGCGGACTGGCGGCGGGAGCAGTCCCGCCTGCGCACGCAGCAGCGTCGTCCCGATTTAACACGCGACCTCAGTGAGTAACACGTTCGTAACGGCTCCGGCGGCCCTCCGTAATCGGCCTTGAGCAGGATCGTTGCAGCGCCGCGGCAAGGGAGCTCGGGCGCAGCACACGTGAACTACCTACTGCGAAGAGGTTGATATGGAACCCGGGACGATCTGGCTGCTCATCTGCGCGGCCCTAGTGCTTTTCATGACGCCCGGTCTGGCGTTCTTCTACGGCGGACTCGTCAAGGCCCAGAGCGTCATCTCGATGATGATGCTCAGCTTCGGTGCGATGGGCCTGGTCTTCGTGCTGTGGATCCTCTACGGCTACAACATGGGCTCGGCCGGCTCGTCCGACCTCATCGACGGCTGGCTCGCCAACCCCTTCTCCGACTTCGCCCTGCAGGACCTGGCCACCGGTGACGGCGCCGCCGGTCTCGCCGGCGTGGCGTTCGGCTCCACGTTCGCCGTGATCACGACCGCGCTGATCTCGGGCGCCGTCGCGGACCGTGCGCGCTTCTTCCCCTGGATGCTCTTCTCCGGCCTGTGGGCCACGATCGTCTACTTCCCGTCGCAGGGTTGGGTCTGGGGCTTCGACGACGAAGGTCTGACGGGCTGGATCGGCACGCTCACCATCGGTGACGCCGTCCCGATCGACTGGGCCGGTGGCACGGTCGTCCACATCAGCGCCGGCGCCGCGGCGTTCGCCCTGGCCCTCGTGCTCGGCAAGCGCACGGTCGGCTTCAGCAAGGAGGCCGCCGAGCCGCACAACGTCCCGCTGGTCCTCATCGGTGCCGCCATCCTGTGGTTCGGCTGGTTCGGCTTCAACACCGGCGCGGCGACCGAGAGCGGCCTGGGTGCGCTCATCTTCCTGAACACGATCGCCGCTCCGGCGGCCGGCGTCCTGGGCTACATCGTCGTCGAGCACTTCAAGGACGGGAAGCCGACCGCGGTCGGCGCCGCCTCGGGCATCGTCGCCGGTCTCGTCGCGATCACTCCCTCGGCCGCCAACCTGACGCCGTTCTGGGCGATCGTCCTGGGCCTCCTGGCCGGTGCGGTCTGCTGCTTCGCGATCGACCTCAAGTACAAGCTCGGCTACGACGACTCGCTCGACGTGGTCGGCCTGCACCTGGTCGCCGGCTTCATCGGCTGCCTGTACCTGGGCTTCTTCGCCACGGACACGGGCCTGTTCACCGGTGGCAACATCGACCAGCTGATCGCCCAGATCATCCCGTCGGTGTTCGTCGCGGCCTACTCCTTCGCCGTCGCCTTCGGCCTCGGCAAGGCGATCGACGCCACGGTCGGCTTCCGCGTGACCGAGGACGAGGAGGTCGCCGGCCTGGACAACGTCCTGCACGGCGGCGCCGCGTACAAGTTCGACTGACCGAGGGCCGAGGGCGCTCGCGCCCGACCGCTCGAGGTGGTTGAGGTGCGAGGCGCTCTGCGCCGAAGCCTCGAAGCCCGGCCGCCGAACAGCAGCCTTACAGCGCCCCGTCCCCGATTTCTCCGGGGGCGGGGCGCTGTGGCATCATGGACTGTTGGTGCAGGACGGCTCTGCCACGAGGGAGCTTCCACGCAGCACCACCCGAAACTTCGAGCAACACCGACATTCCGCAGGTGACTTGTGGCACCCGGCGAGGAGAGACCATGACGAACGTCATCGACCAGATCGCAGCGCAGAGCAAGCGTGACGACATCCCGCAGTTCCGTGCCGGCGACACCCTCAAGGTGCACGTCAACATCGTCGAGGGCAACCGCTCCCGTGTGCAGCTGTTCCAGGGCGTCTGCATCAAGGTGCAGGGCTCGGGCATCGGCCGCACGTTCACCGTCCGCAAGGTGAGCTTCGGCGTCGGCGTCGAGCGTACGTTCCCGGTCCACTCGCCGGTCATCGAGAAGATCGAGGTCGCCACCCGTGGCGACGTCCGTCGCGCCAAGCTGTACTACCTGCGCAACCTGCGCGGCAAGGCCGCCAAGATCAAGGAGAAGCGCGAGATCTGATCTCGACCGCTCCGCGACGACCCCGCACCCTCATGGGTGCGGGGTCGTGGCATGTCCGGGGCTAGGATCCCGGGGTGACCGACGAGCCCCGAGCCCAGCGCCGGCGCCGGCCGTGGTGGCTCTCCGCGATGGTCTACGTGTCCGCGACGCTCGCGCTCGCGCTGGCCGTGACGACGTTCGTCGTCCAGCCCTTCGTCATCCCCTCGAGCTCGATGGTCCCGGCCCTGGCGAAGGGCGACCGCATCCTCGTGCAGAAGTGGACCTATCGCGGCGGTGAGCCCCAGCGGGGCGACGTGGTCGTGTTCCGGGACCCGGGCGGGTGGCTGGGCGAGCTCGACGACCCGTCCGCGTTCCAGCGCGGCCTGCGCGCCGTCGGCCTCGCTCCGCAGGGCGGCTACCTCGTGAAGCGCGTCGTCGGCGTGGCCGGCGACGAGGTGCGCTGCTGCGACGAGGCGGGCCGCCCCCTCGTCAACGGGCACGCGATCGACGAGCCGTACCTGGCCGACGTGAGTGCGAACGCGGCGCGGACGTTCCAGGCGACGGTGCCGCGCGGCATGCTCTGGGTCGAGGGGGACAACCGGGGCGACTCACGCGACTCCCGGGCCATGCAGGACGAGCCCGGCGAGG
The DNA here is from genome assembly GCF_013868155.1 of Aeromicrobium phoceense. Classification (NCBI taxonomy): domain Bacteria; kingdom Bacillati; phylum Actinomycetota; class Actinomycetes; order Propionibacteriales; family Nocardioidaceae; genus Aeromicrobium; species Aeromicrobium phoceense. Next base: position 20,660 of record NZ_JACEOG010000002.1, read on the forward strand.
GCTTCGTCCCCGCCGATTCGGTCGTCGGCCGGGTCTGGGCGCGGGCCTGGCCGACCGATCGGACCGGGCCCCTCCGACCGACCGACGCGTTCGCCGACGTGCCGTCGCCCTGACCCGACACCGATGCGCGGTTCGCCCGGGGCCAGCCGGTAGGCTCATCGGGTGTCCGAGGAGAAACGTCAACTGCCGCTGTGGCAGGAGTCCCTCCTCCTCGTGGCGACAGCCCTCGTCCTGGCGCTGATCGTCAAGACCTTCTTCTTCCAGGCCTTCTACATCCCGTCGGACTCGATGGTCCCGACGATGGTCAAGAACGACAAGCTGCTCGTGCAGAAGTGGTCCTACTGGAGCGGTGGGCCCGAGCGCGGCGACATCGTCGTCTTCCGCGATCCCGGCAACTGGCTCGGACCCGACGTCGACGAGTCGTCGAACGCCGTCCAGCGCGGTCTCGAGCTGGTCGGGCTGTTCCCATCGGGCGGGCACCTCATCAAGCGCGTCATCGGCACCGGCGGCGACCGCGTGGTCTGCTGCGACGCCGAGGGCCGCACCACGGTCAACGGCGAGCCGATCGACGAGCCTTACCTGGCCGACCCGTCGGTCAACGCCGACCAGACCTTCGACGTGAAGGTCCCGAAGGGCTACCTGTGGGTCCAGGGCGACAACCGCGGCAACTCGGCCGACTCGCGGGCCCACCTCGGCGAGCCCGGGGGAGGATTCATCGCTGACGAGGACGTGGTCGGCAAGGCATGGTTGAGGGTGTGGCCGCTCAACCGCTTCGGCACGATCGAGGGCACCGACGCGTTCGACGAGGTCCCGTGAGCCCGGCGCCTTCGCTGCGCGTCGAGCGCCAGCTCCTGCGCGCGGGGCGCACCGCCCTGGCCTGCAGCGACGAGGTCGGTCGCGGCGCCCTGAGCGGGCCCGTCACGATCGGCATGGTCCTGGTGACCGAGCAGACCCGCACGGCGCCGCAGGGCGTGCGCGACAGCAAGCTGCTCACCCCCGCGGCGCGCGAGGCGCTGGTGCCGAAGATCCGCCGGTGGGCGCCCGTCCACGGCGTCGGCCACGCGAGCCCTGCCGAGATCGACCAGTACGGGATCATCGCCGCGATGCGGCTGGCCGGCCACCGAGCGCTCGCGCAGCTGACGGTGCGCCCCGACGCGGTGCTGCTCGACGGCAACCACGACTACCTGAGCGTGCCCGAGCAGTCGGCCCTCTTCGGCCCGCCCGACCTGTCCGACGACGTGCCGCCGGTGACCACGATGATCAAGGCCGACCTGCGCTGCGCCGCGGTCGCCGCTGCCAGCATCCTGGCCAAGACGACCCGTGACGCCCTGATGGTCGAGCTCGCCTTGCAGCATCCTCAGTACGGCTGGGAGCTCAACAAGGGATACTCGGCACCGGAGCACATCGCGGCCCTCGCGCAGCACGGTCCGTCGGTCCATCACCGGCGCTCGTGGTCGCTGCCGGGCTGCGGGTCCGGGACGACGGTCGAGATCGACGAGACGCGAGAGGTGGTGGCCGGATGAGCGCCGAGGATCTCGAGCGGTACGAGAACGAGATGGAGCTCTCGCTCTACCGCGAGTACCGCGACGTCGTCGGCATCTTCAAGTACGTCGTCGAGACCGACCGCCGCCTGTACCTGTGCAACGCGGTCGACGTGAAGGTGCGCTCCGAGTCCGGTGACGCCTACTTCGAGGTGACGATGGCCGACGCCTGGGTCTGGGACATCTACCGTCCCGCGCGCTTCGCCAAGAACGTCAAGGTGCTGACGTTCAAGGACGTGAACGTCGAGGAGCTGCAGGACTCCGACGTCAAGCTGCCACCGGCCTGACCGGCGATGACGCCCGATCCCGCCGTGTCCCGCGACGGAGCGCGGACGTTCGCGCACGTCCTGGTCAACACCCTCGTCGCCAACGTCACCACGAGCTTCCTGTGGTTCGCGCTGACCTTCTGGGTCTACCTGGAGACGCGCTCGGTCCTGGCCACCGGCGTCGTCGGCGGCGCCTACATGCTCATGCTGGCGCTGTTCGCGATGCTGTTCGGCACGCTCGTCGACCGCCATCGCAAGCGCGACGTGCTGGTCGGGTCGAGCCTCGCCACGGCGGCGTCCTTCCTGGTCGCCGGTGTGCTCTACGCCGTGCTGGGACCCGGGGCGATCGTCGACATGACCGGTCCGTGGTTCTGGCTCTTCTCGGGCATCGTCCTGTTCGGCTCGGTCGTGGAGAGCCTGCGCAACATCGCGCTGTCGACCCTGGTGACCCTGCTCATCCCGGCCGACCGCCGTGACCGGGCGAACGGGCTGGTCGGCACGGTGCAGGGCCTGGCGTTCATCGTCACCAGCGTCTTCAGCGGGCTCGCGATCGGCCAGCTCGGCATGGGGTGGACGCTCGTCATCGCCAACGTCCTCACGGTGTGCACGGTCGTTCACCTGCTCTTCGTGCGGATCGCGGAGGAGCAGCCGGCCGCCGGCGAGGACGGGAAGCGCCCGACGGTCGACGTCCGGGGAGCCCTCGCCGCGATCGCGCTGGTGCCGGGGCTGTTCGCGCTCATCATCCTCACGACGTTCAACAACCTCGTCTCGGGCGTGTTCATCGCGCTCGTCGACCCCTACGGGCTGACGCTCTTCACCGTCGAGGAGTGGGGCCTGGTCTTCGGCGTGGCGTCCACGGGCTTCATCCTCGGCGGTCTCGTGATCGCCCGGTGGGGCCTGGGCGCCAACCCGCTCCGCACGATGCTGTGGGTGCTGGCCGCGATGGGCGTGATCAACGCGACCTTCACGCTGCGCGAGTCGGCCTGGCTGTGCATCGCTGGGATCTGGCTGTTCCTGCTGATCGTGCCCGCCGTGGAGGCGGCCGAGCAGACCGTGATCCAGCGCGTCGTGCCGTTCACCAGCCAAGGACGGGTCTTCGGGTTCGCCCAGGCCTTCGAGGCGGCTGCGGCTCCCGTCACCGCCTTCCTCGTCGCCCCCATCGCGGAGTTCTGGGTGATCCCGATGATGGAGTCCGAGGCCGGCGCGCAGCGGTGGGCGTGGCTGGTGGGGTACGGCGACGCGCGCGGCATCGCGCTGATCTTCTTCTTCGCCGGACTGGTGATGGTGGTGATCTCCCTGGCGGCGTTCGGGACGCGCTCCTACCGCGTGCTGTCCGACCGCTACCGCGACGACGCGGTGTCCGGCGTGACCGCGGGCTGACGCTCGTCCACAGGCCGCGGCGGCCGGCCGGCGTCGTCCACAGGCCTGCCGCGGGACCTTCTCCCCGGCGCTGTGGGCCGGGAGGCTCGACCCATGACCTACGCGCGCAACCAGGCCCTCGGCGCCTACGGCGAACGGATCGCCGCCGACCACCTGCGAAGCCTCGGGATGGTGATCCTCGCCCGCAACTGGACCTGCCAGCACGGAGAGATCGACATCGTCGCGCGCGACGGCGACACCCTCGTGGTGTGCGAGGTCAAGACCCGCACCAGCACCACCCACGGCACGGCCCTGGAGTCGGTGTCCGATCGCAAGGTCACGATCCTGCGCCGGTCGCTGGCGCGCTGGCTCGACGTCCACGGCGTGAGCCCCGACGGCGTGCGCATCGACGTCGTCACGGTGTGGGTCCCGCGCAGCGGGGGTCCGCGGGTCGAGCGGATCGCGGGGGTGGCGTGATGGCCGCCGTGCACTCGATCGCGCTCGACGGCCTCACGGGACGGCCGGTCGAGGTGGAGGTCGACATCGCCTCGGGGCTCTCGGCCACCGTGGTGGTCGGACTGGCGGACGCCACGGTCAGCGAGGCCCGCAACCGGGTGCGGTCGGCGGTGGTGAATTCGGGGACCTCGTGGCCCGACACCCGCGTCACGATCAACCTTGCGCCGTCCAGCCTGCCCAAGAGCGGTCCCCACTACGACCTGGCCATGGGGCTCGGAGTGTTCGCGGCGAAGGCCGTGGTCCCGGTCGAGACGTTGGCGGGCACCGTCTTCCTCGGCGAGCTGGCCCTCGACGGTCGCCTGCGGCCCGTGCGCGGCGTCCTGCCCGCCACCCTCGCCGCAGCCGAAGCCGGCTTCGAGCGCGTCGTGGTCCCCGAGTCGAACGTGAACGAGGCGCGGCTGGTGCCGTCGATCGCGGTGGTCGGCGTGCGGTCGTTGCGCCAGGTCGTCGCGATGCTGCGCGGCGAGGAGGAGCCCGAGGATCCGCCCGTGCCGCCGTTGAGCGAGGCGGGGGACGGCTGGAGCGGGGTGGCGCCCAGCGGCGAGCTGGACCTCACCGACGTCGTCGGCCAGGACGACGCGTGCCTGGCCACGGTGATCGCCGCCAGTGGTGGTCACCACCTGCTGCTCACGGGCCCGCCCGGCGTCGGCAAGACGATGCTCGCGCAGCGCCTGCCCGCGCTGCTGCCCGACCTGGACCCGAACGACTCGCTCGAGGTCAGTGCCCTGCACTCCCTCGCCGGAGTCCTTCCGTCGGACCTGCCGATGCTGGTGCGACCGCCGTTCCTCGAGCCGCACCACACCGCCAGTGCCGCCGCGGTGGTCGGTGGCGGCAGCCGGGTGGTGCGGCCCGGCGCAATGTCGCTGGCCCACCACGGCGTGCTCTTCCTCGACGAGGCGCCCGAGTTCGCGAGCAACGTCCTCGAGGCCCTGAGGCAGCCGCTGGAGAGCGGGCAGGTGGTGGTGTCACGGGCCGCGCAGACGGCCGTGTTCCCCGCACGATTCCAGCTGGTCCTCGCCACGAATCCGTGCCCGTGCGGTCACGCCGGCTCGGTGATGCAGCGGTGCGAGTGCCCTGCGGCCACGCGGCGGCGCTACGCCGACCGGCTGTCCGGACCGATCCGCGACCGCATCGACATCCACCGCACCCTGGTGGAGCCGTCGCGTCGCGATCTCGCGCACGGGCTGATCGCCCGGCCCAGCACCGGAGAGCTGGCCGAGCGGGTGGCACAGGCTCGTCACCGCCAGCGACGGCGCCTCGTGGACACGCCCTGGCGCGTCAACGCGGCCGTGCCGGGGGTGGAGCTGCGCAAGGTCTGGCCCGCCCACGACGACGGCAGCCGGTTGCTCGAGCAGCAGGTGCGCGGGCACAAGGTCACCCCGCGATCGGCCGATCGCGTGCTGCGGCTCGCGTGGAGCATCGCCGACCTCTGCGGGCACGACCGGCCCACGATCGACGACGTGCAGGCCGCGCTCGACCTGCGACGGGGCAGTGCCATCGGCGGCGAGCTCCTCGGCCTGCTGGGGGCGGCATGACCCGGAGTCAGTCCCGCACCCGACTGCTGCTCTCGCTCGTGGTCGAGGCCGGCGACCCCCGCCTCGTGGCCTGGCGCGAGCGATGCGACCCCGTCGAGCTCTGGCACGCGGTCGTCCGGGGCGGTCCCGAGATCCCCGGGCCGTGGCACGAGGCCGCCGCGGAGGCCCCGCGCCGAGCCGATCAGGCGCTGCGGAGGGCGGAGGAGGCCGGCGGTCGCTGGGTCGTCCCCGGCTCGTCGGCGTGGCCCGTGGCCCTCGACGACCTCGACCAGATCGACGGCATCGGTCAGGTGGCCGGCGCCCCGCTCGGGCTCTGGGTGCGCGGCGGCGGCGACCTGTCCTCGATCGCGGCCGCGCCGGTGGCCGTGGTCGGCGCGCGGGGCTGCACGACCTACGGGGCCGAGGCCGCCAGCGACATCGCCGCCGACTGTGCCGACCAGGGCCACGCCGTCGTCAGTGGCGCGGCGTTCGGGATCGACGCCTGCGCCCACCGCGGGGCCCTGCTCGCGGGTGGGCCCACGGTGGCGGTGCTGGCGTGCGGCGTCGACGTCGACTACCCCAAGGCCCACGCGGCCCTGCTGCGCCGCATCGGCGAGGAGGGACTGGTGATCAGCGAGTTCGCGCCCGGTGCCGAGCCGCAACGTCACCGCTTCCTGGTGCGCAACCGGCTCATCGCAGCGTTGAGCGTCGGCGTGGTGGTCGTCGAGGCGGCCCGCCGCAGCGGGTCCCTCAACACCCTGCACTGGGCCGACCAGCTGGGGCGCACCACGATGGTCGTGCCCGGTCCGATCACGTCGCAGGCCTCGTGCGGCACCCACCTCGCGGTTCGCGACGGCAAGGCGCTGCTGGTCACCTCCGGCCGTGACGTCGTGGCCGACACCTTCGGCGTCATCGACGCCGACGTGCCGGCGATCAGCCCGGCGGCGCGGCGGGTCTGGCTGCGGCTCGGAGCCGAGCCGCAACCGGCCGAGCAGGTGGCGGCCGCGCTGCGCCTCAGCCCCGTCCCGGTGCTGCGCGCGCTGCGCGAGCTCGAGCGTCACGCGGTGGTCGTGGGCGACGGGAACGGGTGGCGTCGCGACCGGGTCCCCGGTGGCGCGCAGGGGGTAGGTTGAACCGGGTGAACCACTCCGAGGCCATGGATCCCGAGCAGGCCGACGAGGTCTTCGCCCACTGGGAGGACAAGTACGGCACCAGCGACGGTGTGTGGTCGGGGCACGTCAACACCGCCCTGGCGCAGATCGCCGCCGACCTCCCCGCCGGCTCGGCGCTCGATCTCGGCGCAGGAGAGGGCGGGGACGCCCTGTGGCTGGCCGAGCGTGGCTGGTCCGTCATGGGCATCGACATCTCGCCGACGGCCCTCGCTCGCGCCGAGTCCGCGGCGGAGCGCGCCGGGCTGAGCGAGCGGGTCACGTGGGTGGCCGCCGACCTCGACACCTGGTCGTCCACGCAGGCGTTCGACCTCGTCACGGCGTCGTTCCTGCAGTCGCCCGTCGCTCTCGACCGGGCCCGGATCCTGAGGACGGGAGCCGATCGCGTCGCGGTGGACGGGCACCTGCTCGTCATCGCCCACGCCGAGGCGCCCCCGTGGGCCCACGCGCACGACCACGACCACCTGCAGGAGATGGACTTCCCCACGCCGGAGTCGGACCTGGCGATGCTCGACCTCCCGGCCGATGACTGGCGCACGGTCGTCGCGGAGGTGCGTGACCGCACCGCGTTCGCGCCCACCGGCGAGCAGGTCGTGCTGCGCGACGGGGTCCTGCTGCTGCAGCGCCTCGCCTGAGGCGCCGTCAGGTGTGCAGCGGGCGGTCGCTCGGCCTGCCGTGACCGAGCTGGTCCAGTGCGTGATCGACGATCTCGCCGAGCACCTCGAGGCCCTCGCGCACCCCTCCGGTGGATCCGGGCAGGTTCACCAGCAGGGTGTGCCCGCTGATGCCTGCCACGCCGCGCGAGAGTGCGGCGTGCGGCGTCGTGCGCAGGCCACGGGCGCGCAGGGCCTCCGCGATGCCCGGGGCCGGACGGTCGATGAGTGCGGAGGTCGCCTCCGGCGTGTGGTCGTCGTCGGTGAACCCCGTGCCACCCGTGGTCACGACCAGCGCACAGCCCTGGTCGACGAGCCGGCGCAGGACGTCGGCGACCTCGGGCCCGTCGGGCACGACGTGCGGGCCCGACACCTCGAAGCCCCGGTCGCGTCCCCACTGGGCGATGCGAGGTCCGGTGAGGTCCTCCCGGCTGCCGGCGGCCGCGCGTGTGGAGCAGACGACGACGCCGAGGGCACGGCGGTCCTGATCACTCATCGCGGGTCCAGTCGTGGGTCCCGCCGGTCTTCGCCTCGACCTGGACGGCGTCGATCCGCGCGGTGTGGTCGACCGCCTTCACCATGTCGAAGAGCGTCAGGGCGGCCACACTGACCGCGGTCAGCGCCTCCATCTCGACGCCGGTGGGGCCGGTCGTGGCCACGGTCGCCTCGATGCGCACGGCGTCGTCGAGGGCGCGGAAGTCGACGGTGATCGCCGCGAGGGACAACGGATGGCACATCGGCACGAGGAAGGGGGTCTGCTTCGCAGCGAGGATGCCCGCGATGCGCGCGGTGGCCAGGGCCTCGCCCTTGGGCAGGTCGCCGGTCATGATCCGCTCGACCACGTCGGCCCGCGTGCGCAGGAGGCCGGAGGCGGTGGCCTCCCGCCGGGTGGTCGCCTTCGCCGAGACGTCGACCATGTGGGCGCTGCCGTCGGCGCGGTAGTGCGACAGGTCCTTCTCGTCGCCCGGTCCGGTGCTCATGCGATCCTCCACCACTCCACGGTATCGCCGGCCTCGAGTGCCGTGACGTGTTCGGGGACGAGGACGAGGACGTCCGCCCGGGCGTAGGACACCGCGAGGTGGGAGCCGGCCGCGCCCACCAGGCTGATGGTGCCGTCGGCCTGCAAGGTGCCGCGACGCGCCTGCAGGCGTCCGGCGGGGGAGGCCAACGGCTCCGCGAGGGGCGCTGATCCGGACGGCCGCTGGGCCACGCGTCCTGCCGCGCGGGCGAGGGGCGCTCGGAGGAACAGCTCGAAGGAGACCAGGACACTGACGGGATTGCCGGGCAGGCACACCACGGGGACCTCGCGGTCGCCGGCGAGCACCGAGGCCAGGCCCTGCGGGCCGCCGGGCTGCACCGCCACGTGGTCGAACCACGCGCCCGGCGTTCCCTCCAGGGTCTGACGGACGACCTCACGCGTACCCGCGCTCACCCCGCCGGTCGTGATGACGAGGTCGTGGCCGGCGGCCAGCTGTGCGAGCACGTCGCCCAGCAGATCCGGGTCGTCGGGCACCACGTGTGTGGTCACGGGGAGTCCGAGCTCGCGGGCGTGGGCGGCCAGCGCCCGCGAGTTCGAGTCGGGGACCGCGCCGCTCACCAGCTCCGCGCCGGTGCCCACCACGGCCAGCCTCAGCGGCGGCGCGACCTCGACCGACTCGACGCCCGCCACGACGAGGGCGCCGATCGCCGCCGGGTGCAGGGGAGCACCGGCCTCGAGAACCGTCGCGCCGGAGGTCACGTCGGCACCGACGGTGCGCACGAACGTCCCCGGCTGAACGGGCTCACGGAACTCGATCAGCGCCCCGCCGCCGACCGGGCCGAACTCGCCCGCGCCGGTGCGCTCCACGGGGACGACGGCGTCGGCGCCGAGCGGGATGGGGGCGCCCGTCATGATCGGCGCGGCGGAGCCCGGGTCGAGTCGGGGCGGGTGGGCGCCGCCGGCCACCACGTGCGCCACGGTGGGCAGCGTCACCAGCGCGATGTCGGCGCGGGCGAGATCAGCGGCATGGACGGCGAACCCGTCCATCTGGCTGTTGTCGAAGCCGGGGACGTCCAGTCGCGCGACGGCGGGCGCGGCGAGTCGGCCGGTGAGCTCCTCGGTCACCGGTCGTCGGACGGCCTGGTCCTGGGCGCGTCGTTGAGCGGCGCGCCGGATCACCTCGGCCACCGCGTGGACGTGTTCCTCGACGGATCTGCTCATCCTTGCTCCTGCCCGAGTCGCATCTGAGCCGCTAGTATCGCCTTCATGTCTCAAGTGCGTGTTGCTGATGCCGCTGACTTCCTCGGAGTCAGCACCGACACCGTACGCCGCCTGATCTCTTCCGGGCGGCTCGCCGCGGACAAGGACGGCTCCGGACGGACTGTGGTCGACGGGCGCGCCCTCGCCGACTACGTGCGGGTCGAGGGCAGATCGGCTCCGGACCCGACCGCCGTCGGGCGCTCGGCACGCAACCGGTTCGTCGGCATCGTGACCGAGGTCCTCAGCGATCGCGTCATGTCGCAGGTCGAGCTGCAGTGCGGCGCTCACCGGGTCGTGTCGCTCATCAGCACGGAGTCGGTCCGTGAGCTCGGCCTCGAGCCCGGCGTCGTCGCGGTGGCCGTGGTCAAGGCCACGAACGTGGCGATCGAGATCCCCAAGGACCAGGCGTGAGGCGTGGGGGTGCCGCCACCCTTGCGCTGGTCGCCTTGCTGACGGCCGCCGGATGCAGCAGCGACGACGGTGAGGGGGGTGGGCAGCGCACGCTGACGGTGTTCGCGGCGGCGTCGCTCACGTCCACGTTCACCGAGCTGGCGGAGCGCTTCGAGGCCGAGCACGACGGCGTGGAGGTCAGGCTCTCGTTCGGTGGCTCGTCCGATCTTGCGGCCCAGATCGCCGAGGGCGCCCCGGCGGACGTGTTCGCCTCGGCGGACGAGCAGACCATGGCCCGGGTGACCGGTGCATCCGACACGGCCCTCGCCCCCGAGGTCTTCGCGACGAACACGCTGCAGATCGTCACGCCGGCCGATGACGCGGTTCGCGTGGATGCCCTCGCCGACCTGGCGGATCCGGGCGTGAAGGTGGTCCTGTGCGCTCCCCAGGTGCCGTGCGGCGCGGCCACCCGCACCCTGCTGGCGAAGAGCGCGCTGGACGTGGACCCGGTCAGCGAGGAGCAGTCGGTGACCGACGTGCTGGGGAAGGTCACCAGCGGTGAGGCCGACGCGGGGATCGTCTACCGCACCGACGTGATCGGTGCGGGTGACGCCGTGCGAGGCGTCGACGCGGCGGGCGCGGGCGAGGTCGTCAACCGCTACCCGGTCGTGGCACTGGAGGCCGACGAGTCGGCGGATGCGTTCGTCCGGTTCGTCACGAGCGAGGCGGGACGCGAGGTCCTCGCGGCCGCCGGCTTCGGCGCGCCGTGACGGGCCGGTCCGACGTCCCACGCTGGATCGCCCTTCCGGCGCTCGTCGGGCTGGCACTGCTGGCGCTGCCGCTGGCCGGACTGGTGTTGCGCGTGGAGTGGGGCGACTTCCTGGGCCTCGTGACGAGCGAGTCGTCCCGGGCGGCGCTGGGGCTCAGCCTGCGGACGGCGGCCGTCAGCACGGTGCTGTGCCTCCTGCTCGGCGTGCCGCTGTCGCTGTCGCTCGCCCGGTCCTCGGGGCACTGGTCATCGGTGGTCCGTGCCGTGGTCCTGGTGCCGCTGGTGCTGCCACCCGTGGTCGGCGGCATCGCGCTGCTGGCCACGTTCGGGCGGCGCGGCTGGCTGGGCCAGCACCTGGAGGCGTTCGGCGTCGAGATCGCCTTCACGACGGTGGCCGTGGTGCTGGCCCAGACGTTCGTGTCGCTCCCGTTCCTCGTCATCACCCTCGAGGGCGCGCTGCGTGCTGCCGACCCGGGTTACGCGGACGTCGCGGCAACGCTCGGCGCCGCTCCCGGCCGGGTGCTGGGCCGGGTGACCCTGCCCCTGGTGGCGCCCGGTCTCGTGGCCGGAACCGTCCTGTCCTTCGCGCGGGCGCTCGGGGAGTTCGGCGCCACGGTCACGTTCGCCGGCAGCCTGCAAGGGGTGACGCGCGCACTGCCGACCGAGATCTACCTGCAGCGCGAGGTCGACCCCGATGCGGCCGCGGCCCTGGCGTTCCTGCTGGTCGCGGTGGCGGTCGTCGTGATCGCGGTCGTCCACCGTCCGGGGCGATCGCCGTGGTGAGCCTCGCGGCGCGCGTGCGCGATCCCGCCCGCGGGGTCGACCTGCGGTTCCATGTGGCTTCCGGCGAGACGGTGGCGCTCATGGGGCCGAACGGAGCCGGGAAGTCGACCGTCCTGGCCACCGTCGCCGGCCTCCTGCGGCCGGCAGAGGCGCACGTCCGTGTCGGTGACCGGGTCCTGGCGGGGGGGGGGCAGTGGGTGCCGCCCCACCGCCGATCCGTGGCGCTGCTGGGACAGCAGCCCCGGCTGTTCCCCCACCTCACGGTGCGTGAGAACGTCGCGTTCGGTCCGCGCAGCGTCGGTCGCGACGCCGGTCTCGCCGATCACTGGCTGGACCCGGTGGGGGCGTCGGCGCTGGCCGACCGTCGTCCGCGTCAACTGTCGGGCGGCCAGGCCCAGCGGGTGGCGATCGCCCGGGCCCTGGCGGTGGAACCCGACGTGGTGCTGCTGGACGAGCCGCTGGCGGCGCTGGACGTCGAAGCGGTGCCCGAGGTGCGGCGAGTCCTGCGCCGGGTCCTGGCCGGGACCGCGACGGTGCTCGTGACCCACGACCCCCTCGACGCGATGACCCTGGCCGACCGCGCGGTGATCGTGGAGGCGGGACGTGTCGTCCACGAGGGCACGGCGCGTGACGTGCTGACGCACCCGCGCAGTGCGTTCGGCGCCGCCCTGGCCGGGGTGAACCTCGTGGAGGGCGTGGCCACGGGACCGGATCACCTCCGCAGTGCGGACGGTCGCGAGCTCGCGGGGATCCCGCGCCGCACGCTGGACGTGGGCGCCGCCGCGATCGCCACCTTCGCGCCCAGCGCCGTGGCGATCCATCGGGAGCGGCCGGGAGGGAGCCCGCGCAATGTGCTGCCCGGGGTGGTCACCGGGATCGAGGTCCGCGGGGCGGCCTGTCGGGTGGAGATCTCGGGATGGCTCGCCGACGTGACCACCGCCGCCGCCGCAGAGCTGGAGCTCGAGCCGGGACGCGACGTCTGGATGGGCATCAAGGCCACCGAGGTCCGGCTCGACCCGGCCTGACGGCCTCCCGCGATTCACCGATCGCCGGTGCGAGAGTGGGACGCGTGACTGACTGCTCCGAGGCGTGGGCCCGCACGCTGGCCGACTACGAGCATCACCTGTGCCAGGAACGCGATCTCTCGGACCACACGGTCCGTGCCTACCTGACCGACCTCGGCAGCCTGGCCGCGCACGCCACCCTGCTGCACGTCGAGGACCCGGCGGACCTGACGATCCGCACCCTGCGCAGCTGGCTGGCGAACCTGCAGACGCGAGGACGGGCGCGCACGACGATGGCGCGCCGCTCGACCGCCGCGCGGGTCTTCACCGCGTGGCTCGAGCGCACCGGCCGCGCGCCGACGGACGCCGGGGCCCTGCTGGCCGCCCCGAAGGCGCACCGCACCCTGCCGCCGGCGCTGAGCCAGTCCGACATGCGCGGCGTCATCGACGCGATCGTCGATTCGATCGAGGACGACGGTCCGACGGGCCTGCGCGACCTCGCGGTGATCGAGCTGCTGTGGGCGACGGGCATCCGTGTGGGCGAGCTGGTGGGCGCTGACGTGGACGACCTCGACACCTCCCGCCGGGTGCTGCGGGTCATGGGCAAGGGCTCGAAGGAGCGGATGGTCCCGTACGGCGTGCCGGCCCAGGAGGCCGTCGCGGCGTGGCTCGAACGGGGACGCCCGGCCCTCGCGGTGGCCGGCAGCGGGCCTGCCCTGTTCCTGGGTGCCCGGGGCGGCCGCATCGACGCGCGGGTCGTCCGCCGCATCGTCCACGAGCGCGTGGGCGCCGTGCCGGACGCGCCCGACGTGGGACCTCACGGACTGCGCCACACCGCCGCCACGCACCTGCTCGAGGGCGGCGCGGACCTGCGGTCGGTGCAGGAGCTGCTCGGTCACGCCTCGCTCGGCACGACCCAGATCTACACGCACGTCAGCGCCGACCGCCTGCGCGCCGCCTTCACGCAGGCCCACCCGCGCGCCTGACGACCTCACCGCTTGCCCAGGGGATCGACCGGCCGCCCGTCGACGAGCCGCATGAAGTGCAGGTGGCACCCCGTGGAGAACCCGGTCGACCCGACGCGGCCCACGACGTCGCCGGTGACCACCCGCTGGCCGCGGTGCACCGCGACCGAGCCGAGGTGGGCGTAGGACGTGGCGATCCCGCCGCCGTGTTCGATCTGGACCTGCAGCCCGTAAGCCCCGCTGGCTCCGGCGCGCCCGACCCGGCCGGCTCCCGCGGCAGGGACCGGGGTCCCGCACGCGGAGCCGATGTCGACGCCGTCGTGCAGCTTGCGCACGCCGGTGACGGGATGGACCCGCATCCCGAACGCCGAGGTCACGGAGCCGTCGAGAGGAAGGTCCCCGGCACCCGCGCCGGGCGGCTCCGGCGGCGAGCCGTCGGGATCGATCAGCCGGTAGGCCCCTGAGGTCGCGAGCAGCGCGGCGGGATCGAGGTACTCGTCGCCGCGCAGCCGGCCGAGGTTGAGGCACGTCCGGCGGCACGAGGGATGGCCGCCGAGGAGCCGGCCGACGGGCTGGCCGGCGGTCACGGCGTCGCCGACCCGGACGGTGGGGGAGACGGGTTGGTAGGTCGATCGCTCGGGGCCGTGGTCGATCGTGATCGTCCAGACGCCGGCGACGCGACCCGCGAACGTGACCCGCCCGACGGCCACGGCGCGGACCGTCTGGCCCACCCGCCCAGGAATGTCCACTCCGCGGTGGCCGGCCCCGTAGTCGGACTGGGGTGGGTCGAACGGGCGGTCGATCCGGTGCTCGCCGATCGGCCACGTCCAGGGCGCGGCAGCGGCGGGAGCGACGGAGGCGGCGAGCAGGGTCGTCACGAGCAGGAGCAGGGCACGGCGCATGTCCCGAGCCAAGCGATCCGCGGCTGCGAGCGGAACCGGCTCGCGGAACCCTGTGGACGGGTGGTCAGGCCTCGCAGGCGCCTGTGGAGACCGGCCGTTCGGCCCACCGTGGCACCGATTTCCTCCGGCGCGGGCCGGTGCACTAGACTGGGCACATCCGTCCTCTGGGCGGAAATTCGCGTGTCCTCTCCCGTGACGTGTTGCACCGAACGGGGCGCGATCCAGGTCCCATCCACGATGGGTGGCCCGCGTCGGACACCAGGGCATCGCCGCCGGCGATGCGTCAACTTGGTTTGAAAGGAAGTACGGCCATGGCCGTCGTCACCATGCGTCAGCTGCTCGAGAGCGGCGTGCACTTCGGGCACCAGACCCGTCGTTGGAACCCGAAGATGAAGCGCTTCATCATGACCGAGCGCAACGGCATCTACATCATCGACCTGCAGCAGTCGCTGTCCTACATCGACTCGGCGTACGAGTTCGTCAAGAGCACCGTCGCCCGCGGCGGCTCGATCCTGTTCGTCGGCACCAAGCGCCAGGCGCAGGAGCCCGTCGAGGAGCAGGCCAAGCGCGTCGGCATGCCCTACGTCAACCAGCGTTGGCTCGGCGGCATGCTCACGAACTACACCACGATGTCCGATCGTCTCCAGCGCATGAAGGAGCTCGAGGAGATCGACTTCGACGACGTCGCGGGCTCCAACCGCACGAAGAAGGAACTCCTTCAGATGCGTCGCGAGTACACCAAGCTCAACCGCACCCTCGGCGGCATCCGCGACATGGGCCGCGTGCCCAACGCCGTGTGGATCGTCGACACGAAGAAGGAGCACCTCGCGGTCGACGAGGCCAAGAAGCTCAACATCCCGATCGTCGCGATCCTGGACACCAACTGCGATCCCGATGACGTCGACTACCCGATCCCGGGCAACGACGACGCCATCCGCTCGGTGGGCCTGCTGACGCGCGTCATCGCCGACGCCGTCGCCGACGGCCTCATGTCGCGCGGTGGCGCCAAGACGGGCGAGGAGGCCCCGGGCCAGGAGCTCGGCGCCGAGGAGCCCATGGCCGACTGGGAGAAGGAGCTGCTCGCGTCGAAGGCCGCGGAGTCCGCTGAGGCCCCCGCCGCTGAGGCGCCTGCCGCCGAGGCCCCGGCTGCCGAGACGGCTGAGGCGCCTGCCGCCGACGCTCCCGCTGCCGAGACCGCTGAGGCGCCTGCCGCCGAGGCCCCCGCTGCCGAGACCGCTGAGGCGCCTGCCGCCGAGGCCCCCGCTGCCGAGACTCCTGCCGAGTCCTGAGCCACTCTGACCACTGGCCGGCCCGACGCGATCCGTCGGGCCGGCCCCACCAGAACCGAGGTTGAACATGGCAATCACTGCTGCCGATGTGAAGAAGCTCCGCGACGCCACGGGCGCGGGCATGATGGACGCCAAGAAGGCCCTCACCGAGGCCGACGGCGACTTCGACAAGGCCGTCGAGGTCCTGCGGATCTCGGGCGCGGCCAAGGCCGCCAAGCGCGGCGCTGAGCGCGAGGCCTCCTCGGGCCTGGTCGCCAACGCCGGCTCCGCCCTGGTCGAGCTCAACTCCGAGACCGACTTCGTCGCGAAGAACGACCAGTTCATCGCGCTCGCCGAGCGTCTCGCCGTCGCGGCCGACGCCGCCAAGCCGGCCGACGCCGAGGAGTTCGCGAAGGTCCAGCTCGACGACGGCAAGACCGTCGCCGAGACGATCAGCGCGCTCGCCGCGGTCATCGGCGAGAAGCTCGAGCTCGGTCGCGTGAGCGCCCGTTCGGGCCAGGTCGCCACCTACATGCACCGTCGTGCCAGCGACCTGCCGCCGGCTGTCGGCGTGCTCGTCGAGTACGACGGCGACAACCTGGACGCCGCGCGTTCGGTCGCGATGCAGATCGCGGCCATGCGACCGCGCTGGCTGACCCGCGAGGACGTGCCCGCCGACATCGTCGCCAAGGAGCGCGAGATCGCCGAGGCCACGGCCAAGGAGGAGGGCAAGCCCGAGCAGGCTCTGCCCAAGATCGTCGAGGGTCGTGTCAACGGCTTCTTCAAGGAGAACGTGCTGCTCGAGCAGTCGAGCGTCACCGACAACAAGAAGACCGTCAAGGCGGTCGCCGAGGAAGCCGGCATCACCGTCAAGGGCTTCAGCCACATCGAGGTCGGCGCCTGAGCCGCACCACCGATCGACGAGGGCCCCGTGGAGCGATCCGCGGGGCCCTCGTGCATTCCCCGGCGGTGACCGGTCAGTCGCGCGGGGCGCCCTGGCAGTTCGGGCACCAGTAGACGCGCCGCTGCTGGGTGGCCACGCGCCCCAGGGCGTCCTCGCGGATGGTGGTGCCGCAGCGCAGGCACGGCCGGTCGGTGCGGCCGAACACCCAGTGCAGCTCGCCGGCTCGCAGGCTGCCGGTGAAGGACCGCTCGATGCGATCGCGATTGAGCCGGATCAGCTTCACGCCGCGGTCGACGATGCGGCCGAGGTCGGCCACACCCACCGGCGTGTGCGGGTCTACCGCCGACAGGAACAGCATCTCGTTCACGAACTCGTTTCCGAACCCGGCGAGGTTCCGCTGGTCGTGCAGGGCGACGAAGATCGGCACCTCGGGGTCGTGCGCGAGGTTGGCGAGAGCGACGTCGCGGTCGAAGTCGGGATCGAGGACGTCGGGACCGAGGTGGCCCACGACCGAGTCCTCGTCCTCGCGCCGCAGCACCTCGACGATGCCGAGGCTGAAGCCGACGGCCACCCACTCGTCGGTGCTGACGATCGCCCGGACCGTATGGGCCGGCCGCCGCAGGCCCCGACCGCCGCGGCGCAGGGTGGCCGGGCGGTAGAGGTGCCACGAGCCCTCCATCTTGAGGTGCGAGTGGATCGTCCACGCGTCGGTGCGCATCAGCAGGTGCT
Source organism: Aeromicrobium phoceense (assembly GCF_013868155.1). Taxonomy (NCBI): domain Bacteria; kingdom Bacillati; phylum Actinomycetota; class Actinomycetes; order Propionibacteriales; family Nocardioidaceae; genus Aeromicrobium; species Aeromicrobium phoceense. The sequence goes on from NZ_JACEOG010000002.1 coordinate 37,631, forward strand.
TGCCGCGCGGCACGACCTCGTGCAGCACCTCGCCGGCCAGGTCGGTGGTGGCGTACCTCGGCACCCGGAACTCGGTGGCGGTGAGGACCCGGCCCGCCAGCGCCTCGTGCAGGTGGTGGGCGGCCCGCCAGACGGTGTCGCCCTCAGGCATCGAGCCGCAGCCCCTTCAGGTGGGCCTCGAACCCCGCCGCGGCGAGCGCCTCGCCCAGGGGCGTGGAGGCGACGGGCTCTCCGTCGGCCGTCTGCACCGTGACCCGTCCGAGTCGTCCTCGCCGCACCGTCTGCACGAGGGAGGCGGCGGCGGCCGCGAGGGCGGTGGCGTCGTCGGTGAAGGTGAGCGCCGACCTGCCGCCGCGCTCGAGGTAGACCACGGGACGGCCGTCGTGGACGACCACGAGCGATCCGGCCTTGCGGGCGGGGCGGTGGCCGTCGGAGCCGCGGTCGGGCCACGGCAAGGCCGCGCCGAAGGGGTTCGCCGGGTCGGTGGCCGCGAGGGTGACGGCGGGTGCCTCGGCCGGCTCGTCGGAGTCGCGCACGAAGGACCGCAGCCGATCCACGACGCCGGGCGCGGCGAACTGGGCGGCGCCGAGCGAGTCGACGAAGTAGCCGCGCAGCGCCGTGCCGTTCTGCTCCATCTCGCGCAGCACGCGATAGGCGGCCGCGAAGCCGCCGGGGGTCTGCTCGGCCTGGACCGATCCGCGGGTGACGACGCCGTAGCGGTTCAGGAGGGTCTCGGCGCGGGCGACGTGCTCGGCCGTGGTCTGACCGCCCAGCGGGACGGAGAACCACCGGCCCGAGGCGATGGGGGGCACGACCGCGCGCGGCGCCCGCATCCGCCCGCCCACCATCCGGGCGCGCGGCGCCTGGCGGCGGGTGCGGTGGGTGCCGCCCCCGGCCACGAGGCTGCGCACGGGCGCGAAGGTGTCGTTGCTGACCTGACCGCTCCAGACCAGCTCCCACAGCCCCTCGACGAGGCCCTCGCGCTCGGTGTCCTCGACGCGGGCCGCCAGCTCGCCGAAGAGCCAGGCGCCGGAGTCGCCGAGCACCTCGAGCAGGCGGCCGGCGGCGGTGTCGGAGCCCGCCGCGACGAGGTCACCGGTGGCCGGTGCCGGGGTGTCCCCGGGCAGCAGGCGGATCCATCCGTCGCGCCCGGGAAGCGTGCCGGCGCCGGTCCACGTGATCTCGCCCGCGGTGGTGAGCTCGTCGAGCATCGCCGGGGAGTAGTCGGTGACCCGGGCGGGCAGCACGAGGCTCTCCCACGCGCTGGCGGGCAGCGCGGCCCCGGCCAGCTGGTCGACGACGGTGAGGACGCCGTCGACGCCGCGCAGTCGCGAGCCGACGTGCTGCCACGCAGGCAGGAAGCGCGCGAACGCCGCCGAGTCGACGGGCTCGACCTGCTTGCGAGCCGCCGCGAGCGAGCGGTTGCGGAGCCGGCGGAGCACCTCGGAGTCGACCCACTCGGCCTCGCCGGAGGCCACCGGCAGGAACTCACCGCGGGTGACCCGGCCCGCCTCGCTCAGGCGTTGGAGGGCGTCGCGCACCACCGCGGGGCCGAGCGCGAGGCGCCGCGAGACGTCCTCGCCCGTGAAGGGGCCGTGGGTGCGGGCGTAGCGGGAGACGAGCTCGCCGAGGGGGTCGTTCCCCGTGGCCAGGTGCGCGTCCGCGATGCCGAGCGGGAGCGCGGTGCCCAGCGCCTCGCGCAGGCGTCCTGCGTCCTCGATCGCGGCCCACCGGGCCTGGCCGCCGACCTGCACCTCGATGGCACGGCGCGACTCGCGCAGCTCCTTGAGCCAGGCGCCCGCCTCCAGCCGTGCGTCCTCGCGGGTGCGCTCGGCGACCTCGTCGACGGAGAGCGGGCCGAGCAGCCGCAGCAGGTCGGACACTCCCTCGATGTCCTTGGCCTGCCGCTCGGGCACGAGGCGCTGGAGCTCGGCCTCGGTCAGGGTGACGACCTCGGGATCGAGCAGCTCGCGCAGGTCGGCCCGGCCCAGCAGCTGGCCCAGCAGCTCGGGGTCGAGGGTGAGCGCCGCGGCGCGCCGCTCGGCCAGGGGCAGGTCGCCGTCGTAGAGGAAGGCGCCGACGTAGCCGAACAGCAGGCGCTGGGCGAACGGCGAGGCGGCATCGGTGCCGACCTCGACGAGGGCGACCTCGCGCGAGCGGATCCGGCGGGCGAGGGTGACGAGCGCGGGCAGGTCGTACACGTCCTGCAGCACCTCGCGCGCCGTCTCGAGCAGGATCGGGAAGTCGGGGTACTTGCGGGCGACGTCGAGCAGCATCGCGGCACGGCGTCGCTGCTGCCACAGCGGCGCGCGGGCCCCGGGGTTGCGCCGGGGCAGCAGCAGGGCCCGGGCGGCGCACTCGCGGAAGCGCGCCGCGAACAGGGCGGACCCGCCCACGAGATCGGTGATCTGGGGCTCGAGGTCCTCGGGGTCCTCGAGGTCGAACAGGTCGGCGCCCGGCGGCTCGCCGGTGACATCGGGGACCCGCACGACGATGCCGTCGTCGGACGCCACGACCGCACCGTCGACGCCGAACCGCTGCTCGATCCGCCGGCCCACCAGCAGCGCCCACGGAGCGTGCACGGCCCGCCCGTAGGGCGACAGCAGGACGAGCCGCCAGTCGCCGACCTCGTCCCGGAAGCGCTCGACCACGAGCGTCGTGTCGGTGGGCAGCTGGCGGGTGGCCTCGTACTGGTCCTTGACGAGCGCCGAGAGGTTGCCGACGGCATTCGCGTCGAGGCCCACCTGCTCGACGCGCGCACGCTGCTTGGCGGGGGAGAGGGCGCTCAGCTCGCGCAGGAACGCGCCCATCGCCTCACCGAGCTCGTAGGGGCGCCCCATCGCGTCGCCGCGCCAGAACGGGAGCCGAGCGGGCTGGCCGAACGCGGGCACGACGATGACCCGGTCGGACGTGATCTCGAGGATCCTCCAGCTGGTGGCGCCGAGCGCGATGACGTCGTTGATGCGCGACTCGTAGACCATCTCCTCGTCGAGCTCGCCGACGCGGCGGCCCGCGGTGCCCTCCTCGCCGGCCAGGACCACCGAGAACATGCCGCGATCGGGGATCGTGCCGCCGCTGGTGACGGCGAGCCGCTGGGCCCCCGGCCGGCCGGTGAGCGTGCCGGCCTGCCGGTCCCAGACCGCCCGGGGACGCAGCTCGGCGAACTCGTCGGAGGGGTAGCGCCCGGCGACGAGGTCGAGCGTGGCCTCGAACGCCGAGTGGGGCAGCGTGGCGAACGGTGCGGACCGCCGCAGCGTCTCGAACCAGGCCTCGACGTCGATCGGCTCGAGGGCGCACGCGGCAATGGTCTGCTGGGCGAGGATGTCGAGAGGATTCGCGGGCACGGCGAGCCGCTCGATGCGGCCGGCGAGCATGCGCTCGACGGTGACCGTGGTGGACAGCAGGTCGTGGCGGCCGGTGGGGAACACCAGCCCGCGCGAGACCTCGCCGACCTGGTGGCCGGCGCGGCCCACGCGCTGCAGCCCCGAGGCGACCGACGGCGGAGCGGAGACCTGGATGACGAGGTCGACCGCGCCCATGTCGATGCCGAGCTCGAGGCTGGAGGTGGCCACGACGCACCGCAGGCGACCGGACTTCAGGTCGTCCTCGATGATCGCCCGCTGCTCCTTGCTGACCGAGCCGTGGTGGGCGCGCGCGAGCACCGGCTCGGCGCCCGAGGACAACCCGGAGAGGCCGCCCATGTGGGCCGGCTGGCGGTTCGCCGGCTCGGGCCGGTAGCCCGTCTCGCGCTCGACCCAGACCTCGTTCAGCCGCTGGGTGAGCCGCTCGGCCACCCCGCGGCTGTTGGCGAAGACGATCGTGGTGCGCGCCTGCTGGATCGCGTCGACGATCGCCTCCTCGACATGGGGCCAGATCGTGCCGCCGCCCTCCTGCGGCCGCGACTCGTCGAGCCCGCGCGCGGCGCTGCCCTCCCGGGGCCCCTCGTGGCGTGGTGGCATCTCGGTGAGGTCCTCCACGGGAACCCGCACCGACAGCTCGAGCCGCGAGGGGGCGTCCGGAGCGACGACCTCGACCGGGGCGCGGCCGCCGAGGAAGCGGGCCACCTCGTCGTGCGGGCTGACGGTGGCCGAGAGGCCGATCCGCTGGGCGGGGGAGTCGAGCATGTCGTCGAGCCGCTCCAGGGAGATCGCCAGGTGCGCCCCGCGCTTGGTGCCCGCGACGGCGTGGACCTCGTCGACGATCACCGTGTGGACGCCGCGCAGCATGGCGCGCGAGGCCGACGTGAGGAGTAGGAAGAGCGACTCGGGCGTGGTGATGAGCACGTCGGGTGGATGGGACTGGAGCCGGCGCCGCTCCGCCGGCGGCGTGTCGCCCGTGCGGACGCCCACCGACACGGGAGCCAGCTCGTGACCGAGCCGCGCCGCCACTCCGGAGATGCCGACGAGGGGTGACCGCAGGTTGCGCTCGACGTCGACGGCGAGGGCCTTCAGCGGCGAGATGTACAGCACCGAGGTGCCCTGCGTCTCGACCGCGGGATCGCGGTGCAGCAGGCCGTCGATGGCCGACAGGAACGCCGCGAGGGTCTTGCCCGATCCCGTGGGGGCGACCACGAGGGTGTGGCGGCCCTTCTCGATCGCGTCCCACGCGCCGGTCTGGGCGGACGTGGGCGCGCTGAAGGACTCGTCGAACCACGTGGCGGTCGCGGGGCCGAAGGACATGGAACCCATCGTGGCACCGGACTCCGACAGTGGCGCTGCGACAGCGACCACGCCCGGAATTCCGGCGTGCCGGGGTCGGGGCGCCAGTGGCCCTCAGGCATGCTTGAGGCCATGAAGTTGCGGATGCTGTCGGTGACCTGTGCCCTCGTGCTGACCCTGGGCGCGTGCTCGGACGGGGAGAAGAAGCAGGCCCCCGACCCCAAGGAGCCGAACAAGACCACCGCGGCGAAGATCACGCCGATCAACCCGCTGACCGGTGGGCAGCTCAAGGAGACGCCCGCGAACCCCGTGTTCGTGGTCAAGGTCGACAACACCCCGGCCTCCGCTCCCCAGACGAACATCGACCGGGCCGATCTCGTCGTCGAGCAGACGGTGGAGGGTGGCATCACCCGGCTCGCCGCCCTCTACTACACGGCGACCCCCTCGACCGTGGGCCACGTCCGCTCCATGCGTGCCACCGACATCGGCATCGCGAAGCCGGTCAACGGCCAGATCGTGGCCTCCGGCGGCGCCGGCAAGACGATCTCGCGCATCAAGGACGCGGGCATCCCGATCCACTCGCAGGACGCCGGCTCGGCCGGGATGTCGCGCGACGGCGGCTACGCGCCGTACAACGTCGTCGTCGACCTCGGCGAGCTCGCCAAGGACGTCAAGAACACGCAGCCCGAGCGCTCCTACTTCCAGTGGGCCGGCGCCGGCGCCGCGGCGCCGAAGGGCCCGCAGGTCACGTCCGCGACCGTGAAGTTCTCGCGCAGCCACACCACGTCGTGGAAGTTCAACAGCAAGGCGTGGAAGCGCACGAACGGCACCAGCGACAAGGAGTTCGGCGCGAGGAACCTCGTCGTGCTGTGGGCCGACGAGAAGAGCGCGGGCTACACCGACCCGGCCGGCAACCCCGTGCCCGAGACCACGTTCCAGGGCGGCGGCAAGGCCGTCGTGTTCGTGGGCGGCACCCGGGTGAACGCGAAGTGGAAGAAGGCGAACAACGCCTCCACGATCGTGCTGACGACCCGCGACGGCCAGCCGATGAAGCTGCCCCGCGGCAAGACGTGGATCGAGCTGCTCAGCAAGGGCGAGTCCACGGCGCTCAGCGCCCGGTAGCCCGGATCAGGCGGACGGCTGGTCGCCCTCGGCGGCCAGCTCCTCCAGCTTGTGGCCGATCTCGACCTCGATCGCCTCGCGCAGCACGCTGCGGAACATCGCCACCACGACCTGGCTGGCGATCGGGATCAGCTGGTCGATCTTCTCGAAGACGGCCGGCCACTCCTCCTGCGGCAGACCCGCGTCGAGGAACGGCTGCGCGACGTCGCGGCTGACGTGGTGGACGAACCGGTCGGAGATCTGCTCGAGGTGCTCGCGCATGTGCGGCACGATGTCGACCACGCTGTCGGGGTTCAGCCCGATGGCGACGGACGCCGCGCCGGGGCGCACGACGCTGGGCTCGAGCATCCGCACCGAGTCGTCGTCGACCTGCTCGAGCAGCCCCACCTCGATCATCTGGTCGATGAGCTTGTGGTCGGGGGGCAGCCCCGAGAGCGAGGCCAGCTCGGCGCGGCTGATGATCTCGCTGGGGTCCTGCGCGTCGTCGACCTCGAAGATGTTGAGCAGGTCCAGCGCCACGTTGGACGCGGTGGACGGGGACTTCAGGATGGCGTCCTCGATGGCCGCGAGGGTAAAGCCCCGGCCCAGCAGCGTGCGGATGAGGATGAGGCGCTGGAGGTGCTTCTGGGTGTAGTACCCGGTGCGGCCCTCGAGCCGCGGCGGATCGATCAGTCCGCGGGTGGAGTAGGCGCGCACGTTGCGCACCGTCATCGCGGCCCGCTCGGCGAGCACGTCGACGGTGAACTCCTCCTCGCGCCGGGCGTCCACCATGCCCGCAAGTCTAGGGGTGCGCGACCCAGGATCGGGCATCATGGGGGTATGGCAATGGTGCGAGGCCGCTTGTTGGTCGCCACCTCGGCGATCCAGTCAGGGCCCTTCTGGCGCAGCGTCGTGTACGTGCTCGACCACGACGAGGACGGCGCGCTGGGCGTCATCGTCAACCACCCGCTGGAGTCGGACGTCGACGAGGTCCTTCCCGAGTGGGCCGACTGCGTCAACGCCCCCGGCTGCCTCTTCGAGGGTGGGCCCGTCGCGATGGACTCCGCGCTCGCGGTGGGCGTCGTCAGCGACGTCACCAGCGGCCCGCCCGGCTGGCGTCAGATGGCTGGGCGCGTGGGCCTGGTCGACCTAGAGGGCCCCCTGCCCGAAGGCGGCGAGCTGCTCGGCCTGCGGGTGTTCGCGGGGTACGCCGGATGGACGCCCGGACAGCTCGAGGCCGAGATCGAGGAGGGCGCCTGGCTCGTGCTGCCGGCCGAGGAGGGTGACCTCATCTCGCCCGTGCCCGACCGGCTCTGGAGCGACGTGCTGCGCCGTCAGCCGGGGGAGACCCGATTCTGGGCGAACCTGCCGGTCGACCCGGCCCAGAACTGAGCGCGTCGGCGTGGACCCGTCCTCGGTGTCGGCTCCGTCGCCTACGATGGGGTCGTGGGATTCTTCGGCCGCGGCACCCAGACCGTCCATGACGAGCGCACCGAGCAGCGCACCGACAACGGCGATCACGAGCGCTTCAGCCACTACGTGCCGAAGGACAAGCTGACCGAGGCCATGGTCATGGGCACCCCCGTCGTCGCGCTGTGCGGCAAGGTGTGGGTCCCCAGCCGCGACCCGCAGCGCTTCCCGGTCTGCCCCGAGTGCAAGCAGATCTGGGAGGACTTCAACCCCGGTGACGACGAGGACTCCGGGAGTGACTCCGACCAGTGAGCTCGGCCCAGTCACTCCGGGCCTGGCAGCGTGAGGCGTTCGACCAGTACGCCCGCACGCAACCGGCCGACTTCCTCACGGTCGCCACGCCCGGCGCCGGCAAGACCACGTTCGCGCTGACGATCGCCGCCGACCTCCTGCACCGCAGGATCATCGAGCGCGTCGTCGTCGTGGCGCCCACCGAGCACCTGAAGAGCCAGTGGGCCCAGTCGGCCGCGCGCTCGGGGATCGCGCTCGAGCCGAACCTCACGGGTGCGCTCGGCGCCCGCTTCGACGGCTACTGCGTCACCTACGCGGGCCTGGCCACGAACCCGGTCGGCCACCGCGTCCGGATCGAGCGCAGCCGCACGCTGGTCATCCTCGACGAGATCCACCACGCCGGCGACGCGATGAGCTGGGGCGACGCCGTGCTCGAGGCCTGCGAGCCGGCTGTGCGCCGCCTGGCCCTCACCGGCACGCCGTTCCGCTCCGACGACAACCCGATCCCGTTCGTCACGTACGCCCCGGTCGGCGACGGCTCGATCTCCAGCGTCGCCGACTACGCCTACGGTTACGGGTCGGCGCTCAAGGAGGGCGTCGTCCGCCCCGTGCTGTTCATGGCGTACTCCGGCGAGATGCAGTGGCGCACGAGTGCCGGCGACGAGGTGTCCAGCCGGCTCGGCGAGCCGCTCACGAAGGACCAGACCGCCCAGGCGCTGCGCACCGCGCTCGACCCCAACGGCTCGTGGGTCCCGGCCGTCCTGGAGGCCGCGCACAAGCGCCTGCTCGAGGTGCGTCGCGACATCCACGACGCCGGCGGGCTCGTGATCGCCAGCGACCAGAACTCCGCCCGCGCCTACGCGAAGCTGCTCAAGGAGCTCACGGGCGTCGAGCCCACCCTCGTGCTCTCCGACGAGGCGGGCTCGAGCGCCCGGATCGCGGAGTTCTCGGCCGGCACCGACCCGTGGATGGTGGCCGTGCGCATGGTCAGCGAGGGCGTCGACGTGCCCCGCCTCGCGGTGGGCGTCTACGCCACCACGGTCGCCACGCCGCTGTACTTCGCGCAGGCGATCGGCCGCTTCGTGCGAGCCCGCCGCCGTGGCGAGACAGCGTCCGTCTTCCTGCCCAGCGTCCCCGGCCTGCTGAAGCTGGCCGCCGACCTCGAGGCCGAGCGCGACCACGTGATCGGCCGCCCGGTGCACGACGAGGGCGACCTGTTCGCTGCCGAGGACCTGCTGATGGCGCAGGCCAACGCGTCCGAGGCGGCGAGCGACGAGCTGGGCAACCAGTACGCCGCCATCGGCAGCGAGGCCTCGTTCGACCGCGTCCTCTTCGACGGCCACGAGTTCGCGCCGATCGACTACGAGATGGTCGCCGGCGACAGCGACGAGCTCGACTTCCTCGGCATCCCGGGCCTGCTCGAGCGCGACCAGGTGGCCGAGCTGCTGCGCAGCGCGCGCACCCGCAAGCGCGAGGTGGCGCCGGCCCGCGCCGAGGCCGACGTCGAGTACGAGCGCCGCGCCGAGCTGCGCCGCGAGCTGAACTCGCTGGTCGCTGCGTGGCACCACCGCACGGGGTCGCCGCACGGCGTCACCCACAACCGGCTGCGTCACGAGTGCGGGGGCCCGCCCGCCGCCCAGGCCACCACCGATCAGCTGAAGCGCCGGATCGACACGCTCCGCGACTGGGCCCTGCGCGCCTCGGGCTGACCCGATCGTGTGACGCAGATCGCGTCCGCACCCCTAGGCTGTGCGCGTGAGTGCCCCACTGCCCCCGCGCACCCGACTGTTCGCCGCGATCCTCGAGCGGACCGCCACGCCCGTCGAGGAGGCCACCGACTACGCCGAGCTGCGGGCCCAGCGCCTGAAGCTGATGAGGTCGGCGCCCGGCCGGATGGTCTTCGGCACGCCGGACCGCCGCGCCCGCGCCGAGACGATCGAGATCCCGCTGAAGGGGCGCACGCTGCGCGCGCTGGTCCACCGGCCCACGGGCGTCGGCGGGCCGCGACCCGTGATCGTGAACTTCCATGGCGGTGGCTGGGTGCAGGGCTCGCCCGAGCAGTCGGCCTGGCTGACGTCGCGCGTCGCCGCCGGCACGGGTGCGACCGTGATCTCGCCGTCCTACCGGCTGGCGCCGGAGCACCCGTTCCCGGCGGCGGTCGACGACACGTGGGAGGCGCTCGCCTGGATCGCCGAGCATGCCGAGGTTCTCGGGATCGACGTCGAGCGGATGGGGGTCATGGGCGACAGCGCCGGCGGCAACCTCGCCGCGGTCGCCGCCCAGCGCTCGGTGACGGAGGGCGGGCCCCGGTTGCGCGCGCAGGTGCTGATCTACCCCGCGGTCGAGATGTACGACAAGTTCGCGTCCGAGCTGCGGATGCCGCGCGAGCCGGTGCTCTCCTCGGCGAACATGTCGGCGTTCGCCCACCTCTACATGGGCGACGCCTACGGCACGGAGGACCCGCTGGCCTCGCCGCTGCGCGCCAAGTCGTTCGACGACCTGCCGCCGGCCTTCATCCTGACCGCCGACCACGACCCGCTGCTGGACAATGGCGACCACTACCGTGAGGCGCTGCAGCGCGCGGGGGTGCCCGTGCGGTACCGCGAGTACCCCGGCACCGTGCACGGGTTCATGAGCCTGCCCGGGGTGTCGCCGGGAGCCGCCGACGCAGTCTCGGACATCGTCGACTTCGTCGCCGCCCGGGTGGTCCTTCCGCAATGAGCCGGCGGATCCGGTCGGCCGGGCTCGATCCGACGGTGGACTACGAGGAGATCTCGCGGCTGTTCGGCCAGTACGACTTCCCGTGGGACCTCGAGCAGTCGCTGAGCTTCGCCCTCTTCCGGACCTACGCCGTGCCCTCGATCGGGCGCCTGCTGTACGAGACGGGCCAGTTCACCACCGACACGCAGCGCCGCCACGACGACACCGCGCTGCTGCTGGGGGAGATCGTCGACCAGGGCCTGGAGAGCGATCCCGGCCGGGCCGCGATCCGCCGGATGAACCAGATGCACGGCCGGTACGGCATCAGCAACGACGACATGAGGTACGTGCTCGCGACGTTCGTCGTGATGCCGAACCGCTGGGTGAACCGCTACGGCTGGCGGCGCACCACGCCGGTGGAGGACGTGGCCGGCGTCAACTACTACTTACGGCTGGGGCGGTTGATGGGGATCCGCGACCTGCCGGGCGACCTCGCCGGGTTCGAGCGCCTCCTCGACGCGTACGAGGCCGAGCACTTCAGGTTCGACCCCCGCTCGCGCGCCGTGGCCGACGCGACCCTCGACCTGTTGACCACGTTCTACCCGCGCCCTCTGGCCCCGGCGGTGCGGCGCTTCAGCGTCGCGATCATGGATCCGCACCTGCGCACCGCGTTCGGCTACGACCACCCGCCGGCCTGGTTCGAGCGCCTGTGCCACGGCGCCCTGCGCGGCCGCGGCCGGGTGGTCCGGTTCATGCCCGAGCGCCGGGAGCCGCGTCGCGTCCGGGACTCCCGGCGGATCCGGAGCTACCCCGGCGGCTTCCTCATCGAGGAGCTCGGCACGTGAAAAGTCGCGCGAGCGCGAAAGTTGTGCGAACGTACCACTAAGGGTTCCTCTGGGAAGTGATGCCCGGCCCGGCGCTCCCTCGCCGGGCCGGGTGTCACGTACGGAGGGCCTCCACGACGCGGTCGAGGTCGTCCTGGTCGTTGTAGAGGTGGAACCCGACGCGGGCCGCCCCCTGGCGCACCGAGGCCCGCAGCCCGGCGTCCTGCAGCCGCGCGGCCGCGTGCTCCATCGGGATCGAGACGATCGCCGAGTCGCGAGGAGGCAGGTCCAGCGCCTCGCGCGCCCGTCCAGCCAGATCCAGGCAGTGGGCGGTCACCGCATCGAGGTCGAGGGTCGCCAGCCATGCGAGGCTCGCGGCCGCGCCCGCCACGGGGAACCACGAGGGGGAGATGTCGAACCGCCGGGCATCGGGGGCCAGGCGCAACGGCAGGCCGTACGTGGTTCGCCAGGGGTCGCCGCCCGCGTAGCGGTTGGCGTGGTGCGGGACGAGCCGGTCGGCCAGCCGGTCCGCGTAGGACGCCCACGCGATCCCCGTGGGCCCGAGCAGCCACTTGTACGTCGAGCTTGCCACGACATCGGCCCAGCCGAGGTCGAGACGCAGCCAGCCCAGCTGCTGGGTCGCGTCGAGGATCACGAGGGTCTCCGTGCCCTCGGTCGCGGCTCGCAGCGCGGCCAGGTCGACCCGCGCCCCGTCGGCCGACTGCACGGTGGACACCGCGACGGCGTCGTGGTCGCGGGCGAGCTCGGGAAGACGATCGAGCGGCGCCTCGGTGACCGAGACGCCACGGCCGTGGTGGGCGGCGAAGGGAAAGCTGACGGACGTGAACTCGCCCTCGGGCACCAGCACGCTGGCCCCGTCGGGCAGCGCCGAGGCCACGGGTCCCAGCAGGGCCGCGACCGAGGAGCCCATCGTCACCGACGCCGCCGGGACACCGGCGATCCGGGCGAAGGAGTGGCGGGCGGTGGCGATCTCGTCGTCGAAGTCCGGACCCGTCACGGTGCCCGCCGCCCAGCCGCGGTGGACCCGCTCGAGGGCGTCCACGGTGGACTGCGGCGGCAGCCCGTACGCGGGAGTGTTGAGGTACCCCTCGGGCCCGATGAACGTCGCTCCGAATGCCTCGCGCATGGTTCGACGCTAACCGGCTCGGGAATCGAACCGGCGTCGCCCCTGTTGACCTCGAAGTGAAGCTCTCGGTCCTGGATCTCGTCCCTGTTCGCACCGATCAGACCACCGGTGACGCCGTCGCCGCCGCCACGGAGCTGGCGCGCACGGCCGACCGGCTCGGGTTCGAGCGGTACTGGGTGGCGGAGCACCACAACATGCCCGCCGTCGCCGCCGCGTCGCCGCCGGTGCTGATCGCCCTCCTGGCCGCGGCCACCGAGCGCATCCGCGTGGGCTCCGGCGGTGTCATGCTGCCGAACCACGCGCCCCTGGCGGTGGCCGAGCAGTTCGCGCTGCTGGAGGCCGCCTTCCCGGGCCGCATCGACCTCGGCATCGGGCGCGCCCCCGGCTCGGACCCCGTGACGTCGTGGGCCCTGCGCGGCGCCGCGGGTCGCGACGACTCCGACATCGAGAACTTCCCGCGCTACCTCGACGACGTCGTGGCGCTCATGGACGGCCGCGGTGTGCGCGTGCCGATCCCGAACCAGCAGTACGTGCTGAAGGCGACGCCCGCCGCCGTGAGCGCTCCCGACCTGTGGCTGCTCGGCTCGTCGATGTACTCGGCCCACCTCGCCGCGGCGAAGGGCCTGCCCTACGTCTTCGCGCACCACTTCAGCGGTCAGGGCACGGCCGAGGCGCTCGAGGTCTACCGCAGCGAGTTCCGGCCCAGCGACGTGTGCGAGCGCCCCACCACGTTCCTGACGGTGAACATCGTCGTGGCCGACACCGCCGACGAGGCGACCGCGCTGGCCCTGCCGAACCTGCAGAACATGGCCCGGCTGCGCACCGGCAAGCCGCTCGCCCCGATCGATCTCGTCGAGGACGCCGAGGCGCTCGACCTCGACCCCGGGATGGACTCGCTCGTCGACTCGGGCCTCGCCCGCATGGTCGTGGGCGACCCGACCACGGCGCGCAAGGAGCTCGAGGAGCTCGCCGCGCAGTTCGACGTGGACGAGGTCATGCTCCACCCGGTCGCCTCGGCGCGCCGCGGCGCCGACCCTCGCACGACGCCCGGCCGCGTGCGCACCCTCGAGCTCGTCGCGGGCTGACGCGTCTGCGTGATCTCGATACACCGTCTCGCTTCGCTCGCCGGCACTCGATCACCGGCCCGGTGATCGAGTGGCACCGGGCGGGCGCGCCAGCCGGCGATCGAGTAGCTCGCGAGCGCAGCGAGCGGCGTATCGAGATCACGGTGAGGCAGACGCGGCGGCCTCAGTCCAGGTGCGGTGCCGTCGTCGAGACGCCGGCCGCCGCCCACTCCTGCTGCACGCGGTTGAGGTTCTCCGGCGAGACGGCGGCGGTCAGCTCCTGCAGCACCCGGACCGTGAAGCCCTCGGCCGCACCGTCGAGAGCCGTGGCGCGGACGCAGTGGTCGGTGGCGATGCCGCAGACGTCGATCTCCTCGACGCCGTGCTCGCGCAGGAAGTCCGCGAGGTCGCGACCCTCCTCGTCGGTGCCCTCGAAGCCCGAGTACGCGGCCGCGTAGGCGCCCTTGTCGAAGATCGCGGCGAACAGCTCCTCCTCCAGCGGCGGGTGCAGCTCGGCGCCGGGCGTGCCCACCACGCAGTGCGGCGGCCACGAGTCGACGTAGTCGGGGGTGTCGCTGAAGTGGTCGCCGGGATCGATGTGCGCGTCGCGGGTGGCCACGACGAGGTCGTAGTCGCCCTCGGCGATGAGGTCGGCCACGGCCTCGGCCACGGCGGCGCCACCGGTCACGGCCAGCGAGCCGCCCTCGCAGAAGTCCTTCTGGACGTCCACGACGACCAGCGTGCGGGGTCCGGGCATGTCAGTCAGTCCTCCTCGTAGATCGTCGGAATCGCGGGGTCGCCCTTCGAGAGTCGGCGGGCGGTGGAGGGCAGCTCGCGCAGGGACGCCTGCAGCCGCGCGCGTGACTCCTGCAGCGTCGCGTGGTCGACCCGCTTCCCGGCCTCGACCAGCGGCACCATGAGCTCGCGGTCGTCGCCGTCGTCGCGGGGGGCGATGTCGATGCCCACCACCTCGGCCTCGGCCACACCGGAGGCGCTGAGTCGGCGCATCGCCGTCTTGCGGCCGCCCACCGACGCCTTGTCCTTGCTCTTCTTGGCGACGCCGAGCATCGTGCCGTCCGCGGCCTCGCGGGCGACGAGCTTGTAGACGAACCCGCTGGTGGGGGAGCCCGACCCCGTGACCAGCGAGGTGCCGACGCCGTAGCCGTCCACCGGAGCGGCGGCCAGCGCGGCGATCGCGTACTCGTCGAGGTCGCTCGTGACCGTGATCCGGGTGTGGGTGTTCCCGGCCGCGTCGAGCTGGGCCCGCGTGGCGCGGGCGACGTCGCCGAGGTCGCCGGAGTCCAGCCGCACGCCGCCCAGCTGCGGCCCGGCCACCTCGATCGCCGCCGCGACGCCCTGCGGCACGTCGTACGTGTCGACGAGCAGGGTCGTGTCGTGGCCGAGGGACCGCACCTGCGAGGCGAACGCGTCGCGCTCGGTGTCGTGGACGAGGGTGAAGGCGTGGGCCGCGGTGCCGGCCGTGGGGATGCCGTGCCGGCGACCCGCCTCGAGGTTCGACGTGGCGGCGAAGCCGCAGATGTAGGCCGCCCGCGCCGACGCCACGGCCGCCTCCTCGTGGGTGCGCCGCGTGCCCATCTCGATGCAGGGCCGGTCGCCCGCGGCCATCGTCATGCGCGCGGCGGCCGAGGCGATCGCCGAGTCGTGGTTGAGGATCGACAGGATCAGGGTCTCGAGGATCACGCCCTCGCCGAACGAGGCGTCGACCCGCAGGATGGGCGACCCGGGGAACCACAGCTCACCCTCGGGGTAGCCCCAGATGTCGCCGGTGAAGCGGTAGTCGGCGAGCCAGTCGCACGTGGCGTCGTCGACGACCTTCGCCGAGCGCAGGAACTCGATCTCCTCGGGATCGAACCGGAAGTCGGCGAGCGCGTCCAGGACACGTCCGGTGCCGGCCACCACGCCGAATCGCCGGCCCCCGTTGAGCCGGCGCCCGAACACCTCGAAGACGCTGCGGCGGGAGGCGGTGCCGTCGGCCAGCGTGGCCTGCAGCATCGTCAGCTCGTAGTGGTCGGTCAGCAGCGCGGTCGACACCATGGGAACAGCGTAGGTCCACGGCGACCTTCGTGCGGGTGAGCCGGGGCAGGCACAATGGAGCCGTGACCACCCCCACCCCCGTCGAGACCGAGCAGCCGGAGGCCGACCTCGTCGTCCAGCTCGAGGACCCGTGGGTCACCATCGTCTGGAACGATCCGGTGAACCTCATGTCGTACGTCGCGTTCGTGTTCCGCACGTACTTCGGCTACACCGAGGAGAAGGCCACGCAGCTGATGCTCGCGGTGCACGAGGAAGGTCGCGCGATCGTCTCCAGCGGTCGCCGCGAGGAGCAGGAGCGCCACGTGCAGGCGATGCACGAGTACGGACTGTGGGCCACTCTCGAGCGGAGCGACGCGTGAAGCCCTTCCGCCGCCGGCGCCGCGGCACCGTCACGGCCACCTTCGAGCTCAACGAGGCCCAGCTGATGGTGAACCTCGCCAGCCAGGTGGTCGAGCTGCTCCAGGACCGCAACGGCCCCAGCGAGTCCGAGCCCGACCCGCTGGCCCAGCTGATCGGCATGGCCGGACCCGTCCAGCCGCCCGAGGACCCCGTGCTGGCCCGGCTGCTGCCCGACGCCTACCGCGACGACCCGGTGGAGGCCGCGGAGTTCCGCCGCTTCACCGAGCAGGCGCTGTCCGCCACCAAGGTCGGCAACGCCCGCGTCGTGATCGAGAGCCTCGAGGCCGGCGGGCTCGACGTGGGGGCCAAGAACGTCGAGGTCGAGCTCGACGAGGCGCAGGTCCTGGCCTGGCTGCGTGCGCTGACCGACATCCGGATGGCGCTGGCCGTCCGGCTCGGGATCGAGACCGAGGAGGACGCCGAGCGGCTGGCCGAGTCCGACGACGAGGCCACCGTCGCCATGGGCGACGTCTTCGACTGGCTCGGCTTCGTGCAGGAGACCCTCGTCCACGTCGCCTGACCCGCTGATCTCGATACGCGGCTCGTTCCTCGCCTGCTACTCGATCGGCGGGGCGCGGTGAGACGTCCTATCGAGATCCCGTCCGTCCACCGGATGGGTCACCCGCCCGTCGGGCGCCCTCGATAGACTCGGGAATCGTGTTGACCATCCTGCGCGACCACGTCGAGGCGATCGTCGCCCACGCGCGTCGCGACCACCCCGACGAGGCCTGCGGGGTCATCGCGGGGCCGATCGGCTCCGACCGCCCGGTGCGACTCATCCCGATGCTCAACGCCGCGATGTCGCCCACGTTCTACGAGTTCGACTCCGGCGACCTGCTGCGCCTCTACCGCGAGATGGACGACAACGACGAGGAGCCGGTCGTGATCTACCACTCGCACACGGCCACCGAGGCCTACCCGTCGCGCACCGACGTCAACCTCGCCGGCGAGCCCGGCGCCCATTACGTGCTCGTGTCCACCCGCGACGGTGCCCACGAGGCCGGTCCGGTCGACTTCCGCTCCTACCGGATCCTCGATGGCGAGATCACCGAGGAAGAAGTTCGCGTCGTGGACCGTTACACCGAAGACAGCACGACTGCCGCCGAGGCAGCCCCCCGAACCGAAGGTGACAACTGATGGCCGTCGAGGTCCGCATCCCCACGATCCTGCGCCCCTACACCGGGGGTGAGCGCGCCGTCGACGCCGAGGGCGCCACTCTCTCCGCCCTGATCGACGATCTCGAGGCGAACCACGAGGGCATCAAGGAGCGCCTGCTCGACGGCGCCGACCTGCGCCGCTTCGTGAACGTCTACGTCAACGACGAGGACGTCCGCTTCACCGGCGGCCTGCAGACCGAGCTGTCCGATGGCGACACGGTCGTCATCCTGCCCGCCGTCGCGGGCGGCGCGGCCTGAGCATGCGGTATGACTCGCTCATCGACTCGGTCGGTCACACGCCGCTGGTGGGCCTGCCGCACCTGTCTCCGAGCGACGACGTCCGGCTGTGGGCCAAGCTCGAGGACCGCAATCCCACGGGCTCGATCAAGGACCGTGCGGCGCTGTCGATGATCCTCGCGGCCGAGGCCGACGGATCCCTCACGCCGGGCTGCACGATCCTCGAGCCCACGAGCGGCAACACCGGCATCTCGCTGGCGATGGTCGCGCGCCAGCGCGGATATCAACTGATCTGCGTCATGCCCGAGAACACCTCGATCGAGCGGCGCCAGCTGCTGACGATGTTCGGTGCCGAGATCATCAGCTCGCCGGCCGCGGGCGGCTCCAACGAGGCCGTCCGGGTCGCCAAGGGCCTGGCGGCCGAGCACTCCGACTGGGTGATGCTCTACCAGTACGGGAACCCGGCCAACGCCGACGCGCACTACAACGGCACCGCACCCGAGCTGCTCGAGGACCTGCCCACCATCACGCATTTCGTCGGCGGGCTCGGCACCACCGGCACGCTGATGGGCGTCGGCCGGTTCTTCCGCGACCACAAGCCCGACGTGCGCATCGTCGCGGCCGAGCCCCGCTACGGCGAGCTCGTCTACGGGCTGCGCAACCTCGACGAGGGCTTCGTGCCCGAGCTGTACGACGCCTCGCTGATCGACGGACGGTTCTCGGTGGGCCCGCGCGACGCGGTACGTCGCGTGCGCCAGCTCATCGACGAGGAGGGCATCTTCGCGGGCATCTCGTCCGGCGCGATCCTGCACGCCGCGCTGGCCCAGGCCGCGAAGGCGGTCAAGGCGGGCGAGCGCGCCGACATCGCCTTCGTGATCGCCGACGCCGGGTGGAAGTACCTGTCCACCGGGGCGTACGAGGGCACGATCGACGAGGCGGAGGACCGCCTCGAAGGACAGCTGTGGGCCTGACCTGTTCACCGCGCCCCACCACCCGTTAGCCTTCGAGCCGTGAGCGACATCGTCGTGTTCTCGGGCAGTGCGCACCAGAAGCTTGCGGAGGAGATCTGCAGCAACCTGGGTGTCGCGCTGAGCCCTTCGGACAGTCAGCGGTTCAGCAACGACTGCCTCCAGGTCCAGCTGCTGGACAACTGCCGCCAGCGCGACGTCTACATCGTGCAGCCGCTCGTGCCGCCGACGCAGGACCACCTGATGGAGCTGCTGCTGATGGTCGATGCGGCGCGCGGCGCCTCGGCGGCCTCGGTCACCGCGGTGATCCCGCACTACGCCTACGCCCGGTCGGACAAGAAGGACGCCTCGCGCATCTCGATCGGCGGCAAGCTCGTCGCCGACATGCTCGCCACGGCGGGCGTCAACCGGGTGGTCACGATGACCCTGCACGCACCGCAGGTGCACGGGTTCTTCTCGATGCCCGTCGACCACCTCACCGCGCTGGGCGAGCTCGCCGAGCACTACCGCGCCCAGGACCTCAGCAACGCCATCGTCGTGTCGCCCGACTTCGGCAACGCCAAGACCGCCTCGCAGTTCGCGCGGCTGCTGGGCCTGCCGGTCGCCGCCGGCAGCAAGCAGCGCAAGGCCGACGACAAGGTCGTCATCGACACGATCGTCGGCGACGTCGCGGGCAAGCGCGCGATCGTGCTCGACGACGAGATCGCCACCGGCGGCTCGATCATCGAGCTGATGGACAAGTTGGCCGAGACCGGCGTCACCGAGGCCTCCGTCGCCTGCACGCACGGGCTCTTCGCGGGCAAGGCCGTCGAGCGGCTGCGGTCGCACCCGGCGATCACCGAGGTCGTCACCACCGACACCGTGCCGGCGCCCGCCGACTGGCCCGAGCTCAAGGTCCGCTCCGTGGCGCCGCTGTTCGCCGAGGCGATCGCGCGCATCCACGCGGGCGAGTCCGTCTCCAGCCTCTTCGACGGCGTCGACCCGGCGCACGCGCCGCCGCAGCCCAAGCTGCCGCTCTGACCCTCAGTCCTCGAGCTCGCCGATGAGCCGGTCGAGCAGGCCGCGCAGCGCGCGGGCGTCGGACCCGCTCATCCCCATGCCCTCCACGAGCCGTGCGGGCACATCGGCCACGCGGTCGCGCAGCGTCCACCCCCGGTCGGTCACCGAGACGAGGACGCGGCGCTCGTCCTCGTGGTCGCGGGCGCGTGTCACCAGGCCCGCGGTCTCCATGCGCTTGAGCAGGGGAGTGAGGGTGCCGGAGTCCAGGTGCAGGCGCGTGCCGAGCTCGCTCACGCCGAGTGGCCCGTCGGCCTCCCACAGCGCCAGCAGGCACAGGTACTGCGGATAGGTCAGGCCGGCATCGGCCAGCAGGTCGGTGTAGCGCCGCGTCACGGCGCGCGAGGCCGCGTACAGCGGCAGGCAGAGCTGCTGGTCGAGCGCGAGCTGGGGGTAGTCCTCCACGGGACAAGACTACGCCTTGCGGCATTCAATTGTGCGCAATAGAGTTGTGCACATGAACCCCATCTACACTGCCTCCGCCGTCGCAACGGGTGACGGCCGCAACGGCCACGTCGAGTCCACCGACGGCATCCTCGCCGCCGACGTCCGCAGCCCGAAGGAGATGGGCGGCCCGGGCGGCGCCACGAACCCCGAGCAGCTCTTCGCCGCCGGCTACGCCGCCTGCTTCCACTCCGCGCTGCGCCTGGTCGGCAAGAAGGCCGGCGCCGACGTGTCCGACTCCGAGGTCGTCGCCGACGTCTCGATCGGCGACAACGGCAACGGCGGCTTCGGCCTGGCCGTCGCCCTCGAGGTGACGCTGCCGAACGTCAGCGCCGAGGACGCCCAGAAGCTCGTCGAGCAGGCGCACCAGGTGTGCCCGTACTCCAACGCCACGCGCGGCAACGTCGAGGTCGACCTCAGCGTCGCCTGACCGCGCGCCGGCTGCCACCCCGGCCCACTTTTGGAACAGGATGCACGTAGTTCGAGCGTTCCGACGTGCGTCTCGTTCCAAAAGTCGGCTGGGGTCGGGCGGCAGGGCGGAGCGCGAGACGGTCAGCGCACGCCGCGGATCCGTACGACGGCCAGCGCGCCGGCCAGTCCGATCACGCCCGCGGTGACGTAGAGCGTCGTGTAGCCGCCGAGCACCGTCACGATCGGCGCGGCGATCACCGGCGCGAGCACCTGCGGCAGGGCGTTGGCGATGTTGATGACGCCGAGGTCCTTCGCGAAGCCCGCCTCGTCGGGCAGCACCTCGGTGACGATTGCGAGGTCCACGGCGATGAACGCCCCGAACCCGACGCCCAGCACGACCGCGGCCACCAGGACGCCCGGCCAGGTCTGCCAGAACGCCAGCAGCAGCGCCGCGACGGCCATGACGACTCCGGCCCAGATGACGAACACCTTCCGCCGCTTCACGCGGTCGGACCAGCGTCCGGCCACGACCGCCGAGATCGCCACCACGACCGAGTTCACCGCGATGACGATGAACACACCGCCGTCGGGGTCGGCCAGCCCGACCGCGTCGGTGAGGAAGTACAGCAGGTAGAGCGTCGCGATCGCGTTGCCGAGGTTGACCAGGAACCGCGTGAGCCAGGCCCACGCGAAGTCGGGATGCTCCGACGGCGAGACCCAGAACGAGTGGACGAAGCCCCGGGCCGACCAAGGCACGCGCTCGGTGACCGGCTCGTCCTGGCTGCGGGCGAGGTACGGCAGCGCGCTGAGCAGCAGGAACACCGCGCACGCGAGGTAGCCCGCGCGGGTGCCGCCGAACGCGATCGCGAGTCCCGCACCCACGAGGATGCCGAGGGTCTGCCCGAGCCCGACGAGCCCGCTGGCCCACGCCCGCTGGGCGACGGGCACCCGGTCGGGCAGGGTGGCGGTGATCGACGCGAGCGACGCGTTGACTGAGGCCTGCACGAGGCACCAGCCGACGACGACCTGCCAGAACTCGCTCGCATCGGCCAGGATGGTGAGGCCGAGCGCGCCCACCACCGAGCCGCCGGTGATCCACGGCACGCGGCGGCCGAACCGCGAGCGGGTGCGGTCGGACAGTGCGCCGAACAGGGGATTGGCGACCATCGAGATCGCCGCGCCGATGCCCGTGACGACCGCCAGCGCCGTCTCCTTGCCGTCGCCGACGATCGCCTCGGTCTGCTGCGGCAGGAGCACCGCGAGCGGGCCGAAGAACGCGACGTAGGTGCCCAGGTTGACGACCGCGACCGACAGCAGCCACGGCAGCCGGACCGGGGCCAGTCGCTCGACCGGCGTGGTCACCCGGCCCGCTGGGCGTCGATCACCGAGCGGTACCAGGCGAACGAGTCCTTGGGGATGCGCTGCTGCGTCGCGTAGTCCACCCACGTCAGGCCGAACCGCTGCGAGTAGCCCTCGGCCCACTCGAAGTTGTCCATGAACGACCAGTGGAAGTAGCCCCGCACGTCCACGCCGGCGTCCATCGCCTCGCGCAGAGCCGCGAGGTGCGCGGCCGTGTAGTCGATGCGGCGCTGGTCGCGGATCCTGCCGTCCTGCCCGGGCGCCTCGTTGAACGCGCCCCCGTTCTCGGTGATGAGGATCGGCGGCAGCACGTCGCCGTAGGTCTCCTTCAGCCCGGTCAGCATCTGCGTGAACCCGTCGGGGATGATCGGCCAGCCGAAGTCGTTGTACTCCAGTCCCTCGGGCGTGACCATCTCGAACGGGACGGCGGCACCCGGCTCGGCCGCGCCGATGTACTGCGGGTTGTACGAGTTGATCCCGAGGAAGTCGATGGGCTGGGCGATGACGTCGAGGTCGCCGTCCTGCGCCACCGGGTCGACGATCCCGGCCAGCGGCCAGGTCTTCAGCAGGATCGGGTCCAGGAACGCGCGGTTGTAGATGAGGTCGAACAGCCCGGCCGCGTCGCGCGCGGCGTCCGAGTCGTCGATCGGGCGCACCTGGGTGTGGTTGTTGGCCGGGCCGACCTGCTTCGCCCCGGCCGCGCGCAGCGCCTCGACCGACCGGCCGTGCGCGAGCAGCTGGTGCCACGCCACCTGCAGGGCCCCGAAGCCCAGCTCCTTGCCGGGGGCGTGGATGCCGGTGCCGTGGCCGAGCAGCGTGAAGATGACCGTCTCGTTGAGTGTGAACCAGCGGGTCACGCGGTCGGAGAGGCGCTCGCCCACGATCCGCGCGTACTCGGCGAACCGCTCGGCGATGTCGCGGTTCTCCCAGCCGCCGTCGGCCTCGAGGGCCAGGGGGGAGTCCCAGTGGAACAGCGTGGCGCTCGGCTCGATGCCGTGCTCGAGGAGGCTGTCGACGAGCCGGTCGTAGAAGTCCAGGCCGCGCGGCTCGACGCGCACGCCGTCGGGCTGGATGCGCGGCCACGAGATCGAGAACCGGTAGGCGTCCACCCCGAGCTCGGCCATGAGGGCCGCGTCCTCGCGGTAGCGGTGGTAGTGGTCGCACGCGACGTCGCCCGTGTCGCCGTCCTTGACGCGACCGGGCGTGTGGGCGAAGTCGTCCCAGATCGAGCGGCCGCGGCCGTCCTCGTCGACCGCCCCCTCGATCTGGTAGGAGGCGGTCGAGACGCCCCATGTGAACTCGGGACCGAAGTGAGGCAGATCACTCATGGCCCCATCCTGCACCGAACGAGGGTCCGGAAGCGGCGTGATGACGGACCTCACGCCCCTTCGATTGCCCGCCGGGGCCGGGAGGTGTCTACCCTCTGGGGTGTGAGTGACGCACCCATCGGCATCTTCGACTCGGGCTTCGGTGGTCTCACCGTGGCGCGGGCCGTGCTCGACCAGCTGCCGCACGAGCCGATCGTCTACCTCGGCGACACGGCCCGGCAGCCGTACGGACCGAAGCCGATCTCCGCCGTGCGCGAGTACGCGCTCGAGTGCCTCGACCACCTCGTCGAGCAGGGCGTGAAGACCCTCGTGATCGCGTGCAACTCCGCCAGTGCCGCCGTCCTGCGCGATGCCCGCGAGCGCTACGACGTCCCTGTCGTCGAGGTGATCCTCCCCGCGACGCGCCGCGCCGTGAACGCCACGCGCAACGGCCGGGTGGGCGTCATCTGCACGGCGGCGACCGCCACCTCCGGCGCCTACGACGACGCGTTCGCCGCCAATCCGGGGATCGAGCTGCACACCAGCACGTGCCCCCGCTTCGTCGAGTTCGTCGAGGCCGGGATCACCGGCGGGCCCGAGCTGATCGCCGTGGCGCAGGAGTACCTCGCGCCGTTGCAGGACGCCGGGGTCGACACGCTCGTGCTCGGCTGCACGCACTACCCGCTGCTGACGGGCGTCCTCGCGTACGTCATGGGCGATAGCGTGACCCTCGTGTCGAGCGCGGAGGAGACGGCCAAGGACGTGTACCGCCTGCTGGCGTCGCGCGACCTCGAGCGCGACCCGGCCCTGCCCGCCCCGACGCACCGCTTCCTCACGACCGGTCATCCCGCCGAGTTCGCCGACCTCGGGCGCCGCTTCCTCGGTCCCGAGGTGGAGTCGGTCGACCAGTTCGCGTGGGTGACGACGTGAGGCTCACGATCGTCGGCTGCTCCGGCTCGTTCCCGGGCCCCGAGTCCGCCGCCAGCTGCTACCTCCTCGAAGCGCCCTTCGAGGGCCGCACCTTCCGCCTGGTGCTCGACCTCGGATCGGGAGCGCTGGGTCCGCTGCAGGAGTACATCGACCTGCGCGACATCGACGCGATCAGCCTGTCGCACCTGCACGCCGACCACTGCTTCGACATGAGCGGGCTCTACGTCGTGCGCAAGTACCACCCCGCGGGCGCGCCGCCGAAGATCCCCGTCTACGCGCCGCCGGGCAGCGACTGGCAGCTCTCGAACGCCTACGGGACCACCGCGCCCAACGGGATGACGCTGCCGTTCGAGTTCCACGACCTCGTCGACGGCCTCGAGACCACCGTCGGACCGTTCACCGTGACGGCGCGTCGCACCCCGCACCCCGTGGAGGCGTACGCCGTCCGCATCGAGCACGAGGGGCGCGTCCTGGTGTACTCCGGCGACACCGGACCCGACGACGGGCTGGCCGAGTTCGCCGCGGGAGCCGACGTCTTCCTGTGCGAGGCGTCGTTCGTCGAGTCCGCCGAGAACCCGCCCGACCTGCACCTCACGGGGGCCGACGCGGGCCGCATCGCCGGGAAGGCCCGGGTGGGCCGGTTGCTGCTCACGCACATCCCGCCGTGGACCGATCGCGACGAGGTCGAGGCTGACCTCGCGACCACCTGGTCGGGGGAGCGGGCGCTCGTCCGACCCGGCGACGTAGTCGAGTTGTAACCCTTCACCGCGTTGCCGGGTGGGTCCGGAGGTAGTTAAGTGACTCTCGGTGCCCAAAGCACCGTGCCACCAGGGTGCGGCGTGTGTGTCCGGGGGGACGGGTGCCAAGAGAGGTAGATCGTGACGATCTCATGGAAGCCACTCGCCCTGGCCGCCGCACTCGCGGCCTCGGCACTGACGGGGCCGGCGATCGCCGGCAGCACGGCCTCGGCCGCACCCGCCACCGCGAAGGCCGCCGAGCCGCAGCCGTTCCACCCCGACCAGGACCTGAAGGACATCACCTTCCAGGGCAAGAAGGTCGACACATCGCTGGAGTACCAGGGCAAGCAGAGCTCCGCCCGTAGTCGCAGTGCCGCGCCGACCGCCGAGACGCCGCCCGTGGGCACGGTCCGCCCGTGGCTCGCGCTCGACGACGTCGAGGGCGGCATCTACCGCAAGGACTACACGCTGCGCGGCGCCGGCGACCACATCGAGGTGTGGGTGGCCAACGACATCGCGTTCCCCGAGGGCGACTGCCGTGGCGACGACGCCACCGTCGTCACCGACGCGCAGGTGGACAGCCTCGTGAACGAGTTCGACACGAACATCTACCCGAAGGAGTCCGAGGCGTTCAGCACGCCGCCGGCCCGCGACGGGTCGAACGCCCTCATCGAGGGAGACTTCAGCGGCGGCGGCGACAAGATCGTGACGCTCGTCGACAACGTCCGCGACGACAACTACTACGACTTCCCCGCGGCCCCGACGTACATCGCCGGCTTCTTCTGGTCGACGTTCAACGAGTACATGGACCGCAACGTCATGACGATCGACGCGTTCGACTGGGAGCACCGCACCGGCGCCGACCCGGTCGACGAGCCGACCGACGACCTCTGCACGAGCCGTCCGTCCCGTCCGCACCTCTACGAGGGCACGTTCGCCCACGAGTACCAGCACCTGCTGCAGTACTACACCGACGCGGGCGAGACGATCGCGGTCAACGAGGGCCTGTCCGACTTCGCGCAGACCCTCGTGGGCTACGTCGACGGCACCAAGACCGTCGAGGACAAGGGCGGCGACAGCCACCTCTACTGCTTCCAGGGCTTCGGCACGGTCCAGACGCCGTACAACACCAACCCCCGCGACTGCGGTGGCCCGGAGAACTCGTTCAACCTGTGGGACGAGGGCAACACCTCGTCCGGCGTGCTGGCCGACTACGGCCACGCGTACCAGCTGATGCTCTACCTGTACGACCGGTTCGGCCAGGACGTCATCTCCGCGCTGCACCGCGACGGTGAGGAGCAGGGCATCGCGGCCATCGAGAAGCAGCTCGAGGCCGAGGGCACCACGTTCCGCAAGGTCTTCCACGACTTCCAGTCGATGACCCTGCTGGACCAGATCGTGGGCGATGCGAGGAAGTCGCTGCTCGTGGGCGCCTCGAAGTCCAAGGTCACGACGCCGAGCCTGCGCTCGACGGTCAACCTCGACAACCCGGCCTCGTACGCCACGCCGGGTGTGGCCCCGAACGGTGCGGACTACGTGCCGGTCAAGGTCAAGGGCAAGGCGCTCACGGGCGCCCAGCTGCGCAACGCCACGTTCGAGGGTGCCAAGACGCTTCCCGCGCAGCCGCTGCGCTGGACGTCGGTCACGGACGACCCGGATCGCCTCGGCGACGCGGTGCTCTTCTCGGGCAACG
Organism: Aeromicrobium phoceense; assembly: GCF_013868155.1. Lineage (NCBI taxonomy): Bacteria > Bacillati > Actinomycetota > Actinomycetes > Propionibacteriales > Nocardioidaceae > Aeromicrobium > Aeromicrobium phoceense. The sequence continues at coordinate 63,579 of NZ_JACEOG010000002.1, forward strand.
CCAACAGCCTCGACGTCGCGGCGGTCACCTCGGTGAACGTCCCGGCGGGCTCGCCCACGCTCACCCTCGACGCCAAGTACGGCGCCGAGGAGGGCTACGACTACGGCTACGTCCAGGTCTCCACCGACGGCGGCGCCACATACACGTCGATCTCCGGCGACCAGACGGTCGAGGGCCCGCAGGGTCCGGCGCTCGCCGGCACCACCGACGGCTTCGAGCAGCACACGTTCGACCTGTCGGCCTACGCCGGCCAGGAGATCCTGCTGTCGTTCCGGTACATCTCGGACGGTGGCGTCAACGAGGGCGGCCTGAAGATCGACAACGTGGTGGTCGGCGGCACGACCATCAGCGACGGCTCCAACATCGGTGACTTCTCGTCGCCGACGCAGGTCCGCCCGACGCCGGTCGAGAACTGGCACGTCAAGCTCGTCGGCATCCGTCCGGGCAAGGTGCCCTACGTGGCCCAGGTGGCCTCGGACGGCAAGAGCACCGTCAAGCTCGACAAGCTGTCGCTGCTCAAGCTCAAGCCGGCCAAGCAGATCGTGGCCATCGTCAGCTACGACGACTCCACCGAGATGGTCCAGCAGTACGCGCCGTACAAGCTGACCGTCAACGGGGAGCTGCAGCCCGGCGGCAGCTGATGGTCTGACGGTTTTCCCGGTGGCGTGGGACACGAAACCCACGTCACCGGGGAAACCTCCGTCCGGCTACCGTGGGCGGGGTGACCCGAGAAGACGGCAGGACCCCCGACGAGCTGCGCCCGATCACCATCACCCGAGGCTGGCTCGACCACGCCGCGGGCTCGTGCCTGGTGGAGTTCGGCAAGACCCGCGTGCTGTGCGCCGTGGCCGCCACCGAGGGAGTGCCGCGCTGGCGCAAGGGCTCGGGCATGGGCTGGCTCACCGCCGAGTACGCGATGCTGCCCCAGGCCACGCACGACCGCTCGGCCCGTGAGTCGGTCAAGGGTAAGGTCGGTGGCCGCACCCACGAGATCAGCCGCCTCGTCGGCCGCTCGCTGCGTGCCGCGGTCGACCTGTCCCAGCTCGGCGAGAACACGATCGCGATCGACTGCGACGTGCTGCAGGCCGACGGCGGCACCCGAACGGCCGCGATCACCGGCGCCTACGTCGCGCTGGTCGACGCCGTGAACCACCTCAAGCAGCAGGGCGCCGTCAAGGGTGACCCGCTCGTCGACTCGATCGCCGCGGTCAGCGTCGGCATCATCGACGGCACCCCGATGCTGGACCTGCCCTACGTCGAGGACGTGCGCGCCGAGACCGACATGAACGTCGTGATGACCGGCTCCGGGAAGTTCATCGAGGTCCAGGGCACCGCCGAGAACGCGCCGTTCGACCGCTCCGAGCTCGATGCGCTGCTCGCGCTGGCCGAGAAGGGCTGCGCCGACCTCACCCGCCTGCAGCGCGAGGCCCTGGACGCGTGACCCGGGTCGTCCTGGCGTCGGGCAACGCGAAGAAGCTCGACGAGCTCCGGCGCATCCTCGAGCCGCTCGTGCCGGGCGTCGAGGTGCTCGGCCTGGCCGACGTGGCCTCCTACGACGAGCCCGCCGAGACCGAGCCCACGTTCGAGGGCAACGCGCTGATCAAGGCGCGGGTCGCCGCGGCCGAGACCGGCCTGCCGGCGCTGGCCGACGACTCCGGTCTGTGCGTCGACGCGCTCAACGGCATGCCCGGCGTGCTGTCCGCGCGCTGGTCGGGCGTCCCGAAGGACCAGGGAGGCGACGCGGCCAACAACCGGCTGCTGCTGGCCCAGCTGACCGACGTCCCCGACGAGCGCCGTGGCGCCGTGTTCCGCTGCGCGATGGCCCTCGTCCTCCCCGACGGCACGGAGATCGTCGAGGTGGGGGAGATGCCGGGCCGCGTCCTGCGCGGTGAGCAGGGCGAGGGTGGCTTCGGCTACGACCCGCTGTTCGCCGCCGACGGTTACGACGTCTCCACCGCGGAGCTCTCGCGGGACGAGAAGGACGCCATCAGCCACCGCGGACGCGCCTTGCGTGCGATCGCCCCGCGCGTCGCCGACGCGCTCCGCGCCTGATCCTCCCGGGGTGACGCCGGGGCGCTCCGCCCCTACCGTGGGCCCATGGCACTCGTGGAGTTCAAGGACCTGGTGATCGACGTCGAGGACCCGGCCGCGGCGGCCGAGCGCTGGGGCCGCTGGCTGCACCTCGACGGCGAGACCGACGAGGTCGGCGCCGTCCTGCGTGGCGGGCACCCGGGGCAGACGATCTGGATCAACCCGGCACCGCCGAAGACGGTCAAGGACCGGGTCCACCTCGACCTCGTGGCGCGCGACCTGACGCCCTTCGAAGGCCTCGAGCGCGTCACCGAGCCCGGGGAGTTCAGCTGGACGACGTTCCGCGATCCGGAGGGCCACGAGTTCTGCGTCTTCGAGGGCGACAAGCGGCCGGAGGGGCTCAAGGACGTCGTCGTGGACGCGGTCGACCACGCCGCGATCGGCACCTGGTGGGCCGACGTCTTCGGGGCCACCCTGGACACCGACGGCGACTACACGTGGGTGGACGACATCCCGGGCGCCCCGACGGAGTCCTTCGACTTCGTCACGGTCCCCGAGCCCAAGACCGTCAAGAACCGGATCCACTGGGACGTGACGCTCGTCGGCGACGCCACGGTGGACGATCTCGTCGCGCGGGGAGCCACCGTGCTGCGGCCGCCGGGCGACGACCGGGGCTGGACCGTCATGGCCGATCCCGAGGGCAACGAGTTCTGCGTCTTCGAGGCGGCCTGACCGCGGGTCAGAACCGGATCGCGTCGACGATCCGCACCCGCACCGCCACGATCGCGGGCAGCACCCCGGCCAGGGCCCCGACCAGCAACGACACCCCCATGCCGAGCACGGCGGCCGACAGCGGGAACGGCGGCACGTCGTCGATGCCCTCGAGGAGGTACTTCGCGGTCCACGGGCCGTTGACCAGCGCGATGGCGATCATCACGCCGACGAGGCCCGCGACGAAGGTGGCGACGATGCTCTCCATCACGACCGAGAAGAACACCCGGCCCGAGGTCGCACCGAAGCTGCGCCGGATGCCGATCTCGCGCACGCGCTGCTGGATCGTGATGACCGAGACGTTCAGCAGGCTCAGGGCGCCGAGCAGCAGGATGACCGAGCTGATGCCCACGACGACCCACTTCACGACGTCGAGGTCGTCGGCACCGCCCCAGGCGAGGTAGTCGCTGCGGTCGGCGGTGACCTCCAGTCCGGGCAGCTCGGCGTCCATGGACCGGGTGACGGCCTCGGCCAGCTCCTCGGCGCCCTCGGTGGGCACCCACAGCTTCCAGGACGCGTCGGTGACCGGCAGGCTCGCACCGAACCAGTGGTCGTAGGCACTGGCGAGCACGTAGGCCCGCGGGTGCTCGGCGAAGCGGGTGGACGAGGACGTGACGCCGACGATCGTGGCACTCACCGAGGTCTGGCCTCCCTGCAGGTCGACCGTGACCGGCAGGCGGGTGCCGACGAGTCCCAGCTCCTTCAGGAACCGCGGGTCGACCACCAAGGAGGGGGAGAGGTTCCGCGCGTCCGAGTCCACCAGCCACCGTCCCTGCGCGGTGACGACCCGGTGCATCGGGGCGTACGCGGGATCGACGACGATCGCCTCCACCGGGCTGGACCTCGCGCTGCGGGTCGCCGTCAGCTGGGCACCCCCCACCATCGACGCGTGGCTGATCCGGTACTGCTCCACCACCTTGTCGAACGCCGGCCGGATCGCGGAGGCCCTCGGGCCCATGCCGTCGCCCTGCTCCTGGTAGGCGTAGACGCTGAGCATCGCCGGACGGCCCTCCTTCTCGTACTGCTCGACGAGCGCCTGCTGCCCGATGTCGGCCACCGCCACGGTGCCGCTGAGCGCCGCCACGGCCACGCCGACGCCCACCAGCGACAGCAGGACCCGCAGCTTGTGGATGCGCAGCTCGTGCCACGCCTCGATGACCGCGGCGGCGAACCCGGTCAGCGCACGGCCGATCACGCGACCGCGTCCAGGGGGTGCAGGGCACCGTGCTCGAGGCGGTAGCGACGGCGCGCGATCGCCGCCACGCCCGGGTCGTGCGTGATGGTGATCAGCGCGGCTCCCGAGTCGCGGGAGACGTCGTCGAGCAGGGTCATCCCCTGGCCGCCGGCCTCGACGTCGAGGGCCCCGGTGGGCTCGTCGGCCAGCACCACGCGCGGTGAGCGCACCAGGGCGCGGGCGATCGCGACGCGCTGCTGCTCGCCGCCGGACAAATGCTGGGGCCGGCTGTCGAGCCGGTCGGCCAGGCCGACGCGCTCGAGCATCTCGGCCGCGATCCGCCGCCGCGACCAGAACTCCCGGCCCGTGGCGTACATCAGCGGCGCGACGACGTTCTCCAGCGCCGACAGCCCCGGCAGGAGGTTGAACTGCTGGAACACGAACCCGATGTCGCGGCCCCGGATCCGGGCGGCGGCACCACCGGAGAGGGTGCGGACGTCGTGGCCCCGCCACTCCAGCGTGCCGTGCGTCGGCCGGTCGAGGAGCCCGAGCATGTTCAGCAGCGTCGACTTGCCGGTGCCCGAGCGCCCGACGATGCCGATGTGGTCACCGCCGTGCACCACGAGGTCGACGCCCGACAGGATCGTCAGGTCCTCGTCGTCGGGCAGGACCACGGTGCGGCCCACGCCCGTGAGGCGGACGAGCTCGACCGCCCCCGAGGCGCTCATCAGTAGCCCTCGTCGAACTCGGCGCCCTCGCCGGAGGAGGGCGCGCCCGGGACGTACTGCAGGATCTCCGTGCCCTCCTTCAGGCCCTTGAGGACCTCGACGCTCTTGCCGTCGTTGACGCCGAGCCGAATCGTGCGCTCGGTCGGCTCGCCACCGTCCTCGACGACCCAGACCGTGCCGCGCTCCAGCAGGCCCCGCACCGCCGTGACCGGGACGACGAGAGCGTCCTTCGTCGATCCCGCGTCGATGCGCATCGTCATGGACAGGCCGTCGAACACCGTGACGTCCTCGGGCACCACGCAGGTGACCTTCGTCCCCGCGGCCGACTCGCCACCCTCTTCCTCCGAGGGCTCCTGCGCCGCGTCCTCACTGACCTGGTCGGCGATCCGCAGGTCGGCGCAGGTGAACGGCTCGGGCCCGCCGTCGATCGTCACCGTGGCCTCGTCGGGTGCGTCGAGCAGGCGGTACCGGTCGACCACGGCGACGGAGCCCTGGGCGGTGAACGTGGACCGCCTGATTCGTGCCACCGGCGCGTCCTCGCCGACCTCGTCGCCGACCTTCGCGGTGAAGGAGGCCACCCGGCCCTCCGCGGGCGCCGTGACCGTCACGTACCTGACCGCGGGAGGAGCGGGCTCGTCCTCGTCGTCGCTGCCGGACTCGGTCGGCTCGACGGTCGTGCGCACCTCGAACAGCGGGTCGCCCTTGCTGACCTTCGCCCCGTTCGGGACGTGGGCGTGGGTCAGGACGCCCGCGGCCGAGGACTTCACCGGCACGGCCGGGTCGATGACGATCGTGCCGTCGAGGTCGAGCGAGTTCTCGATCTCGCCGCGCTCGACGGTCAGGCTCGGCGAGAGGGACACGGCCGTGGGCGAGTCGCCGCCCTCGGACCCGGACGCGTCACCGCCGAACGCCAGGACGGCGAGGCTGACGGCGATGGTCGCGCCGACGAGCAGCCAGGCGGTCGGGAGGACGAACCGGCGGAAGGTGCGGGTGAAGGTCACCGCCGGAAGGTACCACGCAATGCGCAGTAGTGGGAGTCGATCCCGTTAGGGTTCCCGTCATGGAGACTCTCGACCTGACCGCCGACATCGTGACGCTGACCCGATCCGTCGTGGACGTGCCGTCCGAGAGCCTGGACGAGGCCGCACTGGCCGACGCGGTGGAGTCGGCGCTGCGGGCCCAGGCGCACCTCGAGGTGGTCCGCGACGGGCACACGATCATCGCCCGCACCGATCTCGGGCGCACCGAGCGCGTCGTGATCGCCGGTCACATCGACACGGTGCCGGTGAACGGCAACATGCCGTCGCGCCTCGAGGGCGACACCCTCTGGGGCCTCGGCACGTGCGACATGAAGGGTGGCGTCGCCATCGCGCTGAGCCTGGCCGCCGCGGTCGCCGAGCCGGTCCGCGACGTCACGTGGGTGTTCTACGAGGCGGAGGAGATCGCCGCGGTCCACAACGGACTGGGACGCGTCGCCCGGGAGCACCCCGACTGGCTCGCCGGTGACTTCGCGATCCTGATGGAGCCGTCGAAGGCCGGCGTCGAGGCGGGCTGCCAGGGCACGATGCGCGTCGAGATCCGCACGACCGGCGAGCGTGCCCACTCGGCGCGCTCCTGGATGGGCCACAACGCGATCCACGATCTCGGGGCGGTGCTGGCCACCCTGGCCGAGTACACCCCGCGCACGGTCGAGATCGACGGGCTGACGTACCGCGAGGGACTGAACGCCGTGGGCATCTCCGGCGGCGTGAGCGGCAACGTCATCCCCGACGCCGCCGTGCTCACCATGAACTACCGCTTCGCGCCCGACCGCGACGAGGACGCCGCGCTGGCCCACCTGCGCGAGGTGTTCACCGGCTACGACCTCACGGTCACCGACTCGGCTCCCGGCGCCCTCCCGGGTCTCGAGCGGCCCGCGGCGGCGGCCTTCGTGGAGGCCGTCGGTGGTGAGGTCGGGCCGAAGTTCGGCTGGACCGACGTCGCCAAGTTCACCCAGCTCGGCGTCCCGGCGGTGAACTACGGTCCCGGTGACCCGATCTACGCGCACAAGGCCGACGAGCAGGTCCCGGTCGAGCACCTGCACCGGGTGCACGCGCGCCTGCGCCGCTGGCTCACGGGCGACGCGGACTGACTCAGCGGTCGAGCGCCTCCTGGGCGATCCGCGCGATCTCGGTGTGCCCTGCGCTCGTCGGGTGCGGGTCGCCGAGCGTGCAGTAGTAGGTCCAGCGGCAGACGTCCTCGGCGCGACCCGGGATCGTCCCGAACGCGGCGGTCTCCACCGTGCGGTCGGCCGACTCGTAGGCGCCGAACGCCCGCGTCACGTCCACGAAGGTGGCGTCGTGCTTCGCGTAGACCGCGCGCAGTGCGGGGTTGAAGGTCGTCCGGAACATCTCCACCGTGGCGTCGGCGATCGCCGGCGCCGACTCCGCCTCGGGGTGCAGCACCGGCTCGCCGGTCCAGAAGTCGGGGTACGTCAGCCCCAGGATCGGCACGTCCGCTCCGACGCGGTCGCGGATCAGCGTGAGCAGCTCGTCGATGGCCTCGGTGGCGGCCGGCATGGTCTTGCGGGCGCAGGCCTGAAGGTTCGAGTCCAGGGAGCAGCCCCGCAGGTCGTTGAGGCCCAGCACGACGGTGACGAGCTCGATCTCGTCGCCGTACCGGTCGAGGTGGCGGGTCATCTCGTCGGCCTCGGAGCCGCCGGTGACCGGCGGCGCGGCGGACCCGCGCCGCTCCTCGTCGCACGCCTCGCCCTCGAGGAAGGCCACTGCCGTGATGCCCGCGCAGCTGACGTTCGCCAGCTCGAGCCCGCGGTCCTCGGCGATCTTCCAGGCGAAGCCCGACGTGGTGTTCTGGGCGGGCTCGCCGTTCAGTGCCGGCCGGTACCCGGCGGCGTAGGAGTCGCCGATCGCGAGGTACTGGGGGCCCGTGTCCGAGGCGGGCGGGACCGGGGCCGTGGAGCAGGCGGCGAGCGCCGTCGTCGCCAGAACGAGGGCGGCGGCGAGGCGGCCGAGGGGGACGAAGTGCACCCGCACCACCGTAGTGACGATCGCCCGGGCGGCCACTCGGGGCGAACACTCAGGTGTGACCTGAAACTTACTGGCGGCCGCGTCGGCGTGCCGTCGGCGGTAGGCCGGGCGTCGCGCCTAATCTGGGCCGCATGTCCAGCCGCACACTTCCCCGCTCGCTGCGCGTGACATCCGCAGCGATCGTGCTTGCTCTGGCCGCCGTCGTCGTCATCGCCGCTGTGGCGATGCAGACGATTCCGGCCCTCATCATGGCCTCTTGCGTGGCCCTCTCGGCCGGTATCACATCGACCGTTCTCATGTCCGAGGAGATTCGCGAGGTCCGCCAGAAGTTCGCGAAGGACCGCGTGCGCGATGCTCGTGTCATCGCCCAGCGCGAGCGTGAGCACCTCGACGTCGACGCGACGTTCCGTCGCGCCGTCAGCGAGCGCCTGCGCGCGAGCGAGGCCGAGATCTCCCGACTGCGCGCCGACCTGGCCGCCGGCAGCGCGCAGATCGACGAGCTCGAGGAGCGCCTCGCCACCGAGCAGGAGCTCGTCGCGATGCTCGGCGTGCGCCCCGAGATCGATCCGCGGATCGTCACGCCGGAGACCGAGGCCGGCGCCGCCGACCGGGCCGACGGCTCGGGCGAACTTCGCTCCGCCTGACGGCTTCTCGACCCTTGGCGTGATTCCGTCGTCGCGATGGGCGATAATGGATCTCGGCCCGAAATATCGGGCGACCAACGAGAGGGGTACAGATGGCCGCCATGAAGCCTCGGACCGGCGACGGACCGATGGAGGTCACCAAGGAGGGACGCTGCATCGTCATGCGCGTGCCGCTCGAAGGTGGCGGACGTCTGGTGGTCGAGCTCAACAACGATGAGGCCGCCACCCTCGGTGACGCCCTCAAGGCCGTCTGAGCTCGCTGGATGTACGGACTCTCCGTGCGTTGGTCCCTGACCGACGCGCCTGACGGCGTGCTCGAGCGTCTGCACGAGTACGTCGAGTCCGAGTCCCACGCGAAGTTCGCGGGCCTGCCCGGCCTGCGCTTCAAGACGTGGCGGGCTCGCGAGGGCGAGTGGTTCGAGGGCACCTACGTCTTCGTCAGCGACGAGGCGCGTGCGGCGTTCCAGGCCGACTTCGAGAAGCGTGCGGCCGACGCCCCCGGCACGGCCCTGGTGGGCGTCACGCCCACGATCGAGCCCTTCCAGGTCGTCGCCGTCGTGCGCGGCCCGGCGGGCTTCCGCTCCGCCGCCCGCTTCGAGGACTGACCGGCGCCGAGTGCGCGCCCCGCGGTCAGTGGGGCTTCTGCAGCACCAGCAGGCCGTCGCCCAGCGGCAGCAGGAGGGCCGAGAGGTCCTCGTCGGCCCGCACGCGCTCCACCAGCTCGCGGATCGCCACGGTCTCGGGATCGCGCTGCGACGGGTCGGCCACGCGGTCGTGCCACAGGGCGTTGTCGAACACCACGAAGCCGCCCGCGCGCGTCAGGCGCAGCGCCTCGTCGAGGTACTCGCCGTACTCCACCTTGTCGCCGTCGCAGAAGACCAGGTCGTAGCCGCCGTCGTTGAGGCGCGGCAGCACGTCGAGGGCCGAGCCCGTGATGAGGCGGAAGCGCGTGGGGGAGATGCCGGCGCCCAGGAACACCTGGCGGGCCAGCCGCTGGTTCTCGGCCTCGAGGTCCACCGAGGTGAGCACGCCGTCGGGCAGCATGCCGCGCAGCAGGGCCAGACCCGAGACTCCCGTCCCCGTGCCGATCTCGGCCACGCTTTTTGCCCCGGCGGCGCCGGCCAGGAACGACAGGGCCGCGCGGGCTCCGGGCAGGACCGGGACCACGCCGACGGTCTCGGCGTGCTGGCGCGCGGTGCGCAGGTGGTCGTCCTCGGACTGGAACTGCTCGACGTAGGCCAGGCTGGCTTCGGTGGTCATCGTCCCCTCGCAATCGTTCGGCGGGTCGCCCCAGCCTATCGACGTGAGGTGCTGCGGACGCGTGGGACTCGCGGGGTCACGGCCACGGGACTTCGCCAACGCCCAGCCGGTTCTTCGGCTGCTCTCAGGTTGGCGGTCGAAGATCGAGGCATGCCCGACCGGAAGCCGTCCCTGCAGGACCAGGCCGAGATCTACGCCCAGCACGGGACGCAGGTCCGTCGCCTCGCCACGCGGCTCACCGGGAACCGTCAGGACGCCGAGGACCTCACGCAGGACGTGTTCGAGCGCGTCTTCACCTCGCTCGACCGCTACGAGGCCCGCAACCTGGCCGGCTGGATCCACCGGATCACCACGAACCTCTTCCTCGACCGCGCCCGTCGCGCGGGCCGCCAGCCCACCGCGGCGCTGACGGCGGCGCACGAGGCCCGCCTCGTCGACGACGGCTCGCTGCCGCACGACCTCGTGCACGACGCCGGGTTCGACCCCGACATCGAGGCCGCCCTGGCGACCCTGCCCAGCCACCTGCGGGTCGCGGTGGTGCTCTCCGACGTGGAGCAGCTCGAGCACGCCGAGATCGCCCTGCTGCTCGGCATCAAGGTCGGGACCGTCCGCACCCGGGTTCACCGGGGCCGCGCCGCGCTGCGTCGCGAGCTCGCGCACCGCGAGCCCCGCGCCGGCCGCACCCGCGTGCTCGGCGCGCTCGGCATCTGAGCGCCTCGCCAGGAGCGAACGTCAGGTGGCTTCCGCGTCGAACGGAGGCACCTCGCCGGGCCGCAAGATGCGGACGCTCGGCACGGGCGGGGGAGTGGTGGTGTCCGACAGGATCACGTCACGGACCGCCGCGCGCGGGTCGAGGTCGCGCAGGTTGAGGTCCTTGAAGTCGTCGCCGAGCTCCTTGCCCAGCTCGGTCTTGGCGTTCTCGGCCATCTGACGCAGGGTGCGGACGAACTGCGCCGCCTGCCGCGCCAGCCCGGGGAGTCGGTCGGGGCCGAACACGATGATCGCCACGACGAGGATCGCACCGATCTCCATCCAGCCCAGGCCCACGGGCGCGATCCTACAGTCGGCCGGCGGGGGCCAGACCCAGCTGCATGCCGGCCAGGCCGCGCGAGCGGCCACTGAGCTGGTCGGCGACCTGCTGCAGGACCTTGGCGCTCTCGGCGTCAGGCTCCGAGGCCACGATCGGGGCGCCGGAGTCGCCGGTCTCGCGCATGCGCTCCTCGAGCGGGACCTGGCCCAGCACCGAGATCTCGTAGCCGAGGCGCGCGCTCAGGGTGGAGGACACCTGGGCGGCGCCACCGGACCCGAAGACCTCCATCTTCTCGCCCGACGGCAGCAGCAGCCACGACATGTTCTCGACGACGCCCACGACACGCTGGTGCATCATCGAGGCCATCGTGCCGGCGCGCTCGGCCACCTGCGCCGCGGCCTGCTGCGGCGTGGTGACGACGATGAACTCCGCGCCGGGCAGGTGCTGGCCCATGCTGATGGCCATGTCGCCCGTGCCCGGGGGCAGGTCGAGGAAGAGGGCGTCGAGGTCGCCCCAGTAGACGTCGGCCAGCATCTGCACGAGCGCACGGTCGAGCATCGGGCCGCGCCATGCGACGACCTGGTCCCGGCGCGGCTTCAGCATGCCGATGCTGATGACCTTGATCTCGATGTCGCCGATCCGCGCGGGGACAGGCATGATCATGTCCTCGACCTGGGTGGGGCGCTGGTCGCCCACGCCGAGCATGTCGGGGATTGAGTGGCCGTAGATGTCGGCGTCGAGGACGCCCACCTTCAGGCCACGCTTGGCCATCGCGACGGCGAGGTTGACGGTGACGGACGACTTGCCGACGCCGCCCTTGCCGGAGGCGACCGCGTAGACCTTGGTCAGCGAGCCGGGCTGCGCGAAGGGGATCTCGCGCTCGGCGCGGCCGCCACGGAGCTGCTCCTGCATGGCCTTGCGCTGCTCGTCGGTCATGACGCCCATGTCGACGCGCACGGTGTGCGCGGGGGCGACCTTGACCACGGCGGCGGTGACGTCGCGGGTCAGGGTGTCCTTGAGCGGGCAGCCGGCCACGGTCAGCAGCAGTCGCACGACGATCTCGGTCTCGCCGATCGTGACGGTGTCGACCATCCCCAGCTCGGTGATCGGGCGCTTGATCTCGGGGTCGTTGACGGTCGAGAGTGCCTCGGTGATCAGTTCCTGGGTGACGTCAGCCATGCCCTGAAGTCTACGGGTCCCTATCGAATGTCCCGGGGCCGCGTCAAGGTCTGGACGGCACACCGCGACGCGGCGGCTCAGTCCTGGTCGGTGGAGGCGTCCTCGCGGTCCAGCTCGGCGAGGAACCCCCGCAGCTCGCTGCGCAGGAAGTCGCGGGTCGCGACCTCGCCCAGGCCGATGCGCAGGCTCGCGACCTCGCGGGCCAGGAACTCCATGTCGGCGTGCGAGCGGCTGGCCGCCTCGCGGTCCTGCTCGGCGGCGATCCGGTCGCGCGCCTCCTGGCGGTTCTGGGCCAGCAGGATCAGCGGCGCGGCGTAGGAGGCCTGCAGCGACAGGATCAGCGTGAGGAAGATGAAGGGGTACTCGTCCCACCGCGGACGGTCGGGACCGTACGGCACGTTCCAGACGATCCACACGAAGATGAACAGTGTCATCCACGCGATGAAGGTGGCCGTGCCGAGGAAGCGCGCGGCGGACTCGGCGAACCGGCCGAACCGCTCGGGATCGGGGTCCTTGCGTGCGCCGAGGTTGCGTCCCAGTCCGCGGCGCAGGTCGCGCGGCTGGTCGAGGCGTTCGCGGTCAGCCATGCTCGCGCCATCCCTTCGGCAGCAGGTGGTCGAGCACGTCGTCGATCGTCACGACGCCCAGCAGGTGCTGGTTCTCGTCGACGACCGGGACGGCCACGAGGTTGTACGCCGCCAGCAGGCCGGCGACCTCGGCCAGCGAGGCCTCGGGGCGCGGCCAGTCGATGTCGTTGACGATGATCTGGCTGACGAGCGTGGAGGGCGGCTCGCGCAGGAGCGCCTGGAAGTGGGCGGCGCCCAGGAAGCGGCCCGTGGGCGTTTCCAGCGGCGGTCGGCACACGTAGACCATCGAGGCCAGCGCGACGCTCAGCTCGGGCTCGCGCACGAGGGCGAGGGCGTCGGCGATGGTGGCGCTCGGGTCGAGCACGACCGGCTCGGTCGTCATCATGCCGCCGGCGGTGCGCTCCTCGTAGGACAGCAGGCGCCGCACGTCCTCGGCGTCGTCGGGCTCCATGAGCCCCAGCAGCTCCTCGGCCGTCTGCGCGGGCAGCTCGCCGAGCAGGTCGGCCGCGTCGTCGGGGTCCATCTCGCCCAGGACGTCGGCACCGCGGCTCGGGTCGAGGATCCCGAGGACCTCCACCTGCAGGGCCTCGGGCATCTCCTCGAGGACGTCGGCCAGCTGCTCGTCGCCGAACTCGCGGACGATCTCCATGCGGCGCTTGGGCGGCAGGTCGCGCAGGGCGTTGGCGATGTCGGCCGGGCGCATCTCGTCCATCATCGCCAGCAGCGTGGTGGCACCCTGGGCGGCGGTCTCGCTGGCCAGCCCGTGGACCTCGTCCCACTCCAGGACGTGGCTCGTGCCGCGGCGGCCGAACCGCTTGTGGTGCTCGGCCACGGCGACCGTCGAGACGTACCAGTCGCGGCGGGGGTCCTGCTCGATCGCGATGTCGTAGAGCGTGGCGGCCGTGCCGTCGGCGAGCGTGACCTGGCGGTCGAAGAGCTCGTGGGCGGCCAGCGTCTCGGTGGAGCGCTGCTGGAACCGGCGCAGGTTCAGCACGCCCGTGGTGATGACCTGACCCGAGTCCATCGAGGTCACCCGGGTGATCGGCAGGAACACGCGACGCCGGCCGAGGACCTCCACCACCAGGCCGAGGACTCGAGGGCGCTGGGTGGCGCTGCGGACCGCCACCACGATGTCGCGCAGCTTGCCCACCTGGTCGCCGACGGGATCGAAGACGGACTGCCCGACGAGACGGGACACGAAGATCCGGGTCGGCTGGCTGCTCACGGTCCGAGGCTACCGGCCGGCGGGCGCCGAGGCGGGTGTGGCGGGTGGGAGACTGGCGCGGTGAATCTCGTGCTGGCGATCGTCGCCGTGGTCGGGGTGTCGATGTCGGGCCCGCTGATGGCGGCCACGGCCGCGCCCGCGCTCGCGATCGCCTTCTGGCGCAACGCCATGGCCACCGGCCTGCTGGCGCCGATCGCGCTGACCCGGCACCGCAGGGCGATCACCGGTCAGGACCGCCACGGCTGGCTGCTCGCGTTCGTCGCCGGAGCGGCGCTGGCAGCGCACTTCGCGTGCTGGGTGGCCTCCCTCAAGCTGACCTCGGTGGCCGCGGCCACGGCGCTGGTCTCGATGCAGGTGCTCTTCGTCATCGGGATCGACGCCCTCCGGGGCCGCCGGGCCGCCTCCGGCGTGGTGGTCGGCGCGCTGCTGGCCGTCCTGGGCGTGGCAGCGATCTCCGGAGTCGACCTGTCGCTGTCGGCCGAGGCGCTCTGGGGCGACGGGCTGGCCCTCGCCGGAGGCCTGTTCGCCGCGATCTACGTCATCGTCGGGGCCCGCGTGCGCGAGACGCTGTCGACCACGGCCTACACCTTCACCTGCTACGGCATCTGCTCGGCGATCCTGCTCGTCGCGTGCCTCGTCGCGGGCGTCCCGCTCGGTGGCTGGTCGGCACAGGCCTGGCTGATGATCGTCGCCGTCATGGTCTGCGCCCAGCTGCTCGGGCACTCCGTCATCAACCACCTGCTGGCCGTGATGTCGCCCGTCGTCGTCTCGCTGATGCTGTTGCTGGAGGTGCCCGGAGCGGCGCTGCTGGCCGCGGCGTTCCTGGGGGAGTCGCTGCCGTGGCTGACCTACGGCGGGATCGTGCTGATCCTCGCCGGGCTCGCCGTGGTCACCGCGTCGAGCGGCCGGGCACGCCGCGCCGAGACGCTCGTCGCGGACTGAATCGTCCCGTCCCCGCCCGGTGCCCGGCGGCACGCCACTGTAGGCTCACCCCGATTCCCACCGAGATTCGAGGAGCACCGTCATGGGGCGTCTTGTCAGTACTGAGGGCCTGACCGAAGAGCAGGTCGAGATCCTCAAGGTCGTCCGTCAGTTCGTCGAGAAGGAGATCATTCCGGTCGCGACGGACCTGGAGCACAAGGACGAGTACCCGACCGAGATCGTGGAGGGCCTGAAGGAGCTGGGCATCTTCGGTCTGATGATCCCCGAGGAGTACGGCGGACTCGGCGAGTCGCTGCTGACCTACGCGCTCGTGGTCGAGGAGATCGCCCGCGGCTGGATGAGCGTCTCCGGTGTGATCAACACGCACTTCATCGTGGCCTACATGCTGATCCAGCACGGCACCGAGGAGCAGAAGCAGAAGTACCTGCCGAAGATGGCCACCGGCGAGGTCCGTGGCGCCTTCTCGATGTCGGAGCCGTCGCTGGGCTCGGACGTGTCGGCGATCAGCACGAAGGCGACGAAGCTGGACGACGGCTCGTACGAGATCTCCGGCCAGAAGATGTGGCTGACCAACGGCGGCAGCTCGACGCTGGTGGCGGTCCTGGTCAAGACCGACGAGGGCGCCGACAGCGTCTACAAGAACATGACCACCTTCCTGGTCGAGAAGGAGCCGGGCTTCGGCGAGACGGCCCAGGGCGTCACCGTCCCGGGCAAGATCGAGAAGATGGGCTACAAGGGCATCGACACGACCGAGATGATCCTGGAGAAGCACAAGATCGGTGCCGACCAGATCCTCGGCGGCACGCCCGGCCAGGGCTTCTACCAGATGATGGACGGCGTCGAGGTCGGCCGCGTCAACGTCGGCGCCCGCGCCGTGGGCATCGCGAACCGCGCGTTCGAGCTCGGCATCGCCTACGCGCAGCAGCGCGAGACGTTCGGCAAGCCGATCGCCCAGCACCAGGCGATCCTGTTCCGCCTGGCCGAGATGGCCACCAAGGTCGAGGCCGCCCACACCATGGTCGTGCGCGCCGCGCGGCTGAAGGACTCGGGCAAGCGGATGGACGTCGAGGCCGGCATGGCCAAGATGCTCGCCAGCGAGTACTGCAACGAGGTCGTCGAGGCCTCGTTCCGGATCCACGGCGGCTACGGCTACTCCAAGGAGTACGAGATCGAGCGTCTCTACCGCGAGTCCGCCTTCATGCTCATCGGCGAAGGCACGTCCGACATCCAGAAGATGATCATCGGCCGCAACCTGCTCAAGGACTACAAGCTCTGACCCAGGTCACCGCTGCGACGACGGCCCCGCATCCACTCCGTGGACGCGGGGCCGTCGTCCGTCCGCGCGGCTACGCTGGCCGCATGGCCCAGATCTTCTCGTTGGAGTACCCGCAGTCCCTCGGCGTCTTCGATGACTACGACGCCGCCCAGAAGGCCGTCGACCACCTGTCCGATCACGACTTCCCGGTGGAGAACGTGCTGATCGTCGGCACCGACCTCAAGCAGCTCGAGCGGGTCACCGGCCGGCTCACGTGGGGGCGCGTGATCCTCAGCGGCGTGCTCGGCGGTGCCTGGTTCGGCCTGCTGATCGGCCTGCTCCTGGGCATCTTCGCCGCCGAGGGCGACTGGCTCGCCGCGGTGCTCACCGGCATCCTGCTCGGCGTGGTGTGGGGCGCGATCATCGCCGCGGTGGGCTACGCCGGCTCGCGCGGCCGACGCGACTTCTCCAGCGTCAAGACGATCCTCCCGAGCAAGTACGAGCTGCTCGTCGAGCACAAGCACCTCGCGCGTGGCCAGGAGCTGCTGGCGGGGCTGCCGGGCTCCACCACCGTCTGAGCTCGCGCGCCTGCGTCGGATGTGACGCAATTTTGTTGGAGTGGCAGAAGAGAACGTAGAATCGGAGACTGTGCGGCCGCCCGCGTCGCCCCGCTTCTGGAGGTTCCCCGTGCGTTCCCGCCTTGCTGCCGCGTCCCTCGCGCTCGCCGTCGCAACCGGTCTGCTCACCGTCCCGCTGACCGCCGCTCCCGCCTCGGCCGCCCCGGCGCGGTGCGCGGCGTACGGCGACGTGGTCCGCGAGACCTCTCCGGGTGGGGTGCTGGCCGGCCGGACGCCGCTGCTCATCGGCTCCTACAACGTCGCCGGCTACAACGCGTCCCGCGGCACGATGAAGCCGTGGGAGTCCCGCGCGGACCGCGTCGTCGCCAAGATCATGCACTGCGCCCCTGACGTGATCGGGCTGCAGGAGGCCTCGGAGGCGTGGATGCAGCGTCGCCCCGCGGGTGCGCGCAACCACGCGCAGTACGAGCACGTGGTCGACCTGATGAACGCGCGCACGTCGGGAGCGCCGTACCGGGTCACGAACACCCACCGGAAGCAGTGCCCCACCACGGGCCCGAACCCCGCGGTGTGGAACGGCACCTGGAAGGGCCAGCGTGCGCCGTGGCGCGCGTGCACGACGTCGCCCAGCAGGAGCTCCTCGGACAACCGCACGATCTACGACTCCCGCGTGCTGGCCGTGGTGCGCCAGGGCGTGCGCCGGCTGTCGAGCGCGACCTCGACCCCGCGCACCCTCGACTGGACCGTCTTCCGCGTCCTCGCGACGGGCCGTGAGTTCGTCTTCGCCAACACCCACCTCGACGCCCGCTACCGCGGCAAGGCGACCACGACCTCGACGTCGAACACGTTCCGCCGCAAGCAGGCCGGCCAGGTGCTCTCGACCATGAAGCAGGTGCGCGCGCTGCGGGGCGGTGTCCTGCCCGCCGTGCTGGTCGGCGACCTCAACAGCGGGGGCCGCACGCGCAGCACCACGGCGGCCGACGACTTCACGCGGGCCGGCCTGGTCGACCTGCTGGGCACCGACCGCCGCAAGTACAGGTCGAAGTCGGCGCGCTGGCGCGGCTCGTGCAAGTCGGTGGGCGTCACCTCCTCGCTCGTGAACACGCGCAACTGGCGCGTCCCGCTGCACGTCAAGCGGCGGATCAACGTCGCCTACAACTCCTCCAACGCCGTCTCGGGCAAGGGACCGGGCAGCGCGAAGAACACGTGCATGTACAACGACAAGAAGCTGAAGCGGCCCCGCGGTGCCACCCCCGCCGCGTACTACCGGTACCAGGGCACGCGGATCGACTACGTCCTCGCGGCGGGCCTCCGCGGCCGCGGCTGGGAGACCGTGGTGGACGCGAACCTGCGCAAGGCGCGCTACCGCGTGACCCCGCCCTCGGACCACAACATGGTCGCGGCGACGCTGGCGTTCTGACGATCCGCCATGATGGTCCCGCACCATCGGCGACAGTGAGGACGACATGAGCAAGACGAACCCGGGCAACTTCTTCGAGGACTTCACGCTCGGACAGGTGATCGAGCACGCGACGCCCCGCACGATCACCGAGGGCGACCGGGCGGTCTACGGCTCGATCTACCCCACGCGCTTCGCGGTGCCCTCGTCCGCGGTGTTCGCCGCCTCGGTCGGCCTCACGGGATCGAACGGCGAGGGGCACCCGGTCGAGGACCTCATCGGCTTCCACGTCGCGTTCGGCAAGACCGTCCCTGACGTCTCGCTCAACGCGGTGGCCAACCTCGGGTACGCCGAGTGCCGCTTCCACGCGCCGATCGTCCCGGGCGACACGATCTCGACGTCGTCCGAGGTCATCGGGCTGAAGCAGAACTCGAACGGCAAGACGGGGGTGGTCTACGTCCGCTCCACCGCCGTGAACCAGCGCGACGAGGTCGTCCTGGACTGGGCGCGCTGGGTCATGGTGCACAAGCGGAACACCGAGGCGCCCGCGCCGGAGACGGTGGTTCCGGAGCTCGCTCCGTTCGTCGCCGCCGAGGATCTCGTGATCCCCGCCGGCCTGGACTTCACCGACTACGACTTCGTCGCCGCCGGCGAGCCGCACCGCTTCGACGACTACGAGGTCGGCGAGAAGATCGACCACGTCGACGGCGTCACGCTCACCGAGTCCGAGCACCAGCAGGCCACCCGCCTGTGGCAGAACACCGCGAAGGTGCACTTCAACGTCGAGGCCCGCCCCGACGGCAACCGCCTCGTGTACGGCGGCCACGTCATCTCGCTGGCCCGCGCGCTGGCGTTCAACGGCCTGGCCAACGCCCAGCTGATCGCCGCGATCAACGCCGGGGCACACACGTCGCCCGCGTTCGCCGGCGACACGATCTACGCGTGGAGCGAGGTGCTCGACAAGGCCGAGACGTCCGCGCCGGGCGTCGGGGCGCTGCGGCTGCGGCTCGTGGCCACCAAGGGCCGCGACGAGTCGATGACGCTCAAGGGCGACGACGGGAAGTACGCGCCCGGCGTGCTGCTCGACCTCGACCACTGGGTCCTCGTGCCACGCTGAGTTCATGAACGCCTACGAGTCCGACACCGAGCTCTGGCTCGTCCGCCACGGCGAGACCGAGTGGAGCCGGGCCTGGAAGCACACCTCGGTGACCGACCTGGAGCTGACCGACCTCGGCCGCGACCAGGCCAAGGCGCTGCGTCCCCTGCTCTCCGGTGTGGCGTTCGACCGCATCTGGAGCAGTCCGCGGCGCCGTGCCCTCGCCACCGCCGAGCTGGCCGGCTGCGAGCTCGGCGAGGTCGAGGTGGTCGAGGACGTCGTCGAGTGGGACTACGGGCAGTACGAGGGCGTCACCACCGAGGAGATCCGCCAGAGCGTGCCGGACTGGACGGTGTGGTCCCACCCGTCGCCCGGCGGCGAGACGGCCGAGCAGGTCGGCGCCCGCCTCGACCGCGTGGTGGACCGCGCGCGATCGCTCGGCGGACGCACCCTGGTCTTCGCGCACGGGCACTCGCTGCGGGTCCTCGCGGCGCGCTGGCTGGGCCTGGACGTGGCCGACGGCCGCGTGTTCGCGCTGGACACCGCGACGTACTCGGTACTCGGCGACGACCGCGGGCAGCCCGTGGTCCTGCAGTGGAACGTCCCGGACAGCACGCGCGCGCACAGGCTCTAGTCTTCGTAACGTGCGCATCGACCTCCACACCCACTCGACGCGATCCGACGGCACCGATACGCCGGGCGACCTCGTGCGCAAGGCGAAGGCCGAGGGACTCGACGCGATCGCCCTCACCGACCACGACGCGACCGAGGGGTGGGCCGAGGCCCAGGAGGCGGCCGACGAGGTGGGCCTGCGGCTGATCCGCGGCATCGAGATCTCGACGCAGTACGAGGGCCTCAGCGTGCACCTGCTGGGCTACGAGTTCGACCCCGGGTACGCCCCGCTCGTCGAGGAGTTGGAGCGCGTCCTGGGTGGGCGGAACCAGCGCCTGCCGCGGATCCTGGAGAAGCTCGCCGCGCTGGGCATGCCGCTCACCGAGGCCGAGGTGTTCGCCGTCGCCGGCGACGCCGCGGCTTGGGGTCGCCCGCACGTCGCCGACGCGATGATCGCGAAGGGCTACATCAAGGACCGCGACGAGGCCTTCCGCGACTGGCTCGTGCCCGGCAAGCCCGGCTACGTCGGGCGCTACTCCGCGGGCCTGTTCGACGCGGTGCGGCTGGTCCGCGAGGCGGGCGGCCGTCCGGTGGTGGCACACGCCTGGGCCCGCGACAGCCGCGGCAAGATGACCGCCGAGCTGCTGGCCGAGCTCACGGAGGCAGGTCTGGCCGGTCTCGAGGTCGACCACCCCGACCACGACGAGCGGGCGCGTGCCGAGCTCCGGGCGATCGCCGACGACCTCGGTCTCGCGCGTACCGGGTCGAGCGACCACCACGGAGCGGGCAAGGGGCCGGCGTTCCACCTCGGCGCCAACCTCACCGATCCCGAGCAGCTCGAGCGTCTCCTGGGCTGAGCGTCGGTTTCCGCCATGGCTTGCCACGGTGGAAAGTCACGAGTTAGACTTTCCATGTTGGCAAGCCGCAGCGGAAAGACGCGGTGGCACGTCGAGACGTGGAGGAACCATGACCGAACGGGACGAGGCGCGCGAAGCGCTCGAGCAGATCGCCGCCACGCGTCGGGAGACGGCGCACCGGGCCGCGAGCCCGAAGGGCTACTACGCCGTCGCCGGCGTGGGGATGGGCCTGGTGATCCTCGGGCTCGGTCTCGACGGGCCGGTGCGCTGGGTCCTCTACGTCGTCGGCCTCGCCACCGCCCTCGGCGCGATGAGCTGGTACACGAAGCACACGGGCATCGTCACGTTCGCCACGCTGCGCGAGCCCGGCGCCTGGCGGGCATGGCTGATGATCGGGGTGTCGCTGGTCGCTCTCGCGGTCGCCTGGACCGGGCCGGTGGTGGCCGCGGTGGGCGCCGTGGTCACGGCACTGACCTGGGCCGTGCTGGGCCCGGCGTGGGACGTGGCATGGGTGCGCAGCATCGAGGAGCAGCCGTGAGTGTCGGCCTCTTCGATCCGCTGATCCACGCGCCGCACCGTCTGCAGATCTGCGCCATCCTCGACACGGTCGACAAGACGGAGTTCGCCCTCCTGCGCGAACGGCTCGACGTGAGCGAGTCGGTCCTCAGCAAGCAGGTCAAGGCGCTGGAGGACGCCGGGTGCGTCAAGGTCACCAAGGCGACCCGCGCCGGCCGCGTGCGCTCGTGGGCCGCGTTCACGAAGGCCGGCCGCGCCGCCTACCGCGACCACGTCGCCGCCCTCCGCGCCATCGTCGGCTGACCGCGCCGCCGTCACCCGCCCGAACGGCGAGTGGCGCAAAATCGCCCGCCACTCGCCGAGTGGCGGGCTTTTCTGCGCCACTCGCGATCCGGGGCGCTCAGGTCTGCTAATCTCGTTCTTGAGCGGTTGCTCAAAAATGGGAGGCGGTAGCCATGAGGCCGATGGTCGTGTTCGGGGTGGGAGTCCTCGCCTCCGCTGTCGCGGGGGCCGTCTGTTCGCTCGGCTTCCTGCTCGTGGGTGCGTTCGGTGCAGGAACGACCTCGGAGCGCCTCGGGCTTCCCTCGCTGCTCCTGATCTGGGTCGGGATGGCGCTCTGGTACGGACTCGGGGCCGGGATCGCCCTGGGGATCGTGCCGGCGGGCATCGCCGCGGGTGCGTGGCCGCAGCTCGTGCAATCGGTGGGTGAGGACCGCGCCGTCCGTCGCCTGACCGTCCTGGTCACGGCGATCGTGCTCATCGAGCTGGTCGTCGCGGCGATCAGCCTCTGGGGAGTCAACCTGATCGCCGCTGTCCCGTGGGTGCTCGCAGCGACCGCGGTGTGCGCGGTGATCGCGTGGCTCCACCTGCGGGCCGCGCAGCGCTTCGCCCAGCAGCACTCGCAACGCCTCGCCGAGGGAGGACGCTCATGACGCGGCTCCAGTTCGCTGAGCGGGCGGCCGTCGCCGCACCGCTCTCCGGAGCGCTGTGCTCCCTCGGCTTCATGCTGATCTACTTCGCGGTCGAGGTGTGGAACCGAGGACCAGGCGCTGGTCCCTGGGGGTTCTTGGGATCGATCTTCTACTGGATGTTCCCCGGTGCGCCGATCGGCATGGCGGCCGGCATCGCCCTGGGAGCGGTGCCTGGCATCGTCAGCATCGTGGCGTGGCCCGCGCTCGAACGCCAGCTTGGCGCCCGCCGCGCCATCGAGGTGAGCGTCCTCGTCGTCGGGCTGATCGGCTTCCTCGAGACCCTGTCCGTGGCGTGGGCCTTCAGAGCCGCGTCGCTCGAAGCGGTCGGGTGGGCGCTCGGCGTCGCCGTCGTGAGCGCGCTGACCCTGCGCTGGCTGCTGCGTCATGGCCTGCGAGCCGCCGAGCGCCGCGCCGCACGGGCCGTCGCGCCATACTGAACCCCGTGCCGCCGAAGTCCGCCGAGGAGTCCAAGCGCCGCCTGGTCGAGGCCGCGATCGAGGTGATGACCTCCGACGGCATCGCCGCCGTCTCCGCCCGCGCGGTGTCGCAGCGGGCCGGCGTCGCCCAGGGCCTGGTCTTCTACCACTACGGATCCGTCACCGACCTCGTCGCGCAGGCCTGCGTCACCGCGACGCGTGACCGGGTCGAGCTGCATCGCGCGCGGTTCGACGCGGCCTCCAGCTTCGGCGACCTCGTCCAGCTCGCCCGCGACGTGCAGGAGGCCGAGCGCGGCGCCGGGCACGTGTCGGTGCTGGGGCAGTCGCTCGTCCTGGCGCAGTCCGATCCCGGGATCGGCGCGGCCGCCCGCGACGCGCTCGCCCTGTGGCGCGCGCCGCTGCGCAGCGTCGCGGACCGGCTGCTCACGCCGGGCTCCCCGTTCGCGGGCGTGGTCGACGCCGAGGCGTTCACCGATCTGCTGATGGCGGCGTTCATCGGCTTCGAGCTCACCGACCCGGTGCGTACCGAGGCCGACTCCGATCGCTCGTTCGACGCGGTCACGGCGATGGCTGCCGCCCTCGACGGCCTCGGACCCGTGGCGCGCCGTGCCGTCGCCGCCACGCTGCGCCGCCGCCGCTGACTCACGCCGAGTGGCGCCAACCGGGGTCGCGAGTGGCGCAGAAACGCCCGCCACTCGCGGTCAGGGGGCGCGGAAGGCCGCTGGGCGCGGGCTCAGTGCGAGAGCAGGAAGTCGCGCCAGTCGTCGACGAACTCGTCGGGCGCCTCGACCGCGGGGGAGTGGGCCGCGGAGGGCAGGATCACGATCTGGGTGCCGAGCCGCTCGGCCATCTCGGCCTGGGCGTCGTGGGGCCACGCGTCGTCGGCCTCCCCGCGGGCGACCCAGACCGGCACGCCGGTGGCCGCGACCTCGTCGACCCGGTCGGGGGCGTCGAGCAGGTGCTGCGTCATCGCCTTGAGCGAGGCCGGCGCATTGGCCGAGAAGCGCTTCCCGAGGAAGGCGGTGATCTGGGCGGGCCGCTTGATGCCCTGCTCGCGCAGCTGGTGGATGTCCAGCAGCGGCACCTTGCCGATGGCCGCCGCGATGCGCTTCAGCGGCCGCGTCGGGGAGTCGCCGAGGGCGCCCGGCCCCGAGCAGAGCAGGGTCAGGGTGCGTACCCGCTGGGGGTGGGCGATGGTCAGGTTCTGCGCCACGAGGCCACCGAACGAGTGCCCGAGCAGGTGGAAGCGCTCGTCCTCCAGCAGTTCGTCGGCCACCGCGAGCGCATCGGCCGCGAGGGCCTCCAGCGAGTAGTCGTCCAGCGGATCGCCGGGGGACTCGTACTGTCCGCGCTGGTCGAACGTCACGACGTCGAACCCGAGTCCGGCGAGCAGCGGCAGGACGGGGGTGAAGTCCTCCTTGCTGCCCGTCCAGCCGGGCACGAGCAGGATCGAGCCCCGGCGCTCGCCGGCGGCGCGCGCCCGGTGGACGGCGTGCTCGCTGCGGCTCGTCTCGGCGCGGAGGACCTCGACGCCCTCGGGGATCTCGAGGGTCTTGGGGACGCTCACCGGATCATCGACCCCGCTGGGCGATCTTCGCGACGACGGTGGCGGGGGCGTACCGCGCCACCGCCATGAGCACCTTGTAGCGCAGCGAGGGGACGGAGATCGCCTTGCCGCGCTCGAGGTCGCGCAGCGAGTCCTTCACCACGGCGTCGGCCTTGAGCCACATCCACCTCGGCACGTTGCTGATCTCCGCGCCCATCCGCTGGTGGAACTCGGTGCGCGTGAAGCCGGGGCACAGGGCCTGCACGGTGATGCCGACGTCGGCGTAGTGCCAGTTGGCCCACTGCGAGATGTTCACCAGCCACGCCTTGTGGGCGGAGTACGCGCCCCGCGGGGTGAACGCTGCGACGCTGGCGACGTTGATGATCCCGCCGCGGCCGCGGCCCGACATGGACTTGATGGCGGCGTCCATCAGGTGCATCGGCGCTCGCACCAGCAGGTCGAGCTGGCGGTCCTCGTCGGCGATGGCGGTGGAGCCGAACCAGCCGGCGAGGGAGGCACCCGCGTTGTTGACCAGCAGGTCGATCGGGCGCCCCGACTCCGACAGGCGGTCCGCGACCCGGTCCATCCCCTGAAGGGTGGCCAGGTCGGCGGTGATGACCTCGACCTCGACCTGGTGCGCGTCGGTCAGCTCGGCGGCGACCTGCTCCAGCCGGACGGTGTCGCGGGCGACGAGGACGAGGTGGGTTCCACGCCGCGCCAGCTGCCGCGCGAACGCGTTTCCGATGCCGGCGGTGGCGCCGGTGATCAGGGCCGTTCGGGTCATGGATCCAGCATGCCAGTGAACCGATGTCCCGCCTGCGGGAGGCCCACCCCCGTCGATGGCACAATGTCGGCGTGACCACCACCTTGGCCCTCGCCAACCAGAAGGGCGGCGTCGCCAAGACCACCAGCGTCGCGTCGCTCGGCGCGGCCCTGCTGGAGGAGCGTCAGCGCGTGCTGCTGGTCGACCTCGACCCGCAGGGCAGCCTGACGTTCTCCCTCGGCATCGATCCCGAGGAGCTCGAGGTCACCGTCGCCGAGGTCCTGCTCGGCAAGGTCCCGGCCCGCGACGCGCTCGTCACCACCGAGGAGGGCCTCGACCTGCTGCCGGCCAACGTCGCGCTCGCCGAGGCCGAGGAGAACCTCGTCACGCGCACCGGCCGCGAGCAGCGGCTGCGGGTGGCGCTGGCGAAGATCGCCGACGACTACGACTGGATCATCCTCGACTGCCCGCCGGCCCTGGGCGTGCTGACGATCGGCGCGCTCTCCGCCGCCGACCAGGTGCTGATCCCGCTCCAGGCCGAGACGCTCTCGCACCGCGGCGTCGGCCAGCTGCTCGACACCATCCACGACGTCCGCCAGTTCATCAATCCCGACCTCGTCATCCGCGGCGTGCTCGCGACGATGTACGACGGGCGCACGGCGCACGCGCGCAACGTGCTGGCGGCCATCACCGAGACGTACGACCTCGAGGTGCTCGAGCCGCCGATCCCCAAGACCATCCGCTTCGCCGAGGCGCCCGCGATCGGCCGCTCGATCCTCAGCACCGCGCGCACCCACAAGGGCGCCGACGCCTACCGGGCCGTGGCGCGGCTGCTGGTCAAGGGCCGATGAGTCCAGCCACGCCCGGCGAGGGTGGTTCCGCCACGCGCACCCCACGCGAAGTCGGCCATCGGCGCAAGGTGGCGCCTACCGTGGGAGACATGGCTTCCCCGCCCCGTGTCCACCTCGGTCGCATCGCGATGCTCGTCGGCGCCGTCGCGCTGACCGCGACGGTGTCGGCCGTCTCCCTCGTCCAGGCCGATCCAGCCGCGTCCGCAGGCTCGTCGCGCTCCGGCGCCGCCGTCTCCGAGACGGTGACACCGGTCGTGACGGCCGCCACCGCGCGTGCCGACGCGGCCACCGCGAAGCAGGCGACCGCGAAGCAGGCCGCGCCCCGGGCAGCGGCCACCGCGAAGGGCCAGAGCGCCGCGAAGGAGCAGCCGGCGTCGAAGGACCAGCCGGTCGCGAAGCAGGCGGCCGCGGGACCCCCGCCGCCCCAGGGCTCGGGGGAGGGCCGGCGCATCGTCTTCGACCAGTCCGACCAGCGCGTGTGGCTCATCGAGGCCGACGAGAAGGTCGACCGCACCTACCTGGTGTCCGGCAGCCGCTTCGACAACCTCCAGCCGGGCTCGTACTCGGTCACCTCCCGGCAGCGCCACGCCACGAGCTTCGACTACACCGGCTCGATGGAGTACTTCGTGCGCTTCGCCACGGGCTGGAGCGCGCCGATCGGCTTCCACTCCATCCCGGTCTACAACAACGGCAAGCCCGAGCAGACCGAGGAGCAGTTGGGCGAGCCGCTGTCCGCCGGCTGCGTGCGCCAGAAGAAGTCCGACGCGAAGTACCTCTGGGACTGGGCGCCCGACGGCACCCCGGTCATCGTCACGGCCTGAGACGACGAATCCCCCGCCCACCGGCAAGCAGCCGGTCGGCGGGGGATCTCGTCAGGACGTGGTGCGTCAGGAGGCGGAGGCGGGCGCCGGACCCGACGCCTGACCACCCGAGGGACGGCGACGACGACGGCGACGACGCGCCTGGCCCTCGCCCGCAGGCTGCTCCTCGCCGGACGCCGCGGGGGCGGTCTCGGCGGGACGGGCCTCGCCCTCGACGGGCTTGCCGCCACGGGTGCGCTGACGGCTGCGGTCGCCGCCGTCGCGCGACTGGCCGTCGCGACGCTGGCCATCGCGACGCTGACCGTCACGGCGGCCGTCGCGGCCACCCTCGGAGCGGGGCTCCTTGGGCGCCGGGGGCTTCAGCCGGCCCTTGACGTTGCGATCGATGCCGAGGTCCTGGAACAGGTGGTCCGACGTGGAGTACGTCTCCAGCGGCTCGTCGTAGGGCAGGTCGAGCGCCTTGTTGATGAGCTTCCAGCGCTGCAGGTCGGCCCAGTCCACGAACGTCACCGCGATGCCCGAGGCGCCGGCGCGACCCGTGCGACCGATGCGGTGGACGTAGGTCTTGTCGTCCTCCGGGCACGTGTAGTTGATGACGTGGCTGATGTTGGCCACGTCGATGCCGCGGGCGGCGACGTCGGTGGCCACCAGGATGCTGACCTTGCCCTCGCGGAAGCCGTCGAGCGCCTTCTCACGTGCCTTCTGGGCCATGTCGCCGTGCAGCGGCGAGGCCGGGAAGCCGCGGTCGGCCAGGTCGTCGGCGACGCGCTGCGCCTGTCGCTTCGTGCGGGTGAACACCACGACGCGCTCGACGTCGTCGGCCTGCAGGATGCGGGCGACGACCTCGGGCTTGTCCATGTCGTGGGCCTGCCAGACGAACTGGCTCGTGGCGGGCACCATCTGCCCGGACTCGGCCGACTCGGCACGGATGTTCATCGGGTGGTGCATGTGCTTGCGCGCCAGCGTGACGATCGACGACGGCATCGTCGCGCTGAACAGCATCGTCTGGCGCGTCTCGGGGGTGCGGGCCAGGATCGACTCGACGTCGGGCAGGAAGCCCAGGTCGAGCATCTCGTCGGCCTCGTCGAGGACGAGCGACTTCACGTGGCTGATGTCCAGGGCCCGACGGTTCACCAGGTCCAGGATGCGGCCGGGGGTGCCGACGACGATGTCGACGCCGGTCTCGAGGGCCTCGAGCTGCGGCTCGTACGGCACGCCGCCGTAGATCGTCAGCATGCGGGTGCCGCGGTTCTTCGACGCCGTCTTGACGTCGTTCGCGACCTGGATCGCCAGCTCACGCGTGGGAGCGACGATGAGCGCCTGCGGCTTGCCGGGCGCGGCCAGCTGGTCGTAGTCGGGGTCGTGCGGGGCCACGGTGCGCTGGATGACGGGGATGGAGAACGCCAGCGTCTTGCCGGTGCCCGTGCGGGCCTGGCCGATGAGGTCGGTTCCCATGAGGGCGACCGAGAGGGTCATCTCCTGGATGGGGAAGGCCTCGATGATGCCCTTGTCGGCGAGGGCGTCGGCGATCTCGGGCATGACGCCCAGTTCGGTGAAGGTAGTCAGGGGTCTGCTCTGTTTTCTGTGTGCGATCTACTGTCAGCGGATCTCGAATGGCTTGGATCCTGAGGGGACAGGATCGGCGAATACCCCTTCAGTCTAACGTTCCGCGCCGCGATGCGGGCCGGCGCCGCGCTACAGTCCCGATCATGACCTCCGATCAGGTGCCCGGCGGACCCTTCGACGATCCCGACTACCGGGCCGGCGTGGTCGAGCTGCTGGCGCTGCTCAGCTATGGCGAGCTCAGTGCGGTGGAGCAGCTGAACCAGGACTCCCAGGACGCGCCCGACCTGCGCACGAAGGTCGCGATCCAGACGATGGCCGCCTCGGAGTGGAGTCACTTCGTGCAGCTGCGCGACCGGCTCGTCGAGCTCGGTGAGGACCCGTACGCGGCGATGGAGTCGTTCCGGACGACGTTCGCCCGCTTCCACGGCAAGACCGAGCCGTCCGACTGGCTCGAGGGGCTGCTGAAGGCGTTCGTCGGCGACGGGCTCGCGGCCGACTTCTACCGTGAGATCGCGGCGTTCCTCGACGCCGACACGCGCCAGCTGGTGCTGGAGACGATGAGTCAGACCGGCAACAGCGAGTTCGTGGTCGATCAGGTGCGCGAGGCGATCGCCGCCGACCCGCGGGTGGCGGGCCGGCTCGCCCTGTGGGGACGTCGTCTGATGGGCGAGGCGCTGAGCCAGGCGCAGATGGTGGTGGCCGAGCGCGACGTGCTGACCGCGGTGGTGGTCGGCGCCGCCGACCGGCCCGGAGGCTTCGACCTGGCCTCGATCGGCCGCATGTTCACCCGGATCACCGAGGCCCACGCCCAGCGCATGGCCCGCCTGGGGCTCGACGCCTGAGCGGGGCCCGCTCCGTCAGGAGCTGGTGAGACCGAAGCCGACCTTGCGACCGGTGTCGGCGTTGAAGTACAGGTAGGCGACCTTGTCGGCCGGGACCGCCACGGTGTGACCCTTGCTGTCGGTGAGCGTGAACAGCGAGTCGTCCTTGAGCGCGCCGTTCAGCGTGGCCAGCACGGTGTCGGGCTCGACATCGGTGTCGACGGACAGTTCACGGGCGGCGTTCTGGACGCCGATCTTGACCTCCACGGTCACTCATCTCCTTGATTGGTGGGCTTGGGGAACCCGCCGATCCCGCGCCAGGCGAGAGTCGAGGCGAGCGTGACGGCGTCGTCGCGCGAGAGGCCCGACGCGCCGGAGAGCCAGGCGCGAGCGCCGACGTGACCCATCCCGACGAGGCCGGCCGCGAGCAGCTCGGCGGCTCCGCGCGACAGGCCGGTGTCCTCGACGATCACCTCGGCGATCGCGGCGGCGGACTCGGACGTGACCCGGTCGACCAGCTCGCGCACCTCGGGGTCGCTGGTCAGGTCGGACTCGAAGACGAGGCGGAAGGCCTTCTCGCGGTCGGCGACGCTGTCGTACCAGAGCTGCATGCTGGCCTGGACGCGCTCGCGGTTGTCCTGCGTGGACGCGAGCGACTCGCGCACGCCCTCGATCACGGTGTCGACCGCCGTGGAGACCAGAGCGGTGTAGAGGTCGAGCTTGCCGGGGAAGTGCTGGTAGAGCACCGGCTTGGACACGCCCGCGCGCTCGGCGATCTCGTCCATCGAGGCCGAGTGGTAGCCCTGCTCCACGAAGACGTCGAGGGCGACGTCCAGCAGCTGGGCACGCCGTGCGGTGCGGGGCAGCCGCCCTGCGCGGGGGCGAGCCTCTGGGGTCTGGGTCACGTCCCCAACCCTAGCGGTCGGTTACCCGCCGGTCGTTTCCGACGCGGTGTCCACGGACCGGACCTCGCGCCACATGCTGGGACGGGCGAGGAACAATGGACGTCGGCGCCGGGTTGAGCCCGGTGAGCCCAGCAACCGAAGGAGAAGCCCGTGGTCGCGCCCCTGGTCGAACCCGCCGACGAACTGACCATCGACGAAGTGCGTCGGTACAGCCGCCACCTGATCATCCCCGACGTGGGCATGACGGGACAGAAGCGGCTGAAGAACGCGAAGGTGCTGGTCATCGGCGCCGGTGGACTCGGCAGCCCCGCCCTGCTCTACCTCGCGGCGGCCGGCGTCGGCACCCTCGGCATCATCGACGACGACGTCGTCGACGAGTCGAACCTGCAGCGCCAGGTGATCCACGGCCAGTCCGACATCGACAAGCCCAAGGTGCAGAGCGCCGCGGAGTCGGTGGCCGAGACGAACCCGTACGTCAACGTCATCACGCACAACGTGCGCCTGGACAACGACAACGTGCTGGACATCTTCAGCCAGTACGACCTGATCCTCGACGGCACCGACAACTTCGCCACGCGCTACCTGGTGAACGACGCGGCCGTCATCCTGAACAAGCCGTACGTGTGGGGCTCGATCTACCGCTTCGAGGGCCAGGTCTCGGTCTTCTGGGCGCAGGAGGGACCGCAGTACCGCGACCTCTACCCCGAGCCGCCGCCGCCGGGCATGGTCCCGTCGTGCGCCGAGGGCGGCGTGCTGGGCGTCCTGTGCGCCTCGATCGGGTCGATCATGGTCACCGAGGCGATCAAGCTGCTCACCGGCATCGGTGACCCGCTCATCGGCCGCCTCATGGTCTACGACGCGCTCGAGATGCGGTACACGACGCTGAAGGTCCGCCGTGACCCCAATGGCGTGCTGCCCACCGAGCTGATGGGCGACTACGAGGCGTTCTGCGGTGCGATCAGCGACGAGGCCGCCGACGCGGCCGCCGACTCCACGATCTCGGTCGCGACGCTCGACGGCTGGCTCAAGGAGCGCAATGACGGGGGCCGCGACTTCGTCCTGGTCGACGTGCGCGAGCCCAACGAGTACGAGATCAACCAGATCCCCGGGTCGGTGCTGATCCCCAAGGGCGAGATCCTCGCCGGCAAGGCGTTCGACCGGCTGCCGCAGGACAAGCAGGTCGTCCTGCACTGCAAGTCGGGCGTCCGCTCGGCCGAGGCGCTCGCGGTGCTCAAGGGCGCCGGCTACTCCGACGCCGTGCACGTCGGCGGCGGCGTCGTGGCGTGGGTCAACCAGATCGACCCGAGCCAGCCCAACTACTGAGGCTCGTCCAGCCCCGGTCCTGCTGACAGGATCGGGGCCATGGACGAGGACTTCACCGAGGCCGTGCTCGAGGTCGTCGAGCAGATCCCGCCGGGATGCGTCGCGACGTACGGCCTCATCGCGGAGCGGCTGGGCCGCGGCGGCGCGCGCCAGGTCGGGCGGGTCATGTCGCTCGAGGGTCACGGCGTGCCGTGGTGGCGCGTCGTCCGCGCCGACGGCTCCCTGCCGGCGCACCTGGTCGTCGACGCCCAGCAGCACTGGCGCGACGAAGGCACCCCGGTCCGCAGCGGCCGCGTGGTCGTGAAGGACGCGCTGGCTCCCGACTTCTGAGGACTGTCGGGGCCGTCTGGTTGCATGGTCCTGTGCCCGAACTCGTCCTCCGGCGGCCCGATGCCGTGCGTGCCGCAGCGCCCTCGCTCGACGAGGCCCAGCGCTCGGTCGTGGACCACCGTGGCGGGCCGCTGCTCGTCCTGGCCGGACCCGGAACGGGCAAGACCACCACGCTCGTCGAGGTCGTCGTCGACCGCATCGAGTCCGGCGAGCTCACCCCCGACCAGATCCTCGTCCTGACCTTCAGCCGCAAGGCCGCGGGCGAGCTGCGCGACCGGATCGGGCGGCGCCTGTCGGGCACCGCCGCCACCGTGCCGGCGATGACCTTCCACGCGTTCTGCTACGCCCTCGTGCGCGAGTTCAGCGATCCCGAGGCGTTCGCCGCCCCGCCCGAGCTGATGACCGCCCCGGCCCGCGACGCCGTGGTCGCCGACCTGCTCGGCGGGCACGACCCCGCCACCTGGCCCGAGTCCCTGCGCGAGGCGCTCGGCACCCGCGGCCTGGCGGCCGAGCTCCAGTCGTTCATGGCCGCGGCGGTCACGCGCGGCCTCGGCCCCGACGACCTGCGCGCGCTGGCGATCACCCGCGAGCGGCCCGAGTGGGCCCGCGTCGCCGACGCGATCGAGGAGTACCACCAGGTCATCGACTTCCAGAACCGCACGGACTACACCGACCTCGTCACGCGCGCCGCGGCGATCGCCGGCGACCGCGACCACCGCCGGGCGCTGCGCGACCGCTACCGACTCGTCGTGGTCGACGAGTACCAGGACACCGACCCGCTGCAGGTCCGGCTGCTGCACGACCTGGCCGGCGACGGTCGCGACCTCGTCGTGGTGGGCGACCACGACCAGGCGATCTACGGCTTCCGCGGCGCCGATCCGGCGGCGATCACGCGCTTCCCCCAGCAGTTCGCGTCGGCCGGCCGGCCGGCGCCCACCGTTGCCCTCACCACCACCCGTCGCTTCGGGCCGCGGATCCTGACCGCCGCGCGCGTGGCGCTGGGGAACCCGCCGGTTCCGCCGGGACTCGACGCCCGCGCCGCCGACCAGCACCGCAATCTGAAGTCGGCCGCCTCTGAGGAGGGACGGGTGGAGGTCGCCACGTACGCGTCCGCCACCGCCGAGGCCGAGCACATCGCCGGCCTCCTGCGCCGGGCCCATCTCGACGACGGCCTCTCCTGGTCCGACATGGCGGTCCTGGTGCGCACCGGCGCCGACCTCACCCGGCTCCAGCGCGTGCTCGGCCCCGCCGGTGTGCCGGTGGAGGTGGCGGGCGACGAGGTGCCGCCCGTGGCCCAGCCCGCGGTCCGGACGCTGCTGCTGGCCCTCGAGGCCGCCGACCGGATCGCGCGCGAGGAGGCGCTCGACACCGAGACGGCCGAGGCCCTGCTCACCGGTCCGCTCGCCGGGCTCGACGGGCCGGCGATGCGCCGGCTCGGCCGTGCCCTCCGTCAGCGCGATCCGGAGACCCCGTCGGGCGACCTCGTGGCCGCGGCGCTCCTGGATCCCGCGGCGCTGGGCCTCACCACCACCGATCGCTCCACCGCCGACGCCGTCGGCGCGGCCCGCGACCTCGCCGCACTCCTCGGTCGGGCGGCGACCGTGCTGCGACGCGGCGAGCCGCCCGAGCAGGCGCTCTGGCTGCTGTGGGACGGCACCGGCTGGCCGGCCCGTCTGCGCGAGCAGTGGGCCGGCGTCGAGGGCCGCGTGCACGCCGACCGCGACCTCGACGCGGTGTGCGCGCTCTTCCGCCACGCGGCCAGGGCGGAGGAGGGCGGCCGCCGCCGCGACGCCGTGAACTTCGTGGCCGAGCTGCGCGCCCAGCAGATCCCCGCCGACCAGCTCGAGACCAGCGCCACGCGCCCCGATGCCGTCCGGCTGATGACGGCCCACCGGTCGAAGGGGCTGGAGTGGCCGCTCGTGGTGGTCGCCGGCGTGCAGGCCCAACGGTGGCCCGACCTGCGCACGCGCGGCAGCCTGCTGCGCTCGGAGCACCTCGACGGCCCGGCCGAGCCCGGTGCGCGCGGCGAGCAGCTGCGCGAGGAGCGCCGATTGTTCTACGTCGCCTGCACCCGTGCCACCAGCCGCCTGGTGGTCACCGCGGTCCAGACGCCCACCGACGACGGGGATCAGCCGTCGCGCTTCGTCGCCGAGCTGCTCGGCGCCGGGTTCGGCACCGACGCCGACCTCCCGCTGGGCCGGCCGGCGCGTCCCGTGTCGCTGCGTGGCGTGGTCGCCGAGCTGCGACGCGTCGGCGAGCAGGCCGAGGACCCGGCGGTGCGCGACGAGGCCGCCGCGATGCTGGCCGAGATCGTCCGTGCCGACCTGCCGCCCACCCGGGCGGCCGACCCCGACCGCTGGTGGGGGCTGTCCGGTCCCACCCTGTCCGACGCTCCGTGGCGACCACAGGACCACCCGCTGGCCCTGTCCGGGTCGGCGGTCGAGGGGATCACCGCGTGCTCGCTGCGCTGGTTCCTCGGCCGCGAGGCGCACGGCGAGTCCGCCTCCACGTCGGCGCAGGGCTTCGGCTCGATCGTGCACGCCCTCGCAGCCGACGTGGTCCAGCGCGGGGTCGAGCCCGACGAGGTGGCCATGGCCGCCCGGCTCGACGAGGTCTGGCACCGGCTCGACCACCAGGCGGCCTGGCTGGGTGAGCGCGAGCGGCAGGCCGCCCACGAGACGCTCGTCCGGTTCGCGCGGTGGCACCGGGCCAACCCGCGCACGCCGCTGGCGGCCGAGCACGCATTCACCACCACGCTCGTGGTCGGCGGTGAGGAGGTCCTGCTTCGCGGCTCCATGGACCGCGTCGAGATCGACGCCGAGGGGCGGGTCCACGTCGTCGCCTTCAAGACCAGCCGCAACGCGCCCGGCCCGCGCAAGATCGCCGAGCACGCCCAGCTCGGCATCTACCAGGTCGCCGTCGAGCACGGGGCCGTCGCGTCGCTCGGGGTCGACCAGGCCCGCTCCGGTGGTGCCGAGCTCGTCCAGCTCCGCACGCCCGCCGGCGCCAAGGACCCGGACTCCCCGAAGGTCCAGCCGCAGGCCGCACCCGCGCCCGAGGAGGCGTTCTTCGCCCTCGAGCTGCTGGCCGAGTCGGCCCGCGTCGTGCGCGACGAGAGCCTCGTGGCGCGCCCCAACGAGCACTGCGGCTTCTGCGACTTCCAGACCCTGTGCCCCGTGATCACCGGCCCCACGGTCGGGGGTCTCGAATGATCGGAGCACCGCAGTGACCCCCCTCGTCCGCGACACCGACCACCTGCGCGAGGTGCTGGGCATCCCCTTCAGCGATCCGCAGCTGGCCGCGATCACCGCCGACCCGGCGCAGCCCCAGGCGATCATCGCCGGCGCCGGTGCGGGCAAGACCGCGGTCATGGCGGCGCGCGTCGTGTGGCTCGTGGGCCACCTCGGCTACGCACCCGACCGCCTGCTCGGGCTCACGTTCACGTCGAAGGCCGCCGCCGAGCTGGCCGGCCGGGTGCGCGAGTCGCTCGACCTCGTCGGCGACTTCTCCGAGTTCGGCGAGCCCACGGTCTCGACCTACCACGCCTTCGCCGGCACGCTGATCGCGGAGCACGGGCTGCGGATGGGGATCGAGCCCGACCTGCGCGTGCTGGCCGACGCGACCCGGTTCCAGATCGCGGCGCGCACCGCCCGAGGCCACGACGGTCCGCTGCGGCACGTCTCGGCCTGGCTGCCCACCGTGATCGGCGACGTGCTCGAGCTCGACGGCCAGCTGTCCGAGCACCTCGTCACCACCGACGAGCTCCGCGCGTTCGACCGAACCACGATCGAGGCGGCCGAGCGGGCCGAGAAGCCGCTCAAGTGGCACGAGGAGATCGTCGCCGCGTGCCTCAAGCGCGACGAGCTGGCCGACCTCGTCGACGAGTACCGCGCGGCCAAGGCCGACGCCGGCGTCATGGACTTCTCCGACCAGATGGCCTGGGGTGCCCAGCTCGCCACCGTGCCCGAGGTCCAGCAGGTGCTGCGGGAGCGCTACGACGTGGTGCTGCTCGACGAGTACCAGGACACGTCGGTGGCCCAGCGCGACCTGTTGCAGGCCCTGTTCGCCGGCCGTCCGATCAGTGCGGTCGGCGACCCGGCCCAGGGCATCTACGGCTGGCGCGGCGCCGCCTCGGGCAACCTCACCGCGTTCCTCGACGACTTCCCGGGCGCGGGCGGCGAGAAGGGACGGCTGTTCAGCCTCGACGTCACGCGTCGGTGCGCGCCGGAGATCATCGACCTCGCCGGCTACGTCGCCCGCGACTACTACGGCTCGCCCGGGATCGCCGAGATCGTGACGCCGCTGCGGGCGGCCCCCGAGAACCCGTCGGGCGAGGTCTCGGTCGCCCTGCACGAGGGGGTGGCCCAGGAGATCGAGGCGCTGGTCGACCTCGTCGTGCAGTCGGTCGAGAGCGGCGTGTCGCGACGCGACATCGCGATCCTGGTGCGCACCACCAACGAGAACCCGGAGATCGTCCGTGCCCTGCGCTCGCGGGGGCTCCCCGTCGAGATCGTCGGCCTCACCGGCCTGCTCCAGCAGCCCGAGGTCGTCGACGTCCTCTCCGTGCTGGCCGTGCTGGACGACGTCACCGCCAACCCGGCGATGCTCCGCCTGCTCACCGGGGTGCGCTGGCGGATCGGCGAGCGCGACCTCGCGCTGCTCGGCCAGCGAGCGGCCGAGCTCGGGCGCCAGTGGCGCAGTGGGGGAGAGCCGGACGGCTCCGATCCCGACGCGGTCCTGCAGGCGGCCCTCGACGAGGCCACGGCCGGCGTCGATCCCACCGAGATCGTCTCGCTCGCCGAGGCCGTGGAGGATCCGGGCCCGGGGCAGTACTCCGAGGCCGCGCGCACCCGCTTTGCCGACCTGGCCGCGATGTTGCGGCGGCTGCGACGCCACGCCCACGAGCCGCTGCTCGACCTGGCCCGCCGCGTCGTCACCGAGCTCGACCTCGACGTGGAGCTTCCGGTCGCCGGCGTCCCCACCGACAACCTCGCGCTGCTGATCGACGCGATCGGCGACTACGCCCAGCACGACCGCTACGCCTCGCTGCCGGGTCTGCTGGCGCACCTCGACGCCGAGCGCGAGTACAACGAGGGCATGGAGCTGAGCGCTCCGTCCGACGCCGACTCGATCAAGCTGCTGACGATCCACCGGGCCAAGGGGCTGGAGTTCGAGGAGGTCTTCGTGCCGTTCGTGTCCGGCACGGTCTTCCCTTCCGGGCGCGGCCGTTCGCGCTGGCCCACGGTCGCCAAGGCCCTCCCAGCGCCGCTGCGCGGCGACGTCGACTTCGTGCCGCAGGTCGCCGAGTTCACCGGCCCGGCGAAGAAGGCGTTCGAGGAGGACACCCGTCGCGACGCGCTGATGGAGGAGATCCGGCTCGCCTACGTGGCGTTCACGCGAGCCAAGCGACGCCTGCACGTCAGTGGCCACCGGTGGGGTCGCACCCAGCTGCGTCCGCGCGCCGAGTCGGCGTTCCTGGTCGACGTGCGCGACTGGCTGGCCCAGCGTGGCATCGAGCCGGTCGTGTGGGCCGAGCCGCCCGCCGACGACGACCAGAACCCCCATCTCGTCGATCAGACCGTGCCCTGGCCGGTCGCGCTCACCTCGTTCGACCGCCGCCGCGAGCTCGCCGACGCCGTCCGTGGGCACCTGCACGAGCCGCAGGCTCCTCCCGTGGAGGGCGACGAGCGCCTCGCCGAGCTGCGCACCGACCTCGACCTGCTCCTGGAGGAGGCGCGGGCGCGTGCCGAGCGGCGCATCGAGGTCACCCTGCCCGCGTCCCTGTCGGCCACCGACGTGCTCGCGCTCGACGCCGACGAGGAGGCCTTCGTCCGGTCGCTGGCGCGCCCGATGCCCCGCCGCCCGTCGGCGGCCGCGCGGTTCGGCACGAAGTTCCACGCCTGGATCGAGTCCCGGTACGGCCAGCAGACGCTGCTGGACCCCGACGAGCTGCCCGGGCGCGGCGATGCCGAGGTCGCCGACGAGTCCGATCTCGAGGCGCTCAAGGAGGCCTTCGAGTCCGGGCCGTTCGCGGGTCGCGAGCCCCTGGTCGTCGAGGCGCCGTTCTCCCTGCGGCTCGGCGGCCAGCAGGTGATCGGCCGCATCGACGCCGTGTTCGCCACCGAGCTGGCCGACGGTCAGGCGGGGTTCGAGGTCGTCGACTGGAAGACCAACCGCACGCCCGACGCCGATCCGCTGCAGCTCGCGCTCTACCGGATCGCCTGGGCCGAGATGCAGGGCATCGAGCCCGAGCGAGTGGTGGGCACCTTCCACTACGTGCGGCTCGGCTCGTCGCGCACGTTCGACGACCTGCCCGACCGGGCGGCACTCGAGGCCCGGCTCGGGTTACGGTGAGGCGTGGATTTCGCGTTCGAACGGGCCAGGCACGACCGAGCGGGGAACCTGAGGCCGCGCGATGACCTGTGGAAGACGCCCGACACCCGGGTGCTCGTCCTCGGCGGCGAGCACGTCGCGACGATCGACGGCCCTGCTCTGCGGTGGACGACGGTCGACGAGGCGCCCGACGGCGAGTGGATCCTGCTCGGCGACCAGAACGGCAGGCGTCACGCGGCCGTGGCGCTGCAGCGGGTCCCGCGCGAGCTGAGTCCCGTCAGCATCCGGGTGCTGGCCCCCCTGCTCGACCCCGACGAGCTGTCGCTGGCGATCCACGCGGTGGGCCTGGCGCGGTGGCTGCAGTCGCACACCTACTGCTCCCGCTGCGGCGAGTACCTCTACAGCGCCCAAGCGGGTCACCTGCGGGTCTGCCCGTCGTGCGGCACCGAGCACTACCCCCGCACCGACCCGGCCGTGATCATGCTCGTCACCGACGAGGACGACCGCTGCCTCCTGGCGCGCAACCCGAACTGGCCCGAGGGCCGCTTCTCCACGCTGGCCGGATTCGTCGAGCCGGGGGAGACCCTCGAGGACGCGGTGCGCCGCGAGGTGGCCGAGGAGGTCGGGATCACCGTCGGCGATGCCACCTACCTGGGCAGCCAGCCGTGGCCGTTCCCGCAGAGCCTCATGCTCGGCTTCCGCGCGGTGGCCGAGTCCACGGACTTCACGCTCGACGACAAGGAGATCGCCGAGGCGCGCTGGTTCACCCGCGAGGAGCTCGTGCAGGCGATCGAGGACGAGACCGTCGCCCTGCCGCCAGCGAAGGTCTCGATCTCGCGGTGGCTCGTGGAGCAGTGGTACGGCGGCGACCTGCCCGGCACCTGGTCCTGACAGGGGTCGGGTCAGCCCCGGTTCAGAGCCGGAGGGAGGTCCGTCGCGGCGAAGTCGTCTCCGACGAACAGGAGCGGCTCGCCGGTTTCGGTAGCCAGGGCGTAGGCGAAGCAGTCACCGAAGTTGAGGCGGGCTCGATGGCCCGACCCGCGGCCGAAGTCGCGGTAGGCCTCGCGCGCGGTCTTGGCGTGCCCTGCCGTGACGGGCTCGATGGCGACACCCCAGTCGCGCAACAGGGCGTCGAGCTGGCGCGAGAGCGCCGGGTCGCCAGCCTGGTCGACGACGATGCCGAGCTCGAGATAGGTGCCGGCGGACATGCGCGGACCCGACGCCGAGGCGAGGGACCGGTCGATCGCCTCCCAGCCGGGCTCACGCTTGATGACGGCGACGACGGCCGAGGTGTCGACGATCACCGGGGCAAGCCGGCCTCGTCGTACAGGTCGCCGGAGTCCAGCGGCTTGTCGGCGGCGAGTTGCTGCATCACGTGGATGCGGTCGAGTCGGGCGGCGTCGGAGGACTCTCGCTCGAGCTCGGCCAGCAGCCTCTCGAGCGCGAGCTCGATGGCACTCGTCTGAGTGCGTCCCGTGCGGAGCGCGACCTCGCGCGCCAGCTCGTGGACGTGCTCGTTCTTGATGTTGAGGGCCATGGTGGAATTCTACCTCACGTGGGTGTCATTACACCATGGGCGTGGGTCAGAGCCCGAGCTGGGCCTTGACCTGCGCGACGGACGGGTTGGTCAGCGCGGTGCCGTCGGAGAACACGAGCGTCGGGACGGTCTGGTTGCCGCCGTTGGCCTGCTCGACGATGTCGGCGGACGCGGGATCCTGCTCGATGTCGACCTCGGTGAACTCGATGCCCTCGCGCTGCAGCTGCGACTTGAGTCGGTGGCAGTAGCCACACCACGGCGTGGAGTACAGGACGAAGGATGCGTCGGACATCGGGACCCTCTCGGTTCGGAACAGAAGCCTCTTCAAGGGTCAACGTGCCGCGGACCACGCCCATTCCCGGGGACCCTGTGTGCGGCGCCGGATCGTGTCGCCGGGCGGGGCTACGCTGGTCGCTGCCCACCCCCGACGCGATCTGGAGACCATGTCTGACGCCGACGACCTGCTGAACGGACTCGACCCCGAGCAGCGCGAGGTCGCCACCACCCTGCGGGGTCCGGTGTGCGTC
Source organism: Aeromicrobium phoceense (assembly GCF_013868155.1). Classification (NCBI taxonomy): domain Bacteria; kingdom Bacillati; phylum Actinomycetota; class Actinomycetes; order Propionibacteriales; family Nocardioidaceae; genus Aeromicrobium; species Aeromicrobium phoceense. Next base: position 103,220 of record NZ_JACEOG010000002.1, read on the forward strand.
ATCGCCGGCGCCGGAACCGGCAAGACCCGCGCGATCACGCACCGCATCGCCTACGGCACCGCGACGGGCGTCTACAAGCCCACCGAGGTGCTGGCGGTCACGTTCACGGTCAAGGCGGCGGGCGAGATGCGCGAGCGCCTGCGCACGCTCGGCGCGGGCGGCGTCCAGGCCCGCACGTTCCACTCGGCGGCGCTGCGGCAGGCCCGCTACTTCTGGCCCCGGGTGTACGGCACGGAGTTCCCCCAGATCCTCGAGTCGAAGTTCGCCTTCGTCGCCGAGGCCGCGCGGCAGGTGGGCGTGCGGGCCGACCAGGCCCTGCTGCGCGACCTGTCGGCCGAGGTCGAGTGGGCCAAGGTCTCCAACGTCCGGCCCGACGACTACGGCGCCGAGGCCGTGCGCCGCCAGCGCACCGTCGGCGACATCGACCCGGGCGAGGTGGGCGCCGTGCTCCGCGCCTACGAGCAGGTCAAGCGCGATCGCGGGCGCATCGACATGGAGGACATCCTGCTGATCACCGCCGCGATCCTGGCCGACGAGCCGGCGATCGCGGCCGAGGTGCGCCGCCAGTACCGGTGGTTCGTCGTCGACGAGTTCCAGGACGTCAACCCGCTGCAGTCCACGCTGCTCGACCTGTGGCTGGGCGGCCGCGACGAGGTCTGCGTCGTCGGCGACCCCCGCCAGACGATCTACACGTTCGCCGGCGCCTCGGCCACGATCCTGGGCGACTTCACCACGCGCCGGTTCCCCGACGCGCCGCGCATCGAGCTCGTGCGCAACTACCGCTCCACGCCTCAGATCGTCGCCGCGGCAAACGAGGTCTTCGCCGGTCGCGGCCCCTCGGTCACCCTGGGCGTGCGGCTGCAGTCGCAGAACTCGCCGGGCCCGGCCGTGGACTACCGCCCGTTCCCCGACGAGCCCGCCGAGGCCGACGCGATCGCCGACCGGATCGTCGCGCTGCACCGCCAGGGTGTGCCCTACCGCGAGATGGCAGTGCTCTACCGGATCAACGCGCAGTCCGAGGTCTACGAGGAGGCCCTGGGCCGTCTCCAGATCCCGTACTCCATGCGCGGCGGCACCGGCTTCTTCCAGCGGCCCGAGGTGCGTCAGGCCGTCACCCTGCTGCGCGGCTCGGCCCACGCGGGCGAGGGCTCCGGCTCGCTGGCCGACGACGTCCGTGCCGTGCTCGCGGCGATGGACTACTCCGAGACCCCGCCCGAGGGCCGAGGCGCCGTCCGCGACCGCTGGGAGTCCCTCCAGGCGATCCACACGATGGCCGTCGACCTCGCTCAGGAGCAGCCGCAGGCCGACCTCGCCGCCCTCGTGGCCGACCTCGACCGCCGCGCCGACCAGGCGCACGCGCCCTCCACCGACGGCGTCACGCTGTCCACGTTCCACGCGGCCAAGGGCCTGGAGTGGGACGCGGTCTTCGTCGCCGGCGCGCAGGAGGGCACGCTGCCCTACGTCGCCACGATGGACGAGCCCGCCGCGATCGAGGAGGAGCGCCGGCTCTTCTACGTCGGCATCACCCGCGCCCGGCGCCACCTGATGGTGTCGTGGTCGGCGGCGCGCAAGGCCGGCGGCCAGGCCCGCCGCAAGCCCAGCCGCTTCCTCGACCGCCTGCTGCCCGAGGACGTGCAGGTCTCGCGGGCGCCGAAGCGCAAGGTGCGGCTGCCCCAGCCCGACCTCGACTACGACGAGGCGCTGTTCGAGCGCCTGCGTGCGTGGCGCAAGGAGGTCTCGCAGGAGGAGAGCAAGCCGGCGTTCACGGTGTTCAACGACGCCACCCTCAAGGCCATCGCCGCGATCCGTCCCAGCAGCGGTGACCAACTGCTCCAGGTCTCGGGCGTGGGCCAGTCCAAGCTGGAGAAGTACGGCGACGGAGTCCTGGCGATCGTCGCCGACTCCTGACCGCCCTCGGGATCAGGCGGGCTCGAAGCCGGGCAGCGACTCGGCCACGATGGCGCGGAAGCGGGCGGTCGCGCCCAGCTGGCACAGCACGCCCACGCCGCCGGCCCACACCCGGTGGATCAGCAGGTAGCTCGGCGGCACGGTGAGCTTCAGGGCCGTCCCCATGCCCTCGGCGCCGGGGGAGGCGAGCCGCTGGCCCTGGCGGCGCAGCCAGTCGCGGTCGAAGGCGAAGGCCTCCACGGCGACGGGCTCGACGATCGGGGCCAGGTACCGCTCCAGGACGGCGGGGTCGACCCGGCTGCCCTGGCGGACGAATCCCTCCTGGCGCAGGCCCTCGGCCACGGTCTCGTAGTCGCCGTCGGCCGCCGCGCGCAGCAGCGGGCCCATGGGTGCGGGCAGGCCGTCGGGCAGTCGCGCCACGGCTCCGTAGTCCACGACTCCGAGCCGCCCGTCCGGCAGCACGCGGAAGTTGCCGGGGTGGGGATCGGCGTGCAGCAGGCCGGCCCGGGCCGGGCCCTGGAACAGGAACCGCACGTAGGTCTCGCCGAGGCGGTCCCGCTCCTCCTGCGTGCCGTCGGCGATCACGTCGGCGAGGGAGCGGTCGCCCGGGAGCCACGTCGTGACCAGGGCGCGCTCGGTGTGCGCCAGCGGCGCGGGGACCAGGACGTCGGGGTCGCCGGCGAAGGCCTCGGCGAAGCGCGCCTGGGCGTCGGCCTCGAGCGAGTAGTCGAGCTCCTCGGCCACGCGCTCCTGCAGCTCGCGGACGAGGGCCTTGACGTCGACGCCCGGCATCATCGTGCCCAGCATGCGGGCGAGCCGGCCGATCTGGCGCAGGTCGGAGTTGAGCGCCTCCGCGGCGCCGGGGTACTGCAGCTTCACCGCGACCTCGACGGGCTCGTCACCGGGCTCGGCGATGAACCAGCTGTGGTGGACCTGACCGATCGAGGCGGCAGCGGCTGGGGTCATCTCGAAGTCGGGGAACCGCTCGGGCCAGTCCTCGCCGAACTCGCGGACCATCACCCGCCGGACGGTAGGCGTGCCCATCGGCGGCGCGGCGTCCTGGAGCTTCGTCAGGGCCTCGCGGTAGGGCGCGATGACCTCCTCGGGCAGGGCCGCCTCGAAGATGCTCAGCGCCTGGCCGAACTTCATGGCACCGCCCTTGAGCTGGCCGAGCACGCTGAAGACCTGGTCGGCGGTGCGGCGCTGCACGTCCGTCATCACGGCCGCGGCGGGAGCGCCGACGAGGCGCCGGCCGATGCCCCACGTGGTGCGGGCGGCGAATCCGGCCGGCAGGCTCGCCAGGCGCGCGCCGCGGCGCAGGGCGCTCCCCGTCAGCGGAGTGTCGGTCGTGTCGTCCGGGTCGGTGTCGGCCACGTGGTCAGGATAGTGGCGTGGGCCGCATCGGACCGGTCATGCGGCGAGCAGCCGGCACGGGCAGCCGGGCGCGAAGGGCACGTCGTCGACGTCGTTCAGTCCGTGTGCCGGGCCCACCGACACGACGCGACCGAGGCTCGGCGGACGTCGTCCCGCGCCGAGGTAGTCGAGGTGGTGCAGCACCTCGGCGGCCGCGCGGTGGAGCACGCCGGCCGGCAGTGCCGGGTCGAGGAGGCGCGCCTGCTCGAACTGCGGCACCAGCGCGGACCAGGTGGGATCCGCCGCGGCCACGTGGGCGTCGAGACAGCCCAGGCACGGCGAGATCCCGGGCGCGACGAGCGGGCCGATCCGCACTCGTCGCTCGTCGAGCACGACCGGCAGATGGACCACGCCCCCGCTGACAAGGTGCTCGAAGGTCGACCGTGCGGGCTCGCCGGCGCTGACCAGGACCTCGATCTCGGGCTCGATCGCCGGCGGACCCACCGAGTCGGTGAGCAGGGCGGCGAAGGAGGAGGTGGAGCGGTCGTGCCGCACGGCCACGCGAAGACCCTCGGAGTGGGGCTCGGCACGCAGCACGGCACCGGCCGCCACCAGTCGGTGCAGGGTGCCGGCGAGATCGTCGGTGAATTCGGGGACGTCGCGCGCCACGAGCTCGGTCAGCAGGGGGAGCGGCAGGGAGCCGTCGAGGAGGCGCAGGACGCGGGCGAGGCCGGGCCGGTCACGCAGAACGATGCCGGGGCTGGTGCCCAGCTGGAGGGTCCGGGCGTCGCGGCGCAGCAGCAGCGCACCGGGCAGGAGTCGCGGTCCGCGGGCAGGAGAGGGGTGCGCCATCGGGCCATCGTGGCCGAGTCGAGCTGCCGGACGGGGCGTCGGTCCACAGGCGCCGCGCCGGCGTGGAGGCGGCGGGGACGACCGAGTCGCCCCCGCCGCGCCGCTCAGGCCTTGCCGAGGATGCGGTTGAGCTTGGTGCCGCACTCGGGGCAGATGCCCTTGGCCATGCGGGTGCCCTTCTCGCTGACCTGGACTTCACCGCTGGTCTCGCGCTTGTCCTTGCACTTCACGCAGTAGAACTCGCCGGTCCATGTCTCCGCCATAGCGGCCTCCTTGCCGATGTGTGCCGCCGAATGTGGCACAGGTCACGCTCAGCCTAAGCGCAAAAACGTGGCAGGCAAGGCCGAAGCCCCGACCGGCGCGCCTTCCCCTTGCGCGTCGGAGCGGGGCTTCGACTGCGCTCAAGGTAGGCCCTCCCGCCGTGCACGGTCAATGGGTCGTCCGAGGCTCTGTCCACCGCCTGTGGACAATGTTGTGCACATCGTGTGGGGATCGCCGGGGACCGGTGTGGGAATCGGTGTGGACAGGGTGGTGCTCGCGTCCCAGCGGGAGGCTCCGAGCAGCCTCTGACCTGCGCAGACGTCCCGTCGGCCTGTGGACGAACACGGGTCTCGATTCCTGCGCCGCGCGCTGCCTCCTCCGCTCGGTCGAGGCCGCGCTCTACCGTTGAGGCATGGCCGAGATCGAGGTGCGCCGCAGCGCGCGCCGCACCCGCACCGTGAGTGCGCGCCGCGAGGGCGACCGCACGATCGTGATGATCCCGGCGTCGATGTCGCTGCGGGAGGAGCGCCGCGCCGTGGCCGACATGGTCGCCAAGCTCGACGCCCGGGAGAAGAAGCGCGCCGCGCCGCGCTCCGACGCCGGCCTCGCACGCCGTGCTTCCGAGCTCGCTCGGCTCTACGTTCCGGAGGCTCCCGAGCCCGCCTCGGTCCGCTGGGTCACCAACCAGAACTCGCGCTGGGGCTCGTGCACGCCGATCGACCGGACGATCCGGCTCTCGCACCGATTGCAGGCGATGCCCGACCACGTCGTCGACGCGGTGCTGGTGCACGAGCTGACCCACCTGGTCGTCTCGGGGCACGGGCCGCGGTTCGACGCGATCGTCAGGCGCTACCCACGGACGGACGAGGCGATGGGGTTCCTCGAAGGCGTGACCTGGCAGCAGCGACGAGAGCCCTGACCGACTCGTCGGTGGGCCGGGGCAGGTCGTCCAGCGGGAACCAGCGCACGTCGTCGGACTCGTCCGAGCACTGCGGCTCGGCGCCCGGCGGGGCCACCGCCACGAACTGCACGTCGAGGTGATGGCCGTCCTCGTGGCAGTACACCGGGTGGCGCGACAGCAGCACGGGCTCGGGATCGATCGCCAGTCCGGCGATGCCCGTCTCCTCCTGCGCCTCGCGCGCGGCCGCCTCGGCAAGCGACGGGTCGGCGGCCTCGCAGTGGCCTCCCGTCTGCAGCCAGCGACCGAACTTCGGGTGCAGCACGAGCGCCACCTGGTCGTGGTCGGCCGAGACGACGAGGGCGCTGGCCGTGACGTGGTCGGGCGAGCAGGCGCGGGCCCCTGGCTCGTCGTGAGCCCCGGCATGGTCGGCGAAGAGCGCGCGCAGGCGCTCCTGCTCGTCGTCCGGCGGCGACCACCGCGCCAGCACGGCGCGGATGTCGGCGGTCTGGCTCACGCGCGGTCGTCGGGGGAGTCGCCGGTCTCGCCCGGCTCGTCAGAGGACAGCAGCTCCTGCAGGGCGGCGTCGAAGTCGGCGTCGCTCAGCTCCGCGGTCTGGTTCTCGCAGAAGCCCAGCGGGTCGTCGAGGTCGGCCGACGTCGGCAGCAGGTCGGGGTGGCTCCACACGGCGTCGCGCGCCTCGGGGCCGCGGCGGTCGCGCAGCGCCGACCAGAGGTTGGCGGCGTCGCGAAGGCGGCGCGGGCGCAGCTCGAGGCCCACCAGCGAGGCGAACGTGTCCTCGGCCGGGCCGCCGGTGGCCCGGCGGCGACGCATCGCCTCGGCCAGCGCGGGGGCGGCCGGCATCACGCCGGCGGTGGCGCGGGCGACGACCTCGTCGACCCAGCCCTCGATCAGCGCGAGGAGCAGCTCGAGGCGCTCCTTGGCGCGCTCCTGCTCGGGCGTCGGAGCGGGATCGAACAGTCCGCCCGAGAGGGCCTCCTGCATGGCCTCGGGGTTCGACGGGTCGATCGAGCGCATCTGCTCCTCGATGGCGCCGGTGTCGATGCGGATGCCGCGGGCGAAGTCCTCGATCGCGCCCAGGACGGCGCCGCGCAGCCACGTGGCGTGCGCGTAGAGACGGTGGTGGGCGGCCTCGCGCAGCATCACGTAGAGCAGCACGTCGGCCTGGCTGGCCTCGAGGTCGGTGGCGAAGGCGCTGACGTTGTGCGGCAGCACGGCGGCCACGTGCTCGGGCCCCATCGGCAGGCCCACCTCGGTGGAGGAGAGGACCTCGGTGGCCAGCGCGCCGATGGCCGCGCCGATCTGCTGGCCGAACATGGCGCCGCCGGCCTGGTTGAGCATGCCGAGGAGAGGGCCGGCCATGGCCTTGGCCTCCGGCGGCATGGCGTCACCCATCGAGGCCACGACGTGCTCGGCCACCGGCTCGACCATGACCTGCCAGCTGGGCATCGTCTGCTCGACCCAGTCGGCGCGGCTCCAGGCCAGCGCGGAGGTGGCCGTCGCGGGCACGTCGGTGGCCTTGTCCAGCCACATCTCGGCCAGTCGCGCGGCGTCGGCGACGGCTCCGGCCTGACCGCTGTGGGGACTCGGATCCTCACCCGCGGCGGCCACGGCGTGACGGGCGACGTCGGCGGCGAGGGTGTAGTTGACGGTGCCCTCGTGCGGCTCGAACATCCGCTGCATCTGGGACATCATCTGGCCGAGGTCGAACTGACCTGCGCCCATCTGTCCGAACAGCCCCTCCAGGGGCGTGCCCTTGAAGGGATTCTGCGGGTCCTCGCGGGGTTCCTCGGCCATGAGGCCAGCCTAGGCGCTCCGGCCCAACGCGGGATTTCCGCCGTGCCTCTAGGGTGTTCGATGTGTCATCGCCGCAGCGCCTGAGTCGCCGCACCCTCACCCTGTCCGTCGGCCTGGCCGTCGTGACGGTGCTGACGTGCCTCGTGGCCTTCCTGCCCGTCCCGTTCGTGACGATGCGGCCGGGCCCGGTGTTCAACACCCTCGGCGAGCTCGACGGCACCCCGATGCTGACCTTCGGCAAGGACGTGCGCACCTATCCCACGGACGGCCGCCTGGACTTCACCACGGTCTCGGTCACCCGCGCCGAGTCGCGGATGTCGCTCGCCGGTGCGATCGAGGGCTGGCTCGATCCCGACGTCGCGGTCGTGCCCCACGACTTCCTGTACCCCGACCGCCAGACGGACGAGCAGTCCAAGGCCGCGGGCGCCGCCGAGCTCGCCAGCTCCCAGGACGCGTCGCGGGCCGCGGCGCTGCGGGCGGCCGGCCGCGAGGTCGCCGAGGTCCCGAAGGTGGCCGGTGTCGTCGAGGACGGACCCGCGCAGGGAAAGCTCGAGGTCGACGACGTCCTGCTGACCGTCGACGGTCGCAAGGTCGCCACGCAGGAGGCCGTGGGCCAGGCGATCGGGGCGCGCAAGCCCGGCGACGACGTCACCATCGGGTACCGCCGGGACGGCCGGGACGGGACCGTCACGATCACGACCACCGCGATGGACGACGACCCCGACAAGGCGCGCATCGGCATCGCCGTCGGCTCGACCTTCCAGTTCCCGATCGACATCCAGAACCACATCGGCGACCGCGTCGGCGGGCCGAGCGCGGGCACGATGTTCGCCCTGGCGATCTACGATGCGCTGACGCCGGGCGCGCTCACCGGCGGGCAGAACGTGGCCGGAACGGGCACGATCGATCCTGAGGGCACGGTCGGCTCCATCGGTGGCGTGCGCCAGAAGATGGCCGGTGCGGCGGAGTCGGGGGCCGACATCTTCCTCGTGCCCGCGGACAACTGCGACGAGGCGATCCAGGGAGATGACTTCGGCATGACGCTGGTGAAGGTGGAGAAGCTGCAGGACGCGATCGATGCGCTGGGCACGCTCGCGAAGGACCCAAAGGCGGAGGTGGCGACCTGTGAGTGATCCGGAGCTGACCGTGAGCGGCGGCGGCCTGGGGGCCGACTCGCCCGTGCGACGAGCCGCCCTCGAGGTGGAGGGCCACGTGAACGACGGCGGCTGGGACCAGGCGCCCCGGCTGTTCGCCCTCGTCCTGACCGCCGACCTGCTGGCCGCCCAGCCCGAGCTGGCCGACGAGCTCGGTGACCCCGACTCCTACACGCCGATCGAGCAGGAGCTGCCGCACGACCGCGAGGTCGAGGACCTGCTGCCCGAGATCGGCTGGCCGGGCGAGGTCGCCGGGTGCGCCGTGGTGATGGAGCGGATCACGCTGCCGGCCGAGGCCGAGGACGACCTCCCGAGCGACCCCGCGGCGGTGGCGGACTTCGCCGCCCAGCACCCCGATCGCCAGGAGATGCGGATCGTCGCCGCGGTGCTGCGCGACGGTCCCGCGCACGTGGCGGTGCGCCCGCGCGCCCCCGAGGACGCGCCGCTGATCGAGGGGCCCGATCTCGTGCCCGGACTCGTCGACCTGCTGACGCAGACCCTCGCCGAGGACTCCTGACCCTGCGGTTCTTCCGCACCCCGTAGGCTGACGGGACCAGACCCACACCGTTGTGAGCCAGGAGCACCGTGAGCGACATCTTCGGATCGACACCCCCTCGACGCGAGCCTGAACCGCGTTCCGACCGAGGGCGGAGAGTGCTGATCCCGACGATCGTCACGCTGGCCGCCCTGCTGGTCCTCGGATCGCTGTTCGTCAGCCTCTGGACCGAGCGCCTCTGGTACGCCTCGGTCGACTTCCAGGGCGTGTTCACCAAGGTCCTGCTGACGCGGGGTGTGCTCTTCGTTGGCTTCGCCCTCTTCGGCGCCCTCGTGATCGGCGCGAACATCTGGCTGGCGCACCGCAACCGCCCGAACCCGCTCGGACTGCGTCGCGACGACCCCGCCGCCCGGTACCGCCTCGCGATCACCCCGATCGCCAAGTGGGCCCTGCTGGCCGTCGCCGGCTTCGTGGGCTTCTTCTCCGGCATCATCGGGAGCAGCCGGTGGGAGACGTTCCAGCTGTGGCGCAACGGCGAGGCGTTCGGCACCAAGGACGCCCACTTCGGCAAGGACGTGGGCTTCTACGTCTTCGACATGCCGTGGCTGCAGTTCATCGTGTCGTTCGTGTTCGCCCTGCTGCTCATCACCGCCATCGCGGTCGTGTTCGTCCACTACGTGTTCGGCGGGGTCCGCCTCGGCACGAAGGGCCCCAACTTCAGTCGCGCCGCGCAGGTCCAGGTGGCCGTGCTCATCGGCCTGGCGATGCTCGTGCGGGCCGCGAAGTACTGGCTCGACCGCTACGCGATGGCCTACGACAGCTCCGGCCTGTTCGACGGCATCAAGCACACCGGCGCGAACGCCGAAATCCCGGCCAAGAACATCCTCATGATCGTGGCCATCCTGTGCGCGCTGATGTTCTTCTCCACGATCTTCCTGCGCTCCTGGACGCTGCCGGCGCTGGGCCTGGGCCTGTGGTTCCTGACGTCGTTGCTGATCGGTGCCGCGTGGCCCGCGATCATGCAGCAGTTCCAGGTCAAACCGTCCGAGCCCGACCGCGAGGGTCCGTACCTGGAGAAGAACATCGAGGGCACCCGCGAGGGGTTCAACGTCGCCGACGTCCAGACGCAGGACTACTCGGCCAAGACCGAGCTGACCCCGCAGGAGCTGAACGCCTCGGCCGAGGCGCGCGTCAGCACCCGTCTGCTCGACCCGACCCTCATCTCCCCGGCGTTCCAGCAGCTGCAGCAGGTGCGCGGCTACTACACGGTGCAGAGCACGCTCGACGTCGACCGCTACGCGATCGGCGACGACCCGCAGCCGCAGGACGTCATCATCGCGGCGCGCGAGGTCGACCTCGACGGCCTGCAGGCCTCGCAGCGCACCTGGTCGAACGACCACACCGTCTACACGCACGGCTACGGCGTCATCGCGGCCTACGGCAACAAGCGCGGCTCGCAGGGCGAGCCGGTGTGGGTCGCGAAGGACATCCCGCCCACCGGCGAGCTGGAGTTCGAGGACGCGCCGCGCATCTACTTCGGCGAGAAGTCGCCGTCGTACTCGATCGTGGGCCGTCCCGACGACGCGAACCCCATCGAGGTCGACACGCCCCGTGGCGGCGGTACAGCCGAGGAGGAGGCCGGCGACGGCGACTCCACGGCCAACACGTACGACGGCAAGGGCGGCGTCGAGATGGGCTCCCTGTTCAACCAGGTGCTCTACGCCTTCAAGTTCGCCGAGCCGAACATCGTGCTGTCGGACCGCGTCAACAGCAACTCCAAGATCATCTACGACCGTCACCCGCGCGACCGCGTCCGCAAGGTGGCGCCGTGGCTGACGCTCGACGGCGACACGTACCCCGCGGTCGTCGACGGCAAGGTCGTCTGGATCGTCGACGGCTACACGACGAGCAACTCCTACCCGTACTCGGAGTCGCGCTCGCTGGCCGAGGCCACGAGCGACACGCTGACCGACGGCGCCAGCCAGATCGCGCTGCCGACCGACCAGGTCAACTACATGCGCAACTCGGTCAAGGCCGTGGTCGACGCCTACGACGGCACGGTGAAGCTCTACGAGTGGGACACCGAGGACCCGATCCTGAAGACGTGGTCAAAGGTCTTCCCCGGCGTGGTCGAGCCGAAGTCCGAGATCAGCGAGTCGCTGCTGCAGCACCTGCGCTACCCGGTGGACCTGTTCAAAGTGCAGCGCGACGTGCTCAGCCGCTACCACGTGACCAACGCCCAGACGTTCTACGAGGACGGCGAGCGCTGGAAGATCCCCGAGGATCCCTCGGCCGCCGGCAGCACGAAGCAGCCGCCGTACTACCTCTCGATGAGCCGTCCCGGTGAGGAGAACTCGCGGTTCAGCCTCACGAGCGTCTACCTGCCGAACAACCGCCAGAACCTGGCGTCGTTCATGAGCGTGAACTCCGAGGCGTCCGACAGCGAGAACTACGGCAAGTTGCAGATCTTGGAGCTGCCCAGCGACACGCGGGTCGGTGGTCCGAACCAGATCGCGGCCCAGTTCGAGTCCGATGCCGGCGTGCGTGCTGCGCTGCTGCAGTACGAGCAGTCGCAGAACACGCGGATCCTGCGCGGCAACCTGCTGACCCTGCCGGTCGGGGGCGCGATGCTCTACGTACAGCCGATCTACATCCAGCGCGTGGGCGAGGGCTCCTACCCGGTGCTGCAGCTGATCACCGCCACCTTCGGTGAAGGTGTCGGCGTCGGCCAGACCCTCGACGAGGCGCTGCGTGCGGCGCTAGGCCTGGAGCAGAACGGCACACCCGAGCCGGAGGAGCCGGCACCCGAGGGTGAGCCCGGCGGCGAAGCGGGCGAGGCCAAGACGGCCGAGGAGTACCTGGCCGACGCGTCGCGCTACTACGACCAGGCGCAGGCCGCGCTGGAGGACGGCGACCTCGCCACCTACCAGGCTCGGATCGACTCGATGGCCAACGCGCTCGAGGCCGCGCAGCGACTCCTCGGCTAGTGGTCGCCGGCGCCCCCGCCGTCAGTCGGTGGGGGAGTCGGTGACATCGGCCACGGTGGCGTCCAGCGCGGCGATCACGTCGGCGGACTCCACCGTGACGGCCACGCCGTGGGCGCCCGCGCCCAGCGAGATCGTGCCCTCCACCGCGGCATCGGCGATGACCGGCCAGGCGTGGCTCGAGCCGAACGGCGTGATCGTGCCACGCTCGTAGCCGGTGGCCGCGAACGCGTCCTCGGCCGGCGGCATCGACAGTCGCGAGACCCCCAGCACCGCCCGCAGCTTGGGCCAGCTGATCTGACGGTCACCGGGCACGAGGACGAACAAATACTCGTCACCGGACCGGCGCACCACCAGGGTCTTGACAATGCGATCGGGATCGACGCCGCGTGCGGCGGCGGCCTCGGCCAGCGAGCCCACCTGCCCGTGACGGGTGACCGTGTGGCGGACGCCCGCGGCGTCCAAGGCGGCGATGGCGCGTTCCTCGCTCATGTGCCGAGCCTAGGTCCGCTCGGCGGGGTCCGCTCAGAGCACCTGACGCAGGTTCGCGCGGGCGAGGTCGATGATCTCGTCGCCGCGGCCCGACATCACGGTGCGCAGGGCGTAGAGGGAGAAGCCCTTCAGCTGGGTGGCGGTGACGGACGGCGGCACGGTCACCTCCTGGCGCTCGGTGATGACGTTGACCAGCGCCGGGCCGTCGTGCGCGAACGCCTCGGCGAGGGCGGGCTCGAGGTCGGCCGACCGGTCCACGCGGATGCCGCGCAGGCCGATCGACTCGGCCACCTGCGCGAAGTCGGGGTTGCGCAGGCCCGTGCCCCAGTTCACGAAGCCGGCGGCCTTCATCTCCAGCTCGACGAAGTTCAGCGAGCTGTTCTCGAAGACCACCACCTTCACCGGCAGTTCCTGCTGGACGAGCGTGATCAGCTCGCCGAGCATCATGGTGAGCCCGCCGTCGCCGGCGAGGGCGACGACCTGCCGTCCCGGATGCGCCGACTGCACGCCGATCGCCTGCGACACGGCGTTGGCCATCGAGCCGTGGCTGAACGACCCGACCAGTCGGCGGCGGCCGTTCATGTGCAGGTAGCGGGCCGCCCACATGACGGGCGAGCCGACGTCAGGGAGGAAGACCGCGTCGTCGGCCGCGAGACGGTCGATCGCCCGCGCCACGAACTGCGGGTGCTGGGCGCGCCCCTCCTTGACCGGCTCGGCGAGGTCGTCGAGCTTCTCGCGCGTCTTCCTGTAGTGGGACACGGAGTCGTCGAGGTGCTTGCGACGCTCCTTGCGCTCGAGCAGTGGCAGCAGGGCCCTCGTGGTGTCGCGCACCGTGCCGACGAGTCCGAGGTCGAGGGGGACGCGGCGGCCCAGCTGCTCACCGCGGACGTCGACCTGGATGATCGTCGCGTCCGGGTAGAAGTCGGGGTAGGGGAAGTCGGTGCCCAGCATCAGCAGGGCGTCGCACGCCTCGATCGCCCGGTAGCCCGAGGCGAAGCCCAGCAGGCCCGTCATGCCCACGTCGAACGGGTTCTCCCACTCGACGTGCTCCTTGCCGCGCAGCGCGTGCACGACCGGCGCGCCGAGGTGGTCGGCCAGCGTGATCAGCTCGTCGTGCGCGCCCGCACAGCCCGCGCCGGCGAGGATCGTCACCTTGCCGGCGCCGTTCAGCAGGTCGGCGGCGCGCTGGAGCTCGGCGGCGGAGGGCGTGACGCGGGGCTCGGACTCCCGCACCACCGTGACGGTCTCGTCCCTCGCCTCCATCAGGGCGACGTCGCCGGGGACCACCAGCACCGCGACGCCCTGCTTCTCGATGGCCGTCTGCATCGCGATCCGCATCATCCGTGGCATCTGGGACGGGCTCGAGACGTGCTCCACGAAGACGCTGCACTCGCGGAACAGCTCCTGCGGGTGGGTCTCCTGGAAGTAGCCGGTGCCGATCTCGGACGTCGGGATGTGCGCGGCGATCGCGAGGACCGGCACGCGCGACCGGTTCGCGTCGTAGAGGCCGTTGATCAGGTGCAGGTTGCCCGGGCCGCAGCTGCCGGCGCAGACCGCCAGTCGTCCCGTCGTCGCCGCCTCGCCCGCCGCGGCGAAGGCCGCGGCCTCCTCGTGGCGGACCTGGACCCACTCCACCTGCGAGTTCCGCAGCGCGTCGGTGAACCCGTTGAGGGAGTCGCCGGGGATGCCGTAGACGCGCTCGACCCCGTTGGCCTCGAGCGTGTCGACGATGTTCTTCGCGATGGTGGCCATGACCTCGACGCTAGGCTCCGCCGCGTCCTGCCGCCACCGCGCGCGACAGCGCCTGCCGCGTGGCGGCGACGCCGGGGGAGGGGGCCGAGGCGCGTCGCGCGGAGGTGAAGATCGTGCGGTGCGGGCGGCCGTCCAGCCGGTGCAGCGCCACGGGAGGCTCGCGGTTCAGCCACAGCAGGTCGGGGAGCAGCGCCACGGCGTGACCCGACTCGATGAGGCTGATCTGCGCCTGGAGGTCGGCGGTCTCGTAGCGGACGTCGGGCTCGAAGCCGGCCACCCGGCAGGCCTGCTCGGCGAAGTGCCGCGAGGCGACGCCCGGTGGCTCCATGACCCACGGTGCGTCGGCGGCCTCGGCGATCGAGGTGATGTCGCCGAACCGGCGGCCGGCGGGCGGCACGGCGAGCCGCACCTCGTCGGTGGTCAGGTCGACCGCGTCGAGCTCGGGATGCCACGGGGTGTTGTGGCCGGGGTACTTCTCGGCGATGACGAGGTCGAACTCGCGCGCCCAGGTCTCGTACAGGGCCGACTCGGGCTCGCGTTGGGTCATCGTCACGCGCAGGCGGGGGTGCTCGGTCTCCAGGATCGACAGCGTCGCGGGCATCAGCGCCAGCGCGACGGACTGGAACACCGCGAGACGGAAGGTGCCCGTGGCCTCGTCGAGGGAGGCGGCCAGGTCGGACTCGGCCTGCTCCAGTCGCTCGAGGACCGCCGAGGTGTGCTCGACGAGGATCTCGGCCTGCGGCGTGAGCTGGACGCGGCGCCCGACCTTGCGCAGCAGCTCGACCCCGACCTCCTGCTCGAGCAGCGAGAGCTGCTGCGAGACGGACGAGGGGGACTGGTGCAGGGCGGCCGCGACGCTGGCCAGGGTGCCCCGGATCTGCAGCTCGCGCAGGAGTCGGAGGCGGCGGACGTCGAGCATGGCAATCCTTCATCGAATCTGATCGATATCGGTCACAAAAGATCGCTTTACCTTAACTCGTGGTCCGGCTCACACTGGGATGACGCCGTGATCTCTCCTTGGAAGGCCTCCCCGTGATCGACCAGGTGACCCCGTCCCGCCCCGCCGACCGCCGACCCGCTGGCCGAGGAGTCGGTCGCGCTCGTCCGTCGCTGGCTCGCCGAGTCGGCGCAGGTGCCCGCCGACAAGGCCGGTGCCCAGCTGGCCGGACTGCTCAAGGACCCGAAGGGCCTGGACTTCACGGTGGGGTTCATCGACGGCGTGATCCGCCCGGAGGACCCGAGGATCGCGGCGCGGAACTTCGCCGCCCTGGCCTCCGACGTGCCGGCGTTCCTGCCATGGCACCTCCGCAACGCCGTGCGCCTCGGCGCGTTGGCCGGCCGTGTCGTGCCACGCCTCGTGATCCCGATCGTGCGCCGTGCACTGCGGTCGCTCGTGGGACACCTCATCGTCGACGCGACCGACGCGAGGCTGGGCCGCAGTATCGCCAAGATCCGCCGCGACGGCGTGCGGCTGAACATCAACCTGCTGGGCGAGGCCGTGCTGGGCGAGCGGGAGGCGGCCCGCCGCCTGCAGGGCACGCACGAGCTACTGGCCCAGCCGGACGTGGACTACGTGTCGATCAAGGTGTCCTCGACCGTGCCACCGCACTCGCCGTGGGCCTTCGACGAGGCGGTCGATCACGTCGCCGAGAACCTGCTCCCGCTGTACCGCGAGGCCGCCGCGGCCTCGTCGCCGAAGTTCATCAACCTCGACATGGAGGAGTACCACGACCTCGACCTGACGATCGCGGTCTTCACCCGGATCCTGGACACCCCCGGCCTGGAGGACCTCGAGGCCGGCATCGTGCTGCAGGCCTACCTGCCCGACTCGGTGCGCGCGATGATCCACCTGCAGGAGTGGTCGGCCGCACGCCGGGCACGCGGCGGCGCCGGCATCAAGGTGCGCGTCGTGAAGGGGGCCAACCTGCCCATGGAGCGCGTGGATGCGGCGATCCACGGCTGGCCGCTCGCGACGTGGTCGACGAAGCAGGAGTCGGACACCAACTACAAGCGCGTCCTCGACTACGCGATGCACCCCGAGCGGATCGCCAACGTGCGCATCGGCGTGGCCGGCCACAACCTGTTCGACCTCGCCCACGCCTGGCTGCTGGCGGGGGAGCGGGGCGTGCGTGACGGCGTCGAGATCGAGATGCTGCTGGGCATGGCGCAGAGCCAGGCCGAGGTCGTGCGCCGGGACGTGGGCGGGCTGCTGCTCTACACGCCGGTCGTGCACCCGAAGGACTTCGACGTCGCGATCGCCTACCTGATCCGCCGCCTCGAGGAGGGCGCGAGCCACGACAACTTCATGTCGGCCGTGTTCGAGCTCAACGACGACAGTGAGTTGTTCGAGCGCGAGAAGAACCGCTTCCTGGCCTCGCTGGTCGCGCTGGACGACTCGGTCCCCGAGCCGAACCGCACGCAGGACCGCTCGGCTCCCGTGGCCGAGGTGGAGCCGGGCGCGCCGTTCGGGAACACGCCCGACACCGATCCGTCTCTGCCGGCCAACCGGCTGTGGGGCCGGGAGATCCTCACGAGGGTGCCGGGCTCGAGGCTCGGGGAGGACCTCGTCGCGGAGCACACGCTGACCGATGTCGACGCGCTCGAGTCGGTCATCGCGTCGGCCGTCGCCGAGGGGGAGGCGTGGGGCCACCGTCCCGCGGCCGAGCGCGCCGAGATCCTCGAGCGCGCCGCACTGCGCCTCGAGCAGCGCCGTGCCGACCTGCTGGAGGTCATGGCGTCCGAGGCGGGCAAGACGCTCGACCAGGGCGATCCCGAGGTGTCCGAGGCGATCGACTTCGCGCGCTACTACGCGCACCTGGCCCGGGGCCTGGACTCGGTCGACGGCGCCACGTTCGTGCCGTCGCGGCTGACCGTGGTGACGCCGCCGTGGAACTTCCCGGTGGCGATCCCGGCGGGCTCCACGCTGGCGGCGCTGGCCGCCGGCTCAGCCGTGGTCATCAAGCCGGCGCCGCAGGCCGCGCGCTGCGGCTCGGTCATGGTCGAGGCCCTGTGGGAGGCCGGCGTGCCGCGTGAGGTGCTGCGGCTCGTGCACGTGGAGGAGTCCGACCTGGGCCAGCGGCTCGTGTCGGACCCGCGTGTCGACCGGCTCATCCTGACCGGCGCCTACGAGACGGCCGAGCTGTTCCGCAGCTTCCGTCCCGATCTGCCGCTGTTGGCCGAGACGAGCGGCAAGAACGCCATCGTCGTCACGCCGTCGGCCGACTTCGACCTCGCCGCCAAGGACATCGCGGCCTCGGGCTTCGGCCACGCGGGGCAGAAGTGCTCGGCGTCGTCGCTGGTGATCCTCGTCGGCTCGGTCGCGACGTCGAAGCGGTTCCGTGAGCAGCTGGTCGACGCGGTGACGTCGCTGACCGTGGGCTGGCCGTCCGACCCGGAGACGCAGATGGGTCCGCTGATCGAGCCGGCGAGCGGCAAACTGCTGCGCGGGCTGACCACTCTCGACGCGGGGGAGTCGTGGCTGGTGGAGCCGCGTCAGCTCGACGAGGTCGGGCAGCTCTGGTCGCCCGGCATCCGCACCGGCGTGAAGCGCGGCTCGACGACGCACCTCACCGAGTACTTCGGGCCGGTCATGGGGATCATGACCGCCGAGACGCTGGAGGAGGCGCTCTCGATCCAGAACCAGGTCGACTACGGCCTCACCGCCGGTCTCCATGCGCTCGACCCCGAGGAGATCGCGGTCTGGCTCGACGGCGTGCAGGCGGGCAACCTCTACGTGAATCGCGGCACCACCGGCGCGATCGTGCGGCGCCAGCCGTTCGGTGGCTGGAAGAAGTCGGCGATCGGCGCGGGCACGAAGGCGGGCGGACCTCACTACCTCTTCGGGCTGGGGGAGTGGACGCCTGCGCGGTCGTCGGCCGACGCCGCCCCCGAGCCTCGGGCCGAGCGACTGCTGCGGGCGGCGCGCGAGGCGCACCTCCCGGCGGACGACCTGGCCTTCCTGGAGCGAGGCTTCGGCAGCGACGCGGTGGCGTGGCGCGAGGAGTTCGGCGTCGCCCGCGACATCTCGGACCTCTCCGTCGAGCGGAACGTCCTGCGGTACGTCCCGACGCGGGTGCATATCCGCTTGGCCGCCGACGCGCGGCTGGCCGACGCGCTGCGCGTGATCGGTGCCGGCCTGACATCCGGGGCACCGCTGCAGGTGTCGTCGGCGATCGACGTGCCCGAGGCAGTTTGGACCGCGCTGCGTGCGTTCGGGGTCTCGGTGATGGTCGAGGACGACGCCGCCTGGATCGCCATGGCGTCCCGCCTGACCAACGGCCGGGTCCGCCTGGTCGGCTCCAGCCGCTCCGCCGTGGCCGAGGCGACCGGCGGCAAGCCGGACCTGGCGATCTACGCGAGCCGCCCCACCGAGGCCGGCCACGTGGAGCTGCTCCCGTTCGTGCACGAGCAGGCCGTGAGCATCACCGCGCACCGGTTCGGCACGCCGAACTACCTGACCGACGGCCTGATCTGACGGGCGTGGTCGTGAACACAGCCACCCCGATTTGGGCTCGCAGTAACCCTCCGGTAATGTTGTCTGAGCAACGCGGGGTGGAGCAGTTCGGTAGCTCGCTGGGCTCATAACCCAGAGGTCGCAGGTTCAAATCCTGCCCCCGCTACCATGTGATCTCGCAAGAGATAGGAAAGTTCCGGACCTGCGGAAGCAGGTCCGGAACTTTTCATTTTTGGGGTTGGTAGTCGCGGTCGGGGTCGATGATCAGGTCGCGGAGGAGTTCTCCGGTGGTGGCGTTGATGATCCTGATGTGGAGGTCGTCGATGAGCAGGATGACGTGGGTTCGGGTGTGGGTTCGGCCGATGCCGATGTGGTGGAGTTTCCCGGCGATGCGCAGGGTGACCGCGCCGCTTTGATCGACGCGGTCGTGGCGGATCCGGTGGTGGGTTTCGTGGTCGCGGGTGCCGTTCGGGAGGGCTTTGGGCATCGTGGTGAAGACGGTGGCGGGGGTTGCTTGGTGCGGGAGCGAGCGGTGCGGCCGCCGGTGGTTGTAGTGGTCGACGAAGGTGTTCAGGAGTGTCTGTAGGTCGCCGATCGTGACTGGTTGGTCTGGTTGGGCGCGGAGCCACTTCTTCATCGTTTGCTGGAATCTCTCGACTTTGCCTTGGGTGGTGGGCCGGTTGGGGCGGCCGTTCTTCTGGGTGATGTGCAGGCGGCGTAGTTCGTTCTCGAAGGCGTTGCGGCCCCCTTGGCGGCCGATGCCGGCAAGGCGGACGGTGAAGACCATGCCGTTGTCGGTGAGGGTTGAGGCTGGGATTCCGGCGGTTTCGTAGGCGTGGCGGAACTCGGCCAGGACGATCGGAGTGGTGACCCGGGCGTGGGCGGTGACGCGGACGGCGTAGCGGGTGCAGTCGTCGAGCCAGGTCAGGATCTCGACGTCTTGGCCGTCGATCAGCCGGTAGTGGGTGAAGTCTGATTGCCAGGTCTCGTTCGGCATGGACGACTGGAAGCGGACGTAGGAGGATCGTGGCCGTTTCTTGGGCTCTGGCGTGACGAGGCCGGCCTTGGCCAGGCGGCGGCTGATGGTGGCCGGCGAGACGGTGATCTGGTGGTGTTGGGTCAGGTGCCAAGCGATGGTGTCGGGGCCGGCGTCGAGTCCGCGGCCGGACAGTTCTTTGCGCAGGCGCAGGATCAGGTCGACGGTGTGGGCGCCGATCGCGGTCGGTGAGGTCTTGGGTCGACGAGACCTGGGTTCGAACGCAGCCTCGCCTTCGGCCCGGTAGCGGGCGACGAGCTTGGACACCCAGGACTGCGAGACGCCGTAGGAGCGTGCGACCTCGGCTTGCTTCCTGCCCTCGAGAACCACGGCGGTGATGACCAGGCGAGCCTTCGACATCCCCGATCATCGCGGGGTCCGGACTTTCCTATGTCCTGAGAGATCCCTTTCCTATGTCCTGAACCAGCACACTGCCCCCGCTACCACGAGATCAGGCCCGGAATCCTCGGATTCCGGGCCTGATGCGTTTCCTCTGCCGCGTCAGACGTTGCGGCGGTACTGGCCCCCGACCTCGAAGAACGCCTCGGTGACCTGCTGGAGCGAGCAGACGCGGGCGGCGTCCATGAGGACGGCGAACACGTTCTCATGGGTCGCCGCGGCCTCCTTGAGGCGGGCGAGCGCTGCCTCGGACTCGTCGCGGTGGGCCTGCTGGAAGTCGCGGAGGCGACGCAGCTGGGACTGCTTCTCGTCCTCGGTCGCGCGGGCGAGCTCGAGCTTCTGCGGGACCTCGTCGCCGTGCGGGTTCTTGAAGGTGTTGACGCCGACGATCGGCAGCGTGCCGTCGTGCTTGCGGTGCTCGTAGAGCATCGACTCGTCCTGGATTCGGCCGCGCTGGTAGCCGGTCTCCATCGCGCCGAGGACGCCGCCGCGCTCGCTGATCGCCTCGAACTCGCGCAGCACGGCCTCCTCCACGAGGTCGGTCAGCTCGTCGATGACGAACGAGCCCTGGAGCGGGTTCTCGTTCATGGCCAGGCCCCACTCGCGGTTGATGATCAGCTGGATCGCGAGCGCGCGGCGCACCGACTCCTCCGACGGGGTGGTCACGGCCTCGTCGAACGCGTTGGTGTGCAGGCTGTTGGCGTTGTCGTAGATCGCGATGAGGGCCTGCAGCGTGGTGCGGATGTCGTTGAAGTTCATCTCCTGCGCGTGCAGGGAGCGGCCCGACGTCTGGACGTGGTACTTCAGCTTCTGGCCGCGGTCGTTCGCGCCGTACTTCTCCTTCATCGCGATCGCCCAGATCCGGCGCGCGACGCGGCCCATGACCGAGTACTCGGGGTCCATGCCGTTGCTGAAGAAGAACGACAGGTTCGGCGCGAAGTCGTCGATGTCCATGCCGCGAGCGAGGTAGGACTCGACGTAGGTGAAGCCGTTGCTCAGGGTGAACGCCAGCTGGCTGATGGGGTTCGCCCCGGCCTCGGCGATGTGATAGCCCGAGATCGAGACGGAGTAGAAGTTCCGCACGCCCTGGTCGATGAACCACTGCTGGATGTCGCCCATCATCCGCAGGCTGAACTCGGTGGAGAACAGGCACGTGTTCTGGCCCTGGTCCTCCTTGAGGATGTCGGCCTGCACGGTGCCGCGGACGTTCTGCAGCGCGAACGTGCGCAGCTCGGCCGCCTCGGCCTCCGACGGGTCGCGACCCTCCCGCTCGCGGAAGACGTCGACCTGCTGGTCGATCGCGGTGTTGAGGAAGAAGGCCAGCACGGTCGGCGCCGGTCCGTTGATCGTCATCGAGACGCTGGTGGACGGCGACACGAGGTCGAACCCGTCGTACAGGGTCTTCATGTCGTCGAGCGTGGCCACCGAGACGCCGGACGTGCCGACCTTGCCGTAGATGTCGGGGCGCTCGCCGGGGTCGCGGCCGTACAGCGTCACCGAATCGAATGCCGTGGACAGCCGGGTCGCCGGCTGTCCCTCGCTGAGCAGCTTGAAGCGCTTGTTCGTCCGCAGGGGATCGCCCTCGCCGGCGAACATGCGCGCCGGGTCCTCGTTGTCGCGCTTGAACGTGAACACGCCCGCCGTGTAGGGGAAGAAGCCGGGCAGGTTCTCGCGTCGCCAGAAGCGCACGAGATCGCCGTGCGAGCGGTAGCGCGGCAGGCTGACGCGGCGCACCTGGTTGCCCGAGAGGGTCTCGCGCGCCAGCGCGAAGCGGAGCTCGCGGTCGCGCACCTTCACGACCTGCTCGTCGCCGGAGTACGACTCGACGACCCCGGGCCAGGCGTCGAAGGTGTCCCTCACGTGCGCAGGCAGCTCGTCGACGGCCCGGCGGGCGGCCTGCTGGACCGCCTCGTCGTCGGGCAGCATCGCCGCCGCCGTGGCGAGGTGCTGGGCGCGATCGGCCAGGTCGGCGAGCTGCTCGGTCTCCGCGTGGAAGCCGCGCACCGTCTCGGCGATCTCGGCGAGGTAGCGGATGCGCTGCGGCGGCACGAGGTGGTGCTCGTCGGTCGAGTGCCGCACGTCCACGGCAGGCAGGACGCCCGGCTCGAGTCCCAGTACGTCCCGCAGCTCCTGGTAGAGCGCGGTCACGCCGTCGTCGTTGAAGTGGGCCGCCGAGGTGCCGAACACCGGCATGTCCGCGGGCTGCTTGCCGAATGCCTCCCGGTTGCGCACCAGCTGGCGACCCACGTCCCGCAGGGCGTCCTTGGCGCCGCGACGCTCGAACTTGTTGATCGCGACGACGTCGGCGAAGTCGAGCATGTCGATCTTCTCCAGCTGGCTGGCCGCACCGAACTCCGGCGTCATCACGTAGAGCGACCGGTCGACGAACGGCAGGATCCCCGCATCGCCCTGGCCGATGCCCGGCGTCTCGACGATCACGAGGTCGTTCCCGGCCGCCTTGAGCACGGCGATGACGTCGCCGAGGTGCTCGGGGACCTCGTGGCTGCCCCGGGTCGCCAGGGACCGGAACGACACCGGGCCGCCGAGGGCGTTCATCCGGATGCGGTCGCCCAGCAGCGCGCCCCCGCCCTTGCGCCGGGTCGGATCGATGGCGACCACCGCGACGCGCAGCTTGTCGGCGTGGTCGAGGCGCAAGCGGCGGACCAGCTCGTCGGTCAGCGAGCTCTTGCCGGACCCGCCGGTACCCGTGATGCCCAGGACGGGCGTCGTCGACCGGGCGGCCGCCTCCGCGATCGCCTGCGCCAGGGGAGCCGGCAGCCGGCCCGTCTCGGCCGCGGTCACGGCCCGCGACACCGCGGCGCTGTCCCCGGCCAGCACGGCATCGGAGTCCGGGACACCCAGCTCGGTCAGGTCGACGTCGCACTCCTCGATGAGCTGGTTGATCATGCCCACCAGTCCGAGGCGCTGACCGTCCTGGGGACTGAAGATCCGCACCCCGGCCTCGCGCAGCCGCGCGACCTCCTCGGGCACGATCACCCCGCCGCCGCCCCCGTAGACCTTGATGTGGCCCGCGCCGCGCTCGGCGAGCAGCTGGACGAGGTACTCGAAGTACTCCACGTGCCCGCCCTGGTACGAGCTGACCGCCACGCCCTGCACGTCCTCCTCGACCGCCGCGTCGACGATCTCGGCCACGGAGCGGTTGTGGCCGAGGTGGATCACCTCCGCGCCCTGGCTCTGCAGGATGCGCCGCATGATGTTGATGCTCGCGTCGTGGCCGTCGAAGAGGCTCGACGCGGTGACGAAGCGCACCGGATTCACGGGAGCGTGCATGGTGACCTCACTGATTACTAGGATGTCCTATCAATATAGTAGGACGTCCTAGTAATTATCCAGCGCCCGCCGGGAGAACCGCGATGAGCCCGCGAGGATTGTCGTGGACTCATCCGAGGAGTAGAACCAGAGGATGGGCCCGCGGCACGTGACCGACGGAGGCCTGGAGACGGACCTCATCTACCTGCGCGGCTTCGACCTCCCGGAGTTCGCGTCCTTCCCCCTGCTCGACAGCGACGAAGGCCGGGCCGTTCTGGCGGACTACTTCCGGGCGTACGTGGACATCGCGGTCCGCGCCGAGGCTCCGGTGCTGCTGGAGACGCCGACGTGGCGGGCCAACCCCGACCATGCCGCCCGGCTCGGGTATGACGCGGCGGCGCTCGACCGCATCAACCGTGAGAGCGTCGCGTTCCTGTACGAGGTGGCCGCCGCGCGCGCCGACGAGCTCGTCGGCGCGGAGGTCGGCGGGATGGTCGGCCCCCGCGGTGACGGATACGCGTCCGCGGGACCGGTCGACCCGGAATCCGCGGCGGAGTACCACCGCCCGCAGCTCGCCTCCTTCGCCGCGGCGGGCGCAGGTCGGGCGACGGTCCTGACCCTCACCGAGGTCGGCGAGGGGATCGGCGTGAGTCGCGCCGCCGCCGACGTGGGCCTCGACGTGGGCATCGGCTTCACGGTCGAGACCGACGGCCGTCTTCCGGACGGCACGACCCTCGCCGAGGCGATCGAGGCGGTGGACGCCGTCGCCCGGCCGAATTACTTCCTGGTCAACTGCGCCCACCCGAGCCATGTCCTGCGAGGTATGCGCGACGGCGCCTGGAAGGACCGCATCGGCGGCCTGCGGGTCAACGCCTCGACGATGAGTCACGCCGAGCTCGACGCGGCGGAGACGCTCGACGGCGGTGACCCTGCGCAGCTGGCCGCCGACCAGCGTCCGCTCGTGGAGGCCTTCGCCAACCTCGAGGTCCTGGGCGGCTGTTGTGGCACGGATGCGCGCCACGTGGCCGCGATGTGGGGGGTCTGACTCGACTTCTTCGTCCCGTGCCGACCCTTCAGGGGGCAGGCGGCGCCGGACTGCGAGGCAGGCCTCCCAGGTTCGCGTTGCGCGTGAGGTCGAGCGCGATGTGACGGAGCTTGCGGTTCTGGGCCTGCGAGACGCGCGCGAGCGTCGCGAACGCCTGGTCGGGCGTCAGCTGGTACCGCTCCATGAGAATGCCCTGGGCCTGGCCGATCACCGTGCGGTGGGCGAGGGCCGACTCGTAGTTCTCGTGCTCCTGCGCGGCGAGCATCGCGACGGCGACGTGCGCCGCGAGCGCCAGGGCCGTCTCCCTGCTGTCGGCGGTGAACGCGCCCACGGTGCCGGAGTAGAGGTTCAGGGCGCCGAGGCTGTCCTCGCTGACGAAAAGCTGCACCGAGAGCATCGACCGGACGCCGAGCTCGTCAGCCGCCCGGCGCGACCAGGTGGGCCACCGGTCCTCCGTGGTGAGGTCGTCGCTCTGCACCGTCTCCTGCTCGCGGATCGACTGGAGGCAGGGACCCTCGTTCAGCTCGTACTGCAGCTGGTCGCCACGGCGGACGAGGTCGTCGGTGGCGGCCGCGGTCTCGACGACGCGGCGCCGCTCGACCACCGAGATGCCGGCATGGTCACAACCCTCCACCAGCTCGACGGCGCCGGCGACGGCGCGCTCCAAGGTCTGGTCGAGACCGGACTCTGCGCTCATCGCGCGGGCGACGTCGGCGAAGTGGTCCAGCGGGTCGTCGCTCATGCCTCACACTCCCACGGCCGCGGCTCAGGTGGGCAGGCGCGGGCAGCGCTAGCGGCTGGCGACGACCGCGGCGAGGGACAGGCAGGCCACCGCGGAGACGATCCCGAGCGTCAGGGCCAGGATGGCGATGTTGCGCATGCCCTTCGTGTGGTCCACCTCGCCGGAGCGATAGGCCAGCATCCTGATCACGCCCATCGGCAGCAGCCAGCCGGTGGCGATGAGGGTCGCGGCCAGGGCGGCGTAGAGAGTCGTGGTGCTCATGCCTGGGTGGTACCCGGTCGTGGCGCCTCGATGCGCCGAGGGGCTAGGTCGCCGGCGCCGGGTTGATCGCGGTGGCGGTGAACAGCCCGGTCAGGCAGTGCTCTCCCTCCAGGGACTCGAGGTGGACGTCGGCCGCGGCGACCATCGTGCGCCCGGGTGGCCCGACGAGACGACCGACGGCGATGAGCCGTTCGCCGTGGGCGGGTCGGAGGTGGTGGGCCTCGATCGCGGTGGTCGCGACGATCCGGCCGGTCTCGACCACCGCGGCGAAGGCGGCGCCGACCGCGGCGAAGTCGGCCAGCATCGCGACGACTCCGCCCTGGCAGTGGATGCCGTCGAAGGTGAGCTCGGGCCGGAGGGGCATGCTGACGACGGTCCGGTCCGGGCCGGTGGACTCGACCGACAGGCCGAGCAGCCGCGCGATCGGCATCGCCTCGATGGCTTCGGCGACACGGGGGAGTAGGCGGGTCATGGCGTTAACGTATCAACGATACAGAACCATAGGATAGCCCCATGGCCCTACCCCGTACCCGCACGGATGCCCTGGCGACCGAGATCCGCGATGCGGCGCTCGAGATCGTCAGGAGCGAGGGTCCGGGTGCCCTCACCACGCGGCACGTCGCCACGGTCGCCGGCACGAACATCGCGGCCCTCAACCAGCTCTTCGGCGGTCGTGAGGGGCTGGTCAACGCCGTGGCGCTCAAGGGCTTCGAACTGCTCGCGACCTCATTGCCCCAAGCCTCCGGCGACGTGTGCCGCGGACTGATGGAGTACGCCGAGGCCACCCGACGCTTCTCCCGTGCCGAGCCGGCGCTGACGGAGCTCATGTTCATGCGGCCTCTCGCGGGACCGATACCTCCCGGCCACGGTGCCTTGAAGTGCCGGCAGGTGGTCATCGACATGCTCGGCTCCGCAGACGAGACCGACGCCCTGGCGTTCGCCGCGCTGCTCGCGGGCCTCACCGTCCAGGAGCGCCACGGACTGCTCGGCCGGACGGAGGAGCAGCGGGACCGCGTGTGGCGGGCGGCCGTCGAGGTGTTCGCCTCAGGCGTGCTGCCCAGGGAATGAGCCCAGGCCCGGAGTCCGCGGACTCCGAGCCTGAGGCGTAAGCGGGGAAGGGTCAGACCAGTTCGGCCACGGCGGTGCGGGCCGCCTCGTCGATCGTGTCGGCGACGACGACCGGCTGCGTGAGGAAGAGGGCGTGGCTGGCCGAGACGTTGGTGATGCGGGCCCCGATGCGCGTCGCCATGTGCTGGAGCATGGCCTGGTCGAAGGCCTTGTCCTCGGTCGCGATGACGGCCCAGCTGGGGACGTCGTGCCACGCGGCCTTCGTCACGGGCTCGCCGAAGGACGCCATGTTGATCGGGACCTGCGAGTCGGCCAGGAAGGCCGCGTCGGCGTCGCTCGTGTCATGGGCGAAGCCGGCCTTGAATGCGGCGCGGTTGAGCCGGCCGAAGCCGTCGTCGGCGACGTCAATGACGAACTCGGGAGTCGCGGCGAAGCCCTCGTACTGCTGCGCACTGGTCTCGCCGGTGTCCGGGATGAGGGCCGAGACGTAGACGAGGCCGGCGACGTTCGGGTGCGTTCCCGCCTCGGTGATGACGGTGCCGCCCCACGAGTGGCCGACCAGGATCGCCGGTCCGTCCTGCTGGTCGAGGACCCGGGTGGTGGCCGCGACGTCGTCGGCGAACGACGTCAGCGGGTTCTGGACGATCGAGACGCGGTAGCCACGCTCGGTCAGGTTGTCGTACACGCCGCGCCACCCGGAGCCGTCGGCGAAGGCGCCGTGCACGAGGACCACGTTCTTGATCTGCGAGAGCTGAGCGTTCATGGGAGTGCCTCTTCTGTCGAGTCGTGATAACGTTTATCGCGATAAGTAAAGACTGCCGCGGGCGGATCGCGGAGTCAAGGGTTCGGCGAAGAAAAGTTTTCGCAGTTATGATTATCGCGATAGGAGGAGTTCACATGACTGCAGCGACCAGCACTCCGGCCACTCCGCTGGAGGACCAGCTCTGCTACTCGATCTACTCGGCGGGGATGGCGATCCAGCGGATGTACAAGCCGCTGCTCGACGCGCTGGGACTGACGTATCCGCAGTACCTCGTGTTGAGCGTCCTGTGGCGCGAGGACGAGCAGACCGTCAGCGCGCTCGCCTCCAGCCTCGCGCTGGAGTCCAGCACCCTCACCCCGTTGCTGAAGCGCCTCGAGACCGGGGGACTGATCACGCGCCGGCGCAACCCCAGCAACGAGCGGCAGGTCATCGTCGGTCTCACGCCCGAGGGCGACGCGCTTCGCGAGCGGGCCGGATGCCTCGGCTCGGCGCTGCTCGAGACCTCCGGCAGGACTCCGGAGGAGCTGGCGCGGATCAACGAGCAGATCCGGTCCCTGCGCGACACGATCTACGAGACCGCTGACGCCTGCAGCTGGGACGCACCGATCTGAGTGCTGGGCCCGCTCAGCTCCGCTCCTGCTCGGCCTGCTGGTCCAGGAGGGCGCGGGCGTGGTCCGCGCCGTCCTCCTGGTCCAGTGCCCGGTGGAAGCTGTCGAGCTTCTCCTCTCCGGCCGGGAACGGCGGCAGCAGGGGCACGTCGGGGTCGACGAGCGCCTCGATGACCACGGGCCGGTCCGCGGCGAGGGCCCGGTCCCACGCCGCACCGACGTCCTCGGGGCGCTCGACCCGGATCCCGGTGAGTCCCAGCAGGTCGGCGTAGCCCGCGTAGGGGAAGTCCGGCAGCGACTGGCTGACGTCGTACCGCGGGTCGCCCTCGGTCTCGCGCTGCTCCCACGTCACCTCGGCGAGGTCGCGGTTGTTCAGCACGAGCACGACGAAGCGGGGGTCCGCCCAGTCCTGCCAGCGGGACGCGACCGTGATCAGCTCGGCGATGCCGTTCATCTGCATCCCGCCGTCGCCGACGAGCGCGACCACCGGACGATCAGGACCGTCCAGCTTGGCGGCCAGGCCGTACGGCAGTCCCGAGCCCATCGAGGCGAGGGTGGAGGAGAGGTGCGCCTGGACTCCCGGCGGCAGGGTCAGGTGCCGGGCGTACCAGTAGACGACCGACCCGACGTCGACGCTGACCCGGGCGTCGGCCGGCAGCCGGGACGTGAGGGCACGGACGACGAACTCCGGGCTGAGGGGCTCGGCGTCGGTTCCCGCTCGCTCCTCGGCGATGCGGTGCCAGCGCTCGACCTGCGCGACCACGTCCGAGCGCCACGACTCGTCGGGCTTGTCCTCGAGCAGGGGCAGCAGCGCGGTCAGCGTCTCGGTCGCGTCGCCGACGAGGCCCACCTCGACGGGGTAGCGGTTGCCCAGGTGACGCCCGTCGAGGTCGATCTGGACGGCGCGGGCCTGTCCCGGCGCCGGGTAGAACTCGGTCCAGGGGTCGTTGGTCCCGATCATCAGCAGCGTGTCGCACTGGTCCATCAGCCACCCCGAGGCGGTCGTGCCCAGGTGGCCCATGACGCCGCAGCTGGTCGGCAGGGTCTCGTCCCACCACGGCTTGCCGAGCAGGCTCGTGGTGACGCCGGCACCCAGGCGCTCCGCCACGGCGCGCACGAGCTCGCTCGCCTCGCGGGCGCCCTGCCCGACGAGGAGGGCCACCCGCTCGCCGGCGTTCAGCACGCGGGCGGCCTCCGCAAGATCGTCGTCGAAGGGAATGACCCGGGGACGTCGCCACTCGGGCGCCGTGGGCACGACCCCGTGCTCGTGAGGCGGAACCTCGGGCGCCGGCTCGACCTGCACGTCGTGGGGCAGGATGACGACGCACGGCGAACGGGTCGCCAGGGCCGTCCTGAACGCCCGGTCCAGGACCATCCCCGCCTGCTCGGGCGCGAGCACGGTCTGGACGTACTGGGCGGCCACGTCCTTGAACAGGGCGCTGAGGTCGATCTCCTGCTGGTATTCCGCCCCAAGTGCGGTGGTGGGCTGCTGACCGACGATGGCGACGACGGGCTGGTGGTCGAGCTTCGCGTCGTAGAGGCCGTTGAGCAGGTGCACCGCGCCGGGGCCCTGGGTGCTGACCACGACGCCGACGCCCCCGGTGTACTTCGCGTGACCGGTGGCCATCAGTGCGGCGTTCTCCTCGTGCCGCGCCTGGACGAACGCCGGGTCACCCTCGGCCCGCCGCAACGCGCCCATGAGGCCGTTGATGCCGTCGCCGGAGTACCCGAAGACCCGGGGGACGCCCCAGGCACGGAGTCGCTCGACCACCAGGTCGGCGACGAGTCGCTGGTCCTGCGTGCCGTCGTCGGCCATGTCGCTCCGTTCGCTCAAGCGGTCTCGTTCGGGTCGGCGCCACCCGACACGTCACCCTGCGGGCTGGTGTTGTCGGTCCCGCCGAGCTCGCGGAGGAACTCGTGGCACCGGTGCGCTCGCTGGGAGTCCTGCTCCATGACCTCCCGGAAGAACTGGGCGATGTCGTCGCGCCCGGCGTTCTCCGCGTCGCGGACGTACTGGCCGTAGTCGTGTCCCGCCTTGAGCGAGTGGTACTGCACCGAGATCAGGTCGAAGCTGACGTCGTCGAATCCGGTCTCTCCCGTGGCCATGGTCTCTTCCTTTCTCGTGGGGTGGATTCCAGACGTGTACCCGGGGATCCCCACGACAAACGGCCCCGGAGGTGTCAGGCCGCGGCCAGCACCGACTCGGGGTCGACCGAAGGCAGGGCCACGGCCGCGCCGACCGCGGCGTTGGTCAGCTGCCCGTCGTGGGTGTTGAGGCCGCGCGCCAGCCCGGCATCGGCCCGCATCGCCTCGGTCCAGCCGTGCTCGGCCAGGGCGATCGCGTACGGCAGCGTCGCGTTGGTCAGGGCGTACGTCGACGTGTGGGGGACCGCCCCCGGCATGTTGGCCACGCAGTAGAAGGTCGAGTCGTGGACACCGAAGGTCGGGTCGTCGTGGGTGGTCGGCCGCGAGTCCTCGAAGCAGCCGCCCTGGTCGATTGCGATGTCGACGAGCACGGATCCGGGCTTCATCCGCGACACCAGCTCGTTGCTGACCAGCTTCGGAGCCGCGGCGCCCGGCAGCAGCACCGCTCCGATGACCAGGTCCGCGGCGAGCACCTGCTGCTCGATCGCCAGCCTCGACGAGGCGAGTCCGTGCACGCGGTTGTCGTACCGCCAGAAGCTCATCCGCAGCTTGTCGAGGTCGGTGTCCAGGAGGGTCACGTCGGCGCCCATGCCGAGGGCGATGTTCGCCGCGTTCTGGCCCGACACGCCCGCACCGATGATCACCACCTTCGCGTTGGCGACGCCACCGACCCCGCCGAGGAGGACCCCGCGACCGCCCTGCGCCCTCATCAGCGCGTGCGCGCCGACCTGCGGCGCGAGGCATCCCGCCACCTCGCTCATGGGGTACAGCAGGGGGAGCCCGCCGTTCGCGCCCGTCACCGTCTCGTAGGCCACGGCGGTGATCTTCCGCGCGAGCAGCTCCTCGGTCAGCGGCCGGTCGGCCGCCAGGTGCAGGTAGGTGAAGAGCAGCTGGCCCTCGCGCATGCGGTGGTACTCCTCGGCGACGGGCTCCTTGACCTTCAGCACGAGGTCCACGCCACCGTCGGTGCCCCAAGCCGATTCGGCGTCGTCGACGATGGTCGCACCGGCCGCGACGTAGTCGTCGTCGCCGATCGACGAGCCGACCCCGGCGTCGGTCTGGACGACCACCGCGTGACCGCGGCTGGTCAGCTCGCGCACGCCCAGCGGGGTGATCGCCACCCGGTACTCGTGGTTCTTGATCTCCTGGGGAACACCGATCTTCACGGCCTCAGCCTCTCGTCGTCGTGACACGGCTCACGCTACGCCGGATCGGCGGTGCGGATGCGACGACCGGAGGACGGTCCTACGGTCGGGGCATGGGGTACCGCGTTCGCGCGGTGGCCGTCGGTGCTGCCGCTCTACTTCTCACCGCCTGCGGCTCGTCCGAGCCGGACTCGCCCTGGCGTACCGCCGCCGAGGACTTCGTCACCGCCATCGCCGCGCAGGATGCGGACGCCGGCTGCGACCTGCTCAGCGACGCTGCGCAGACCGAGCTCGCGGACACGGCCGGGAGCTGCGAGGACGCGATTCTCTCCGAGGGACTCGACGACCCCGGCCGCATCGAGGACGTGCAGAGGTTCGGGACCGCCGCCCAGGTGAGGTTCGAGGACGACGTCTACTTCCTCGGACAGTTCTCGGACGGCTGGAGGATCACCGCGGCCGGCTGCGACGAGACGGCGGCCGAGCCCTACGACTGCGACGTCTCGGGAGGTTGAGATGAAGCTGATGTTCACCACGTACCTGGTCCTGATCGTCGCCGGTCTGGTCTACCTGCTCGCCGTGGGGCTGACCCATGGCTAGCCGGCTGCTGCGCCAGAACTCGCTCAGCATCGTGTTCCTGCTGCTGTTCCTCGCTGCGCTGGTGGGGCAGGCGTTCGCCGGCTGGCACCAGTTCAACGCCCAGCAGGTGTCCGAGCAGCTCGGCACGATCTCGTTCGGCGACTACCTCACGTCCGCGAGCTTCGCCGTCGACGTCGCGGAGAACTGGCAGAGCGAGTACCTGCAGTTCCTGCTCTACATCGTCGGCACGATCTGGCTGATCCAGATCGGCTCGCCGGAGTCGCCCAGCGCGCCTGGCCTGGGCACGGAGGAGGACCACAAGATCGGCGAGTACGCCGAGCCCGACTCGCCGAAGTGGGCGAAGGTCGGCGGCTTCCGCACGCTGCTCTTCTCGTGGTCGCTCTCGCTCACGATGCTCGCGATCTTCCTGGCCTCGTGGACGATCCAGTCCGTCGCCGGCTGGGCCGCCTTCAACGAGACCCAG
Source organism: Aeromicrobium phoceense (assembly GCF_013868155.1). NCBI lineage: Bacteria > Bacillati > Actinomycetota > Actinomycetes > Propionibacteriales > Nocardioidaceae > Aeromicrobium > Aeromicrobium phoceense. The sequence continues at coordinate 135,183 of NZ_JACEOG010000002.1, forward strand.
CTGCAGTCGCGGATGGACACGATCTCCTGGGGCTCCTACCTCGTGAATGCGGACTTCTGGGCGCGCACGCTGCAGAACTGGCAGTCCGAGTTCCTCGCCGTCGGGTCGATGGCGATCCTCGCGGTCTACCTGCGCCAGCGCGGGTCGGCCGAGAGCAAGCCGGTGGGCGAGCCCCACGACTCGACCGGCGCCACCGATGGCGAATGACTCAGCGCGGCGGCACGGTGATGCGCCGGAGCGCCGCGGCGACGGTGACACCCAGCGCGCCGCCCGCGCATGCGTCGCTGGGCCAGTGCGCGCCCTGGTGGACGCGGACGAGGGAGGAGGCGACCGTCAGGGCCGCCAGCGGGAGCGCCCAGGACGGCGCCGCGCGCGCCAGCAGGTAGGCGGTGGCGGCCGCCAGCGCCGCGTGGCCCGAGGGGAACGACGGACCCTCGAGCGGCGCGTCGTCCCGCAGGGCGGTGGGCGTCTCGTACAGCGGCCGCGGGCGTTGCAGCACCTTCTTGACCGCCACCTCGATGCCCTTCGAGACCGGAAGGGAGAAAGCCGCCGCCGCCGCCTCGCGCGGCCGTCCGGACGCCCACAGGACGGCACCCGCCAGGGGAAGCGTCCACGGGGTGCCGAACTGCTGCGGGACCCGCAGGAGACGCGAGTCCGGCCACTCGTTGATGGTGGTGAACACGCGGGTCTCCCGCGTCCCCTGGTGCGAGGAGAAGACGGCCGTCGAGACGGCGAAGGTGGCAGTCCCGGCGAGCGCCGCGAGAGTGTCGATGTCTCGAGACGATCGCCGGCGGACCATGGACCCATCGTCGCCTCCGCCGGAGGCCGTCGCATCCGGGCGGCTCAGGCCAGCAGCGCGGCGAGCTTGTCCTTCGCCACGTGGCCCGGCTTCGTCCCCTCGACGACGCAGGCGATGGACGAGGAGTGCTCGGTGCGCAGTGGCAGGATCGACTGGTAGCCCGGCGACTCGTACCAGTCCCGTGCCGCCCGGGCACTCGGGAACTCGATGACGACGAGGTCGCCGTCCCACGTGCCCTCGGCCGCGGTCAGGGTGCCGCCGTGCACGATGAAGCGGCCCTCGTAGGGCGCGAGGGTGTCGTCGATCCGCTCGAGGTACTCGATGATCTCGGGACCGAAGTCCACCTCGCGCAGGTAGGCGATGGCGTAGGCCTGGGTGGTGCTCATGATGTGCTCCGTTCGTCGGTGATGGGTCGATCCCACCCGACGCGCCGCCGGACGTCGATGACCTCGCAGGTCATGGCCGCGATGCCCTCCTCTTGGCTAGGTTGACGCTCGTGAGCACCACCGCCGGCACCCTGATCCGTGAGTGGCGGCAGCGCCGCCGGCTCTCGCAGCTCGAGCTCGCGAACCGCGCCGAGGTGTCGGCCCGCCATCTCAGCTGGATCGAGACGGGCCGCAGTCGCCCGACGAGCACGATGGTGATGCGCCTGTGCGACCAGCTCGAGGTGCCGCTGCGCGAGCAGAACCAGGTGCTGCTGGCGGCGGGTCACGCGCCGGCCCATCCCGAGCGCGCGCTGGGCGACCCGTCGATGGCCGAGGCAAATCGTGCCCTCGAGGCGATCCTCGTGGCGCACCATCCCTATCCGGCGCTCGTGGTCGACCGCCGCTGGGACCTGGTCGCCGCGAACGACGCGGCGTACGCCTTGCTCGCGGGAGTCGACGCGGACCTGCTCGAGCCGCCGGTGAACGTCATCCGGCTGTCCATCCATCCCCGCGGGCTGGGCGGCCGCATCGCCAACCTCGACGAGTGGCGGGCGCACCTCGCCGAGCGGCTGCACCGCGAGCACGCGGCGACGGGCGACCCGTTCCTCGCGGAGCTGTACGGCGAGGTCGTCGCCGGCGGCATCGCGCCGGTCGACTCGCCCGCCCTCGTCGTCCCCCTGCAGCTGCGTACCGAGGGTGGCGAGGTGCTCTCGTTCATCTCGACGACCACGGTCTTCGGGACCCCGCGCGAGGTGACGCTCTCCGAGCTCGCGATCGAGGCGTTCTACCCGGCCGACGAGCGGACGCGGCGCCTGCTGGGGTGAGGTCGCCTCACTCGGGTGCGGCGAAGTGCTGGAAGTCGGGCTCGGGCCAGCGCCCGCCCCACGTCCAGCCGATCCGCTCGAACGCGTTCACGACGACGTCGCCGTCGTGGATGACCCCGGGCGCGGTCTCGGCGCCGGGGGAGCGGTCGACGCCGGCGAACGGCGCCCCGGCGTCCGGCAGGACCTGACCGGAGGTGACGTAGGGGTTCTGCACCGGGTTGAGGTCAACGGCGTCGCCGAAGGCGTGGCGCGACCAGTTCGGCTGTCCGAGCCCCCGCCGGCAGTTGAAGCCCGACGTGTTGTTGGCGGCCATCGACGCCTCGTCGTCACCGCCGTAGTCGCTGACCAGGCGCATCCGCTCGATGGGCCACCGCGCCTCGTAGAGCTCGCGGAAGACGGTGAGCAGGTCGTCCGCGTGATCGGCGTGCACGGCCAGCTCGCCCTCGCGGGCCCGGCCGTCGAAGCCCACGTGCGTCACCCGGAGGTAGCGCAGCGAGTCCATCGGCACCGGGCACATGGCCGGGTCGTGGCTGCTCGCCATCCGGCTGGCCAGCGCGGCCCCGATCGGCTCGACGGAGCCCTCGAACGGCGGCAGCTCGGTGCCGGCCTCGACGGTGCCGTCGACGTCCACGGGCACGAGGCTGGTGCACGCGCGTCGCGACTGCCAGCGCTCCTGCGCCGCGGCGGCCGCTGCCCCACGCAGTGCGCGGGCCGGGCCGCCCCGCTCCGGGACGAGGCCGGGCACCCACTCCTCGCCGACCAGCTCGTCGCCGCGGAACCGCAGCCGCAGGACCCCCGTGTCCGCGTTCCTGCCGTGGTACCAGTGGAGGTTGCCGAGTCCGTAGTTCACGTAGGTGTCGCCGAGCAGGCCGCTGCCGAGCAGCGTGTGCGAGTGGGAGCCCGCGACGACGGCGGCGCCGGCGTCGGCCAGGGACTTCGCGAGCGTCACCTGGTCCTCGGTCGCGCACGTCGCGCCCTCGGCGCCCCAGTGCAGCTGGACCACCACGAGGTCTGCGCGCTCAGCCGCCGTACGTACCTCGGCGAGCAGTCGGTCGGTGCGTGGGACGCGCGCCGCGGCGATGCCGCCCCAGGTCGGCCCGGCCGCCCAGACCGGGTCGCGGCTCTCGCGGGTGGACGCGTCCGCCGCGAGCACGGCGACGGCGACGCCCTTCACCTCGAACTCCTGCGCGCGGAAGGCCTCGCCGGCGTTCCGGCCGATGCCGACCACCCGGACGGGACCGCGCGCGCCGGCGCGCAGGGCGTCGCGCACTCCAACCCCGCCGTAGTCGCCGGCGTGGTTGTTCGCCAGTGAGACGACGTCCACACCGGACCGGGCCAGCACGTCCAGCGCCGCCGGAGGGCTCCGGAACCAGTAGCGCGCCGATGGCGTCTCCAGCTCCTTGCGGGCGCGGGAGCCGCGGGACGTCAGCGCGCTCTCGAGGTTCACGATCGCCAGGTCCGCCTCGGTGAGAGCGGTCGACAGCGGGCCGAGCGTGCTGTCGGGCCTGCTGACGGACCGGGCGAGGCGACCCTCGAAGTGGACGTCGCCGCCGAACGCCAGCGTCACCTCAGGTCGGGGCAGGGCCTCGGCCTCCTCTGCGAGGAGGGAGTCGCGCGCGGATGCGCCCTCGTCCGAGGTGGACGTCACCCACGCCGCCAGCGAGGCCGCGACGAGCAGGGCCAGCACGATGGCGGGCAGCGGCTCACGGCGCATGGGGGCACCTCCCTGGGAAAGACCTCCCCTGGGGAAAGCATGCCACCGCAGCCGAATCAGGAGTCCTCGATGATCTCCGCCAGGCCGCCGATCACGCGGGTGAGGCCCCACTCCCAGGCGCGGTGCGCGTCGTAGGGGCCCTGCATGCTCTCGCCCGCGGCGCGACCGACCCGCTGGGCCAGCGCGAGGTCCGTGCCGAGGTAGGTGGCGAGCGACGCGGCCGACCGCTCCCACTCCTCGGCCATGTCGACGGCAGCGGACGCCTGCGCCATGCGGAACGCCGTCGACCGGGCGAAGTCGAGTACGAAGGCGAGCGCCGCGTCGCGGTCGAGGTCGTCGAGGCCCGTGTCGTCGAACGCGTGCAGCTCGTGGTCGTACTTCGCGATCGTGCCGGGCCCGAGGGCCGTCCGCGGATCGTCGATCCCCAGCAGCCAGGGTCGCGCCCGCAGCAGCTCGAGATGGGCCTCGGCGACGCGTCGCACGCGAGTGCGCCACCGCGCGCGCCCGAACGCCGGCGGCTCCATCTCGGCGTGGGCGCGGTCGGCCATCAGCACGAGGAGGTCGTCGCGGCTGTTGACGTGCGTGTAGACCGACATCGTCGTCAGCCCGAGCCACTCCGCGACCGCCCGGATCGTCACCGCGGTCAGTCCGCCCTCGTCGGCCAGCGCCATCGCCTGCGCGACGACCTCGCCGGTGGTGTGCGTCGCACGGGGACCCCGACGGCGCGGCGGGGGGGCGAGCGGGCTGTCCCGCCACAGCAGGTCGATCAGGTCTCTCGGCATGGGGAATCGATTCAGGGTTCGGTGCGTTACCTTGTACGTCGTACAGAGTTTAACGCCGGGAGGCACCATGAACATCACCCAGACCGCCGTGTCGCTCAACGTCCCCGACGTCGAGGCGTCCGCGGACTTCGCCCGGACCCACTTCGGCTACACCGAGGCGATGTCCGCCGAGGGCTTCGTCTCGCTCCAGCACGCCGGAACAGGCTCCCACCTGATCTTCCTCGCCACGGGCCTGCCGACGTTCAAGCCTCGCGAGGCCGCGGGCTCCGCCGGTGACGGGCTGCTCCTGGTGTGCGTCGTCGACGGGATCGATGCCGAGTTCCAGCGCATCGAGGCCGCCGGCGCCCGCGTGGTGACGTCGCCCGAGACCGAGCCGTGGGGCGAGCGCTACTGCCAGTTCGCCGACCCGAACGGCATCATCTGGCAGCTCGTCGAGTGGGTCGCCTGACGGCGGCGCCCGCCCCCTGGCCGGTGTGCTGGTCCTAGGTCGTCTGTCGCCGGGTCGTCCCCGCGCGGGCGATGCGCAGCAGCGCGTCGACCGAGTCCGGCAGGCGCCGCTCCATCAGCCAGATCGCGGTGAGCGGCCGCCAGAGATCGAGGTCGGTGGGGACCTCCACGAGCCGTCCGGTCTCGAGCTCGGACGCGACGGCGCGCCGGGAGACGACGGCCGGGCCGACCCCCGCCCGCGCGGCACCGATCAGCGCCGTCGTGGAGTCGGCCTCCATCGCGAGCTGTGGCTCGAAGCGCAGCGCACGCTCGAACGTGCTGCGGGTGCCGCTGCCGGTCTCGCGCAGCACCCACGCCTCGTTCCGCAGCGCCTCGCGCGGGACGGGCGTGCTGCGCCGGGCCCACGGGTGGCGCGGCTCGACGACCACGGCCAGCTGGTCCGACCCGACCAGGCGGTGGGCCAGGTCGCGGGGGACCGCGGCGCTCTCGATGAATCCGACGTCCACCGTGCGCGAGCGGACGAGCTCGGCCACCTTCTCGCTGTTGACGACGTGGAGCCGGGGCCGGACGACCACGGATCGGCTGCGGAGCTCGCCGAGCCAGCGCGGCAGGATGAACTCGGCGATCGTCAGGCTCGCGGCCACCTCCAGCTCGGCGTGCCGCTCGTCGCTGAGGGCCGTGAGCGCGGCACGCATGAGGTCGACCTCGTGCAGCACGGTGCGGGCCCACGACACGATCGCGAGCCCGTCGGTCGTCAGGGCCGTTCCCCGTGGCGACCGGTCGGCGACGGTCACCCGCCAGCGGGCCTCGAACGCGCGGAGCCGGGCACTCGCGGCCGGCTGGCTGATGCCCCGGGCCTGGGCCGCCGCGCTGAGGCTGTTCAGCTCGGCGAGGTCCGCCAGCAGGCGCAGGGTCTCCATGTCGACGTCGGGAGTCATCACCTTTGTTTATATCCCACGTCGATCGCGGGGTCTACTGCCGCGGACCGCACTCGGCGATGGTCGAGGCATGGCCCTCACCCTCGACGCCCGGACCTCGGGATACCGGCTCGCGCCGGCGCTCGTCGCGGCCGCGATCGCGGCCGGGGTGAACCTGGTGTTTCCCCTCGCGAGTCCGCTCCTGGTCGCGCTGGTGCTCGGCGTCGTCGTCACGAACACGCCTCTCGCCCGGCACCGGATCCTCCACGACCAGGAGCGGCTCACGAAGCTGCTGCTGCGCTGGGGCGTCGTCATGCTCGGCATCAAGCTGCCGATCGACGCGGTGTTCGGGATCGGGCTGGGCGGCGTCGCCGTGGTCATCGGCACCGTTCTGATCACGTACTACGGCACGCTCGCGATCGGCGCCCGGCTGCGCCTCGAGCCGCGTTTCGTGACCCTCATGGCGGCCGGCTTCTCGATCTGCGGTGCTGCCGCGATCGCGGCGGTCGCCGACACGGTGCGGGCCCGCCAGCGCGACGTGGCCCTGGCCGTGGCCCTCGTGACCGTCTTCGGATCGATCATGATCGCCCTCGTCCCGTGGGCCTCGCACCTGGTCGGACTCGACGAGGCCCAGGCGGCCGTCTGGGCCGGCGCCAGCATCCACGAGGTGGCCCAGGTCGTCGCGGCAGGATCGGTCCTCGGCGGTGGAGCCGTGGCGCTGGCCACGACCGTGAAGCTCGGGCGGGTCGCGATGCTCGCGCCCATGTCGATCCTCGTGGCCCGCCGCTGCACCGACGAGGGCTCGAGGAAGGCGCCCCTGCTGCCGTGGTTCGTGGTGGGCTTCATCGCCGCCGTCGCCTTGCGCAGCACCGGGGTGCTGCCGGAGTCCGCGCTGACCGTGGCGGGCGTGGTGACCAACGTGCTCCTGGCGGCCGGGATGTTCGGCCTCGGTCTCGGGATCCGGATGCGGGAGCTGTGGCCCGTGCCCGCTCGCGCCCTTCTCCTGGCGACGCTCTCCACGGCCATCGCCGCAGGCTCCTCGCTGGCCCTGTTCACGCTCCTGATGTGAGGCTCGCCAGCAGGTCGCGGCACGCCTGCTCGCAGCGACGGCAGGCCTCGGCGCAGATGCGGCAGTGCTCGTGCATCTGCGCGTGCTGCTCGCACTCGTCGCCGCAGGCCCGGCAGACGCTGGCACACGCCTCGAGGAACGCGCGGCTGACGTCGGCGGTGTCGGCGGTGAGGCGGGTCAGGGCGTTGCCCGTGGCCACGCAGATCTCGGCACAGTCCTGATCGGTGCGGATGCATCGCGTCAGCTCCGCGACCATCTCCTCGGAGAGGCAGGCATCGGCGCAGGCCGTGCACGTCTGCGCGCACGCGAAGCAGGCCTCGATGCAGGCGGCCAGCCTCTCGCGGTCGACGTTGCCCCAGTCCTTCGGTGTGGCGTCCAGCATCGTCGTGGTCATGGGTCCTCCTCGGGCCGTCGCTGTGGGACGCGGAAGCGCCCCGCTCCACCCGGTGCGTACCCGTTCGGACGACGACGATGCGCCCCTCAGGACGGCGGCGGCCCCGTCGGGTGCTGCGTGCGGGCGACCTTGCGGTCGGTCATGAGGATCCAGACGGCCATCGCGATCCCGGAGCAGACGGCGAAGAGGAACAGGAGCATCGCCAGGCCGGGATAGCCCAGCAGCGACCACTCCGACGGGACGCGCATCGTCAGCGCGGCACCGAGGATCGTGGCGGCGATGATGATGCCGAGGGTCAGGCGGTTGGCGATCCGCTGCAGGACCATGTGCAGGCGCTGCTCGTCCATCGCGTCGACCTTGACCCGGAACTCGCCCTCGGCGAGGGCGTCCATGATCCGGTTGGCGCGCTTGGGCAGCTCGGCGACGAAGGTCTTCGACTCGATCGCGGCCGCGACGATCCCGCCCGGCGTCATGGTGAGCCCGGCGGTGAAGATGTCGCTGACGTTCTCGCGGATGGCCTCGGCGGGGGAGAAGCCCGGGTCGAGGTGCGACGTCGAGCGGTCGAGGTTGAGCAGCGCCTTGCCCACCATCGACATCTCGGCGGGCGGCCGCAGCCCGTGGGCACCCGACAGGCGGCTCAGATCGACCAGTACCGCGCCGACGGCGACGTCGGCGCCGCTCGCGATCGCCTCGGACACCAGGTGCGACACGTCGTCGCGGAAGGCGCCGGCGTCAAACCCGTCCAGCGGGTGTCCCATGCTCGCGAGGATCGAGGCGGTCTCCTCGCCGTCGCCGTCGCTGATGGCCAGCAGCAGCTTGATGATGTCGTGCTGGACGCGCGGCGGCACCGACGCGGTCATGCCGAGGTCGAGCAGGGCCAGGCGGCCGTCGTCGGTGAGCAGCAAGTTCCCCGGGTGGGGGTCGGCGTGCAGGATGCCGGCGTCGAGGATCATCCGCAGGTAGGCGCTGAACAGCTGCTCGACGATGGGCCGGGCATCGAGGTCGACCAGGCCCAGCTGGCCGATGTCGGTGACCTTGCGGCCCTTCACGAAGTCCATGGTCAGGACCTTCGAGGTGGTGTACGCCGGCACAGGCTGCGGGACGAGCAGCAGGTCGTACGCGGCGGTGAGCTCGCCGAACGTGACCAGGTTGCGCGCCTCGCGGCGGTAGTCGAGCTCGCCGGCCAGGGAGCGGCGGAACTGGTCGAGCAGGCGGCCGAAGCCGAACCGGTGGCCGACCTCGGTGCGCTTGTCGGCCAGTCGCGCGAGCCGGCCGAGCACCTTCATGTCCTCGCGCACGACGTCGCGCACTCCCGGTCGCTGCACCTTCACCACGACCTCGCGACCGTTCCGCAGTACCGCCCGGTGCACCTGTCCGAGGGAGGCCGCGGCCAGCGGCTCGGGGTCGAACTCGGTGAAGCGCTCCCTCAGCGTGGCGCCCAGCTCGGTCTCGACGACCTCGCGGACGGCCTCGAACTCGATCGGGTCCACCTCGTCCTGCAACCGCTCCAGCGCCGTCGTGTACGACGCGGGCAGGAGGTCGAAGCGCGTGGACAGCAGCTGGCCGAGCTTGATGAACGTGGGGCCCATCCGCTCGAGGTCGTCGGCGAAGGCCTCCGCGCGCTCGGCGTCGCCGAGGGGAGTCTCGTCGTCGATGTCGAACTCGTCGAGCTGGGCCCCGGCGAGGAGGTCGGACCTGCCGTGGCGTCGCACGAGCCGGGCCAGCGCGACGTACCGGTTGTCGTCCAGGATCGTCATGTCGCAAGCATGCCGGTAGTGGCTGGCGGGCGCGCCGGTTCCCCTACGGTGCGTCGAGGAGCTGCTGCACGATCGGCCCGTACACGGCCTCCGCCGCATCGAGATCGGCGAGGAGTGCCGGGGACTCGAAGAAGCGCAGGGTGGTCGCCAGCCCGAGGAGGGCCGAGACGGCCAGCTCGGCCCGCAGCTCCGGGCGCGGGCCCTCGAGGACCTCGGTCAGCGGCGCGACGTAGCCGCCGAGGAACTTGGCTCTCACGCACTCGGGATCCGGAGCGTTGACGCGCAGCATCATCGCGCGGCCCAGGTGCTCGAGGTCCCCGCGCCGCTGCCGGTCGACGAGCTCGGCGACGAGGGCCGGTCCCAGCTGCGAGACGGGCACGTCGGGCAGGGCCGGTGCGCTGATCGTCGCCGTGCGGTGGAACAGCTCCTCCTTGCTGCCGGCGACCTTCATCACCAGGGCGGGGGAGGTGCCGGCACGGGCTGCGATCGCGCGGATCGTCACCTCGGGGTAGCCGTTGCGCGCGAACAGCTCGGCGGCTGCGCCCCATACTGCGGCGTGCAGGTCCGGCGCCTCGGGAGCCGTCATGCGAGGGGTGTCCCCAGCGTGAGGTCCGCGGTGCGGTTGGCCTCCCACACGGTGACGGGACGGGCCCCCGTCGCGCCGTTGTCCGCGATGGCGCTGAGCACGTAGCGGCCGTTGGCGGGTCGCGGCACCGCGTAGCGACCGTCCTCGTCGGTGCGCGTCGAGTGCACCGCCTCGCCGGCGTGGTGGGTCAGGATCACGAGGGCGCCCGAGATCGGGGCGCCGTCGGTGTCGCTGATCGTGCCCTCGAGCGTCAGCCGGTGGCGCAGGACGAGGGGCGGGAACCGGGAGTCGTCGTCGAGGGTGACGATGCGCGACCGGGGCTGCCAGCCGTCGGCGGAGGTCACGACGAAGTAGTCGCCGCGTCCCGGCACGGCGACGCTGACCTGCCCCTCGGAGTCGGCCTGGCCCCAGTCGACGGCGGCGCCCTCGGTGGTCAGCACGGTGACGACGGCGTTCCGCACCGGCCGGGCGTGCTCGTCGACGACCCGGCCGCGCACCACACGCGTGGGCCGGCTCGTGGTCGCGGTCCCGGAGCGGTCCGCCTCGGGCGCGAAGTCCGGCATCCGCAGGGTCGGGAACGTGACTGCCGCGCTCAGGATCGCCGCCGCCGCCGCGATCCAGAACAGCAGCTTGAGGGCGCCCTCGCTGGTCGCCTCCTCACCGCCGATCGTCACGATCGAGGCCGAGGTGACGGCCGCAACGATGGCGCTGGCGGTCGTGGTGCCGATCGAGCGCAGCAGGACGTTGAGGCCGTTCGCGGAGGCCGTCTCCGTCACGGGGACGGCGCGCATGATCATCGTGGGCAGCGCCCCGTAGACCATGGCCGTGCCCGCACCGACCACGACCGAGCCGATCACGATCTGGGTGAGGTTGTCGCTGAAGAACACGCGCGCGACGTACGTGACGCTCATGATGAGGCAGCCGGACAGCGCCGTGACCTGCGGACCGAACCGCCGCGTGAGCCAGGCCGAGACCGGTGCCATGAGGCCGAAGGCCGCCGCGTTGGGCACCATCCACCATCCGGTCTCGAGGACGCCGAGCCCGAGTCCGTAGCCCGACTCCTCCGGGAGTTGGAGGAGCTGCGTGGTGAGCAGCATGTTGGCGAACATCGCGAATCCGATGAGCACGGACGCCGAGTTCACCAGGACGACCGCGCGCCGCGACGAGACGCGCAGGTCGACCAGCGGGCTCGGGGTGCGCAGCTCGACGGGGACCCAGATCGCGAGCAGGATGCCGCCGCCGGCGACGAGACCGAGCGTGGTCGGCGAGGTCCAGCCCCAGATCGAACCCTTGGAGATGGCGAGCATGAGCGCGGTCAGGGCGCCGGAGAGCAGCACGGCCCCGCGGATGTCGAACGTGCCGCGCGTGCGGACCGGGGACTCGGGGAGCACCACCATGGCGGCGACCAGCAGGACCAGGCCGACGGCCCCGGTCACCCAGAAGATCGCGTGCCAGTCGAGGTGCTCGGAGATCAGGCCCGCCACGGGGAGGCCGACCCCGGCGCCGATCGCCAGCGTCGCGCTCATCAGGGCGACGCCGAGGGGGATCCGCTCGCGCGGCAGCTCGTCGCGCATGATCGCGATGCCGACCGGCACGACCGCCGTGCCGACACCTTGGAGGGCGCGGGCGAGGATCAGCAGGGCGAGGTCGTCGCTGACCGCACCGACCATCGAGCCCAGGACCGAGATCCCGAGCGCCAGCACGATCATCCGGCGCTTGCCGTACATGTCGGCCAGTCGGGTGACGGTCGGGGTGGCGATGGCGCCGGTCAGCAGGGTCGCGGTCACCAGCCACGAGGTGTCGTCGGCCGAGGCGCCCACGAGGTCGGGCAGCATCGGCAGCAGGGGCAGCAGGAGCGTCTGCTGCAGCGACACGACGATGCCGCACAGCGACAGCGTCGTCACGATCAGCGCGGCACTGCGCGCCGGCGGCGCGGTCCGCTGCGTCGCGGCCGCGGAGGGTGGGGAGGAGGTCACTCAGGGTCCGTTCGGAAGGTCGTGAACGCTTGTTCACGGCTCAGTCAAGCAGGTTCTCGGGCTCGCCGCGAGGCCGTTGTCGTCCCGGAGTTCCAGGCGTACAGTCGAATGACAGGTCGATGTGACCCTGGCGAACGGAGAGCATCATGGCGACCGCGCACCTCCATCTACCGCACGTCCACGTCCCGCACGTCGGGCAGCCCCAGGACCAGTCCCACCTCGAGGGCACGAAGCCACCCCGCCTCGGCGGGATCATCCTCGGCGTCGGGTTCGTCGTCGCTCTGGTCGCGTGGGGAGCCGCGCTCGTGGCGCTCCTGAGCATGGGTCCGGCCCGCACGGGATACGTCTCGGGCCCGGTGGCCGCCTGGACCGCGCTCGCGATCGCGTCGGCGATCAGCCTGTTCATGATGGGGATCTGGAAGGCCCACCGCGCCTGATTCGGCTTGCAATCCCAGCCCTCGGACGTGTTCCCATCCGGATCGGTGACGTCTCCGAAGCCCCCTCAGGAGGTCGGAAGCTCCGGCCGCTGAAAAGGGGAACATCATGAAGAAGGCAATCCTCGCGTTGCTGACGGTCGTCCTGAGTCTGGGGATGGCGACCGCCATGGGAACACCCGCGCAAGCCGCATCGAAGAGCACCGCCAAGAAGGTCGGCTACACGCGCGTGGCCGTCGCTCCGGCCGTGTACGAGCTCATCGGCAGCGCGGGCATCACGCCTGCGCCGGTCCAGGGCGCGAAGGCCGGTGCCTACAAGGGCACGCTCGCCGCGAAGTTCCCGATCACCGGGTACAGCCTCAAGGGTCTGCGGATCAAGCACAGCGGCGGCCTGAACCTCAGCGCCGGCGCCTCGACGATCACGGTCTCGGACTTCAACATCGACCTTGCGCGGCTGCGCGTCAGCGGCAACGTCTCGGGCACGGTCGGCAACGTCGGTCGCGTCGACCTGTTCAAGATCCGCAAGTCGGACCGTCGCGACCTCGGCGCGGTGAAGCTGACGCTCACCGACACCGCCGCCGGCGCGCTGAACGCCACCTTCGGCGTCAACGCGTTCGCGGAGGACGCCACCTTCGGCTACGCCACGCCGAAGCCCTTCTCGCGGTTCTGAGGGAGCAGGAAGGCGGCCCCATCCCACCTGGGGCCGCCTTCTCTCTGCCCACGTCACGCCTCGCCTGCGCAGTTCCAGACGACTCGGATCCCCGGTAAGGTCGTCACTACTTTCCTGTACGCGTCCCCTCCATGGAAATGCCGCACCCATGACATCCATCGGAGGAACCATGAACGGACCGAAGAAGACCCTCGCCACCGCGCTCACCGCCGGCGTGCTGGCCCTCGGGCTCGGCGCGTGCGGACAGTCGCAGGAGGAGAAGGAGGCGGCCGCCTGTGATGCGCTGGACGACCTCGGCACCACGCTCACCGAGGTGGGCTCGACCCTGACGCCCGAGTCCACGGTGGAACAGTGGCGCGACGCGCGCTTCGAGGTCCGCAAGGCGATCGAGAAGGCCGAGGACAAGGTGGACGAGGCCGACGAGGCCGCGTGGGAAGAGGTCGACGACGCCTGGGAGCGGTTCGAGGACGGCGTGCAGACCGTGGACGGCGACGCGACGGTGCCGGAGGCGCGAGCCTCGCTCGGTGACGACTTCAATGCGGTCCAGTCCGCCCGCGAGCGGGCGGCATCCGGGCTGAGCTGCTGACCCGTTCGGAGGTTGATGCATCAACATCTACGCACTAGGATGTTGATGTGTCAACCACGCGGAACTATGGACACCCACTGAGGTTCGGCGTCGAGACGTCGGCTCCCGCTGAGACAGGCCACGACGTCGCTGTCCTGGCTGGGGAGGAGGCGCTGACGCTCGCGGCGTGGTCGGCCGCGCGCACCGAGGGTGTCGTGCTCGCGCCCCGGATCGCGGTGGACGACCGGGCCCCAGCGATGGTCGCGCGGGCCGCGGGCAGCCTCCAGTCGCTGTCGGGCGGCCGGGTGGAGCTCGTGCTCGAGTCCGAGGACGCGGACGCGGTGACCGCCGTGATCGAGGCCGTTCGTGCCCTGGAGGTCGACCGGCCGATCCCGATCTGGCTGAGCGGATCGGATCCGGAGATCGTGGCCCTCGCCGGCCGGATCGCCGACGGGCTGGTCGTCGGCGTGGACGAGTTCGGCGCCGACATCAACGCTGCCATCGACAGAGCAGCGACCGAGGCCGGCCGCGACGTACGGGAGGTCCGCCGCGCGGTCGTGCTGAGTGACGAGCGCTCCGCCGAGAACCTCATCACGCTGGTCGTCCATCACGGCGTCAGCTCCTTCGCGCTCCGGTCAGGCACCGTGGACGAGGGGCTGGTGCACGCCGTCCGCGCGGGCGCCGAGCGCGCCCTGCCGCCCGGCGCACTCTCCGCGCGTCCGATCCGCCGCGCCGACGTCCGCGCCCTCCGTCGCCCCGGCATCGGCTACGACCTCGTCCCCGAGGGCTTGGCCGAGACCGCCGTGGAACCCGGCGACCCGGCGTTCCCCTCCGTCCGCTCCACCTACCTGCGCGGCGGCGACCCGGGCCTCGTGCTGCGTCCGTCCACGGTCGACGAGGTCGTCAGTGCGATCGAGTTCGCGCGCACGCACCGGCACCTCCCGCTCGGCATCCGCAGCGGTGGCCACGGGATCAGCGGCCGCTCCACGAACGACGGCGGCCTGGTGATCGACCTCGGCCGGCTCGACGAGATCACCGTGCTCGACGAGTCCAGCCGTCTCGTCCGCATCGGTCCCGGCGCCCGCTGGCGCGACGTGGCGACCGCGCTGCAGCCGCACGGCTGGGCGCTGAGCTCGGGCGACTACGGGGGAGTGGGCGTCGGCGGGCTGGCGACCGCGGGCGGCATCGGGTTCCTCGGCCGCAAGCACGGCCTCACGATCGACCACCTCACGGCCGTCGAGATGGTGATGGCCGACGGCAGCGTCGTGCGCGCCACCGCGGACGAGAGTCCCGAGCTGTTCTGGGCGGCTCGCGGCGCCGGCGCCAACTTCGGCGTCGCCGTCGCGTTCGAGTTCGCGGTGGACGAGGTGGGCGACGTCGGCTGGGCGCAGCTGACGTTCCGCGCCCCCGACCCCGCGGCCTACCTCGAGTCCTTCGGCCGCGTGGTCGCCGACCTGCCGCGCGAGACCACGCCCTTCCTCATCCTCGGGCAGGGCATGGCGCAGATCATGGCGATGGTCGACTCCGCCGACCCCGAGCTGATCATCGGCCAGCTCCAGCCGTTCGCCGATGCCGCGCCACTGACCCAGCAGCAGGTCGTGATCGCCCCGTACGCCGCGGTCATGAACATGTTCCCCGAGTCCCCGCACCAGGGTCGTGGGGAGCCGGTCTCCCGCTCGGTCCTCGCGCGCGAGATCACGCCGGGCTTCGCGTCCGCGTCGGACGACCTCATCAACAGTGGCGCCTCGCACTTCTTCCAGATCCGCACGGTGGGCGGCGCGATCGCCGACGTGCCGGCGGACGCCACCGCCTACGCGCACCGCGACGCGGGCTTCTCGCTCACCGTGATGGGCTCCAACGCGCAGCGCCTCGACCGCTGGTTCGAGCCCGTGCGACGCCAGTCGAACGGCCTGTACCTCAGCTTCGAGAGCGGACGGGACCCCGAGCGGATCACCGACGCGTTCCCGCCCGCGACGCTCGAGCGGCTGCGCCGGCTCAAGGCCGAGCTCGACCCCGACAACCTGTTTCGCGACAACTTCAACATCGCCCCTGCCGAGACGAGGAGTGCCTCATGACCGACACCACCGACTACGGACACGACCTGCTGTTCGGCACCTTCGTGACCCCCGTGAACCGGCCCGTCCACCGGGCCGTCGAGCAGGCGATCGTCGCCGACCGCGCGGGCCTGGACCTGGTGACGTTCCAGGACCACCCCTATGTCGCGAAGTTCCACGACACGTCGACGCTGCTCGCGTACGCCGCCGCGAAGACCGAGCGGATCCGGCTGGCGGCGAACGTCACCAACCTCCCGCTGCGCCCGCCCGCCGTGCTCGCGCGCTCGATCGCGACGCTGGACCAGCTCAGCGGCGGCCGGATCGAGCTCGGCCTCGGCGCCGGCGCCTTCTGGGACGGCGTCGAGGCCATGGGTGGCCCCCGGCGCACGCCCGGCGAGTCGATCGAGGCACTCGAGGAGGCCATCGCGATCATCCGCGGGATCTGGGACACCGAGGACACGAGCGTCCTGTCGGTGCGGGGGAAGCACTACGACGTGCACGGCGCCAAGCGCGGGCCGGCTCCCGCGCACCCGGTCGAGATCTGGGTCGGCGCCTACAAGCCGCGCATCCTGCGCATGACCGGTCGCGTGGCCGACGGCTGGCTGCCGTCGCTGGCGTACCTCGAGAAGGGCCCGGCGGAGCTGGCCGACATGAACCGCCGGATCGACGACGCGGCGACGGGCGCGGGACGCGACCCGCGCGACATCCGCCGCTTCCTCAACCTGGCCGGGGACCTCTCGGCCGAGCAGCTCGCGGAGATCGCGCTGGCCTACGGCACGAGCGGCTTCATCCTCGCCTCGGACGACACGGCCACGACCGAGAGGTTCGCCGCGGAGATCGCTCCGGCCGTCCGCGAGCTCGTCACCGCCGAACGCGGGGCGCACCGTGACTGAGTGGCTCGACGCCGAGGAGCAGCGCACGTGGCGCAGCGTCCTGGCGATGCACGACGACCTGATGACGGCGCTTGCCCAGGGCCTCAAGGCCGAGTCCGACATCTCGGCGGCGGACTACGCCGTGCTGGCGAACCTCTCGGAGGCGCCCGACGGGGTCCTCCGTGCGCGGGACCTTCGTTGCCACCTGCGCTGGGAGAAGAGCCGACTGGCCCACCACGTGCGCCGGATGGAGCAACGGGGACTCGTGCGCCGCGACGCGTGCCTTGACGACGGGCGGGCTCCCTTGGTGAGCATCACCGAGAGCGGCCGGGCCGCCATCGATTCCGCCGCACCGGCACACGTGGCGCAGGTCCGGGAGCTGTTCTTCGACGTGCTCACGCCGACGCAGCTCGCCACACTGCGCGAGGCGGCGGAGGCCGTGGTCGCCCGCATCGCCCTCACCGAGGACGATGCGGACGCCGCCTGCTGATCACTTGCCGATGAGGGGCTTCTTCGGGGTCAGCCCGCTGATGAGCAGGCTGAGGCCGGCGCCGACCAGCCAGATGTCCTTCGCGATGGCCGTGCCGTCCTGGCTCGGCCGGAAGCTCGAGCCCTCGGCGGTCATGCCGGGCGTGCTCAGGTACATCTTGATCATGCCGCCGCCGAACGCGGTCAGGGCGGCGCCGGCGATCGCCGACGGAACGAAGGGCGCCAGCAGGGCGGCGCCGAGGGCGATCTCGCCCTTGCTCAGCGCCTTGCCGAACGACTCCGGATCCATGTCGCCCGCCTGCGGGACGGCGTTCGTCGCCATGCCCTGAAGCCCTGCTGCTGCCTCGGGCGGGAGGTTCCGCTTGTTCAGGCCGCTGTTGAGGATGAACGCTCCGGTGGCGAGTCGCAGCGGGACATGGCTCAGCTTCATGGGGATCTCCTTCGAGGTGGGTTCCCCTTCACGCTACGTCGGAAGTCGCCTCCCCGCGCCTCAGGACGGTGACCGCGAAATCGGAGTCCGCCTCGAACGGATCGAGGTGCCAGGTGGAGAAGCGGTGCTCGACGCGTGCGATCCCGCGGCTCGCCAGCGTGGCCAGGTCGGCGTCGTACTGCTCGAACGGGTAGGTCGCCTCCGGCCGGCAGCCGATCACGACGCGCCCACCCGGACGGGTCACCTCGCAGAGCCGCTCGAGCACACGCAGCTCGGTGCCGGGCGCCACGAAGACCAGCACGTTGCCGGCGCAGATCACGAGGTCCACCTGGTCGCCGCCGACGTCGTCCGTCGTCAGCTCACTGAGGTCCGCGACGGCGTACGACGGGCCGGGGTGGTCGGTCTCCGCGGCCGCGATGAGCTCGGGATCGACGTCCACGCCGAACGCGACGTGGCCGGCTGCCTGCAGCGCCGCGGCCATCCGGCCGGTGCCGCAGCCCGCGTCGAGGACCCGCGACCCGCGCTCGGCCAGCATGTCGGCGAACCGCGCCTCGCCGAGCAGGTCCTTGCCCTCGGCCTCCAGGGCGCGGAAGCGCTCGATGAACCACTGCGAGTGGCCGGGCTGGGTGTCGGTGAACCACCGTGGCTGAGGGGAGGAGGTCATGCGGCCATCCTCCTCCACGGGTGTCACGGAACGGCCGCGGCCGGTGTCTTCATGCTGAGCGACCTCGACCGAGGTCCGACGAAGGAGAAGCCATGACCAGCTCGTTCCGGATCCCCGCCGCACCGATGACCTCGCCGGTGGCCCGCGCCGTCTCGGCGGCCGCTCGCCGGATGTACGGGCGCGTCCCCGACCTGGTGCCGGTGATGTGGCACCACCCGAAGCTGCTGCGCTCGGTGTTGGCGTGGGAGCGGCGCGTCGGCGCGTGGGACGCCCTCGACCCGCACCTCAAGTCGTTCGCGGTGATGGCCTCGGCCGCGAGCATCGGGTGCAGCTGGTGCCTCGACTTCGGCTACTACCTGGCGCACGACGAGGGGCTCGACGAGCGCAAGGTGCGCGAGGTGCCCCGCTGGCGCGACTCCGACGTCTTCACGCCCCTGGAGCGCGACGTGATGGCCTACGCGGAGGCCATGACGGCGACCCCACCGACCGTCACGGACGAGCAGGTCGCGAGCCTGCGTGAGGCGTTGGGCGACGCGGCACTCGTGGAGTTGACCATGATGGTGGCCGTGGAGAACCAACGATCGCGCTTCAACTCGGCGGCGGGCCTGGCCAGCCAGGGCTTCAGCGACGTGTGCGAGCTGCCCCTGGTGGAGGGCCCGAAGGCGGAAGCTCAGTGACGGACGTCCTCGCCGAGTTCACGGCGCACCGCCCGCTGCTGTTCACCGTGGCCTACGAGATGCTCGGCTCCGCGGCGGACGCCGAGGACGTGGTGCAGGAGGTCTGGCTGCGCTGGAGCGCCGACGACCGCGAGGACGTGCAGGAGCCGCGCGCCTACCTCGTGCGGATCGCCACCCGCCTGGCGCTCAACCGCCTGCGCACGCTGGCCCGGCAGCGCGAGTCGTACGTCGGCCCGTGGCTGCCCGAGCCCCTCGAGACGGTGCCGGACGTCGCGGACGACGTCGCGCTCGCCGAGTCGGTCTCGACTGCGATGCTGCTCGTCCTGGAGACGCTCGGCAGCACCGAGCGCGCCGTCTTCGTGCTGCGCGAGGTCTTCGACCTGCCATACGACGAGATCGCCGCCGCGGTGGACCGCACGCCCGACAACGTCCGTCAGATCGCGCGACGGGCGCGGGCGCACGTGGCCGCCAGGCGGCCCAGGTCGGAGGTCACGGCGCAGGAGCGCACCGAGGTCCTCGTGCGGTTCCAGCGGGCGATCGCCGAGGGCGACCTGCAGCAGCTGCTGGACGTGATCTCACCCGACGTCGTCCTGATCAGCGACGGGGGAGGGAAGGCCAGCGCGGCGCGCCGGCCGATCCTGGGCCGCGACAAGGTGCTGCGCTTCCTGGCCGGCGTGATGCCGGCCGACATGCGGGTGGAGCCGGTGTGGATCAATGGCGAGAACGGCCTCGTGATCAGCGAGGCCGGAGCCGTGACCGCGATCGCGACCGCGGTGGTGGAGGGCGGAGTGGTGACGGCCCTGCACATCGTGCGGAACCCGGACAAGCTCTCGCTGCCCGGGCCCGTCCGTCTCACACGCTGACTCAGGAGAGCCTGCGGCGGTAGACGGTCATTGCGAGCACGTACGCGGCCACGAGGAGGGCGAGGCACCAGGCCACCGCCACCACGAAGTCGCTGCCGACGGGCTGCTGGTCGAGCAGGCCGCGGATCGCGTCGACGATCGAGGTGACCGGCTGGTGCTCCGCGAAGGCGCGCACCGGACCCGGCATCGTCTCGGTCGGCACGAACGCCGAGCTGAGGAACGGCAGGAAGATCAGCGGGTACGCGAACGCACTGGCCCCGTCGACGGTCTTCGCGGTGAGGCCGGGGATGACCGCCAGCCAGGTCAGCGCCAGGGTGAACAGCACCAGCAGGGTGAGCACGCCGAGCCACGCGACCGGTCCGGCGCCGGAGCGGAAGCCCATCAGCAGCGCCACGCCCACCACGACCGCGAGCGACACCAGGTTCGCCACGAGCGACGTCAGCACGTGCGCCCACAGCACCGACGACCGGGCCACCGGCATCGACTGGAAGCGCTCGAAGATGCCGCCCTGCAGGTCCATGAACAGCCGGAACGCCGTGTACGCGATTCCGGACGCCACGGTGATCAGCAGGATCCCGGGCAGCAGGTAGTCGACGTAGGCCTCGGTGCCGACCTCGATCGCGCCGCCGAACACGTAGACGAACAGCAGCATGAACATGATCGGCATGATCGTCGTGGTGATGATCGTGTCGGGGCTGCGCAGGATGTGCCGCAGCGAGCGGCCGGTCAGTGCGGCCGTGTCGCTGCCGCCAGTCCATCGAACACCGTGCGTGGTCATGCCGCCTCCTTCTCGAGGATCGCGAGGAACACGTCCTCGAGACTGGGTTGCTTCTCGACGTACTCGACCTTCGCCGGCGGCAGCAGCCGCTTGAGCTCAACCAGGGTGCCGTTGGCGATGATCCGGCCGTCGTGCAGGATCGCGATGCGGTCGGCCAGGTGCTCCGCCTCGTCGAGGTACTGCGTCGTCAGCAGCACCGTGGTGCCGCCGTCGGCGAGCGCCTTGACCGTCTGCCAGACCTCGAGCCGCGCCTGCGGGTCGAGGCCGGTGGTCGGCTCGTCGAGGAAGATCACCGGCGGGTTGCCGATGAGGCTCATCGCGATGTCGAGGCGACGACGCATGCCACCGGAGTAGGTGGACGCGCGGCGGCCGCCGGCCTCGGCGAGGTCGAACCGTTGCAGCAGCTCGTCCGCTACCGCGCCCGCATCGGGGAGGTGCCGCAGGCGAGCGACCAGCACGAGGTTCTCGCGCCCGGTCAGCATGTCGTCCACGGCGGCGAACTGGCCCGTGAGGCTGATCGCCCCGCGCACCTCGGCGGCCTGCGTGCCCACGTCGAACCCGGCCACCGAGGCCTCGCCGGCGTCGGGGCGGAGCAGGGTGGCGAGGATCCGCACGAGCGTGGTCTTGCCCGCCCCGTTCGAGCCGAGCAGGGCGAAGACGCTGCCCGGAGCGACCTCGAGGTCGACCCCGCGCAGCACCTCCACGTCACCGAACGACTTGCGGATCCCGCGGACGGCGATGGCGCTCATGACCCCACCTCCGTGATCGCCTCGTTGAGCCGCTGGCGCTCCTTCGTCAGCCAGCGACCGGACGGGTAGTTCGTGATGAAGTCCTCCACGAAGGCCACCGGGTCGTCGCCGACGATGTCGCGCACGGCGGTGCCGTCGGCGGCGCTCTGCTCGAACAGCTCGACCATGTCGTCGAACATCTGCAGCAGCCCGTCGGCGTCGCTCACGAACACCGCTCCCACCCTCAGGAGGTAGTGCTCGATCGCCTCCGCCGCCGCGCGGTGCGGCTGGGGGAGTGCGGCCAGGCGCGCCTTGTACTGCCGCCACTGCTTCTTCTCGCCGAACATGCGGGTGATCGGGTTCGTCATGTCACTTGCCTCCTTCGTGGAGCTGTTCGAGCCGTTCTGCCAGGAAGCTCCACGTCTCCCAGAACTCGTCGAGGTACTGCTGTCCCTGAGCGTTGAGCGAGTACACCTTGCGCGGTGGACCCTTCTCCGACGGGACCTTCTCGACGTCGACGAGCCCGCGCTTCTCGATGCGGATGAGCAGGGCGTACACCGTGCCCTCGGCGATGTCGGTGAATCCCTGTTCGCGCAGGCCCGAGGTGATCTCGTAGCCGTACGCCGGACGTGCTGCCAGGATCGCCAGGACGATCCCCTCGAGCGTGCCCTTGAGCATCTCGGTCATCTGCTTGCCGCCCACGGTCGCTCACCCCTGTCCACTCAGTACTCATTGTCAGTGAGTACCAGTAGATAGCAACACTGAGTACCTGTCAAGCGGTCACCCGGAGAAGCGGTGTCCGATGCCCGGCTCGGTGACGAAGAGGGCCGGCTGGGAGGGGTCCGGCTCGAGCTTGCGCCGGATCCCGGCGAGGTGGACGCGCAGGTAATTCGACTGGCGCTCATACCCCGGACCCCAGACCGCACGCAGCAGCTCGGTCTGGCGGACGAGGCGTCCACGCTTGCGCACGAGGGCACCGACGATCTTCCACTCGATCGGCGTCAGGTGGATCTCCGTGCCGTCACGGCTCGCGCGTGACTCCGTGACGTCGAGGACCAGGCCGCCGGTCTCGACGACCAGCGAGGGCTCGGTCGCCGTGGCGCGTCGCGTCATCACCCGCACGCGAGCGAGCAGCTCCTCGATCGAGAACGGCTTGGTGATGAAGTCGTCCGCACCGAGGTCGAGCGCCTCCACCTTGTCGTCGGGCTCGGTGCGCGCCGACACCACGATCACGGGCACCTGGGTGAACTCGCGCAGGCGCCTCAGCACGGTGATGCCGTCGAGGTCGGGCAGGCCGAGGTCCAGCAGGATCACGTCGGGCATGCGCTCGTCCACGATCTGCAGCGCCGAGCGACCGTCCCCCGCGGTCTCGACGTCGTAGTCGCGCGCCCGCAGGTTGATGCCCAGGGTGCGCAGGATCGCGGGGTCGTCGTCGACGGCCAGCACGAAGGTCATGCTCTCTCCTCGGTCGGTCGGGGCAGGTCGATGGAGAAGGTCAGGCCGCCGCCCGGGGTGGGCTCGGTGGTGATCGTGCCGCCCATCGCCTCGGTCAGCCCGCGCGCCACTGCCAGTCCGAGCCCCACGCCGTCCTTGCCGGGCACGTCGCCGAGGCGCTGGAACGGGGCGAAGATCCGCTCCAGGTCGCCGTCGCCGACGCCCGGGCCGGTGTCGGCGATCCGCAGCGTGACCCGCTCGCCGACGACGGCCGCGTCGACGCGGATGCCGGCCTCGGGCGCGGTGTACTTCAGCGCGTTCTCGCAGATGTTCGCCAGCACCCGCTCCAGCAGGCCCGGGTCGGCGAGCACGCTCACGTGGTCGGGGACCTCGATCGTGATCCGCCCGTCGTGCTCCAGCGGCACCACGGCCGCGTGGACCGCGCGGGCCAGTGCCACCTCCGACGGGTGCGCCGTGACCGCACCGGTGTGGATGCGGCTCATGTCGAGCAGGTTGGTCACCAGGGCGGTGAGCCGGTCGGTCGACTCCTCGATCGTCTCGAGCAGCGCGGCTCGGTCGTCCGGCGAGAACGTCACGGTGGTGCTGCGCAGGCTGGCCACGGACGCCTTCACGGCGGCCAGCGGGGATCGGAGGTCGTGCGAGACCGCCGCGAGCAGCGCCGTGCGCGTGCGGTCGGCCTCGGCCAGCCGGTGGCGCTCGATCTCGGCCACCCGCGCCCGGGAGCGGTCGGCCATCACCTGGGCGTAGGCCGCGTAGGCGTTGAGCAGGCCGCGCTCGGAGGCGCTCTGCGATCCGCCACGCAGCACGAGCACGGTGCGGTCGTCGATCGAGGTGGAGATCGCGCCGTCCTCCACGGTCGAGGGTGCGTCACCGACCGCCGCGACCGCCTCCCAGTCGCCGGGGCCGTTCCGGCGCAGGACCGCCGCGCCGCGGGCGCCGAACAGCTCGGAGGCGGAGGAGAGCAGACCCTCGAGGTCGTCGCCGGACGTCAGCAGGCTGTGCGCCAGCACCGTGAGGCTGTCGGCCTCGGCCCTCGCACGCCGCGCCTCGGTGGCCCGCCGGGCGGAGTGGTCCACGACGCTCGCGACCGCGATGCCGACGAGGACGAACAGCACGATGGCCGCGGCGTTCTCGGGCTCGGCCACCGTGAGGGTGTACCGCGGTGGTGTGAACAGCACGTTGAGCAGCACGCCGCTCAGCACGGCCGACACGACGGCGGGCAGGAGCCCGCCGATCAGCGCCGTCGCCACGACGACCGTCATCAGCAGCATCGCCTCGGAGGGCAGGGCGTGCAGCGAGTCGGTCCACCACATCAGCAGGCTCACCAGGGCGGGCGCCAGCACCGCGAACGCGAAGCCGAGGGCGCGGCGCCGGGGACCCAGGTGGTGCACGCCCTGCTCCTGGCGGAAGCCGCGCCGCCGGGCGTGGTCGTGGGTCACGATGTGCACGTCGATGTCACCCGACGCCGTGATGACGCGCTCGCCGATGCCGGGACGCAGCAGGGTGGGCAGCCGCCCGCGCCGACTCGCGCCGATGATCACCTGGTCGGCGTTCTCCGCGCGGGCGAAGGCCAGGATCGCGTCGGCCGTGTCGTCGCCGAGCACCGTGTGGAAGGTGCCGCCGAGCTCCTCGGTCTTGGCCCGCAGCCGGGACAGCCGGTCGGGGGAGATGGTGCTGAGGCCGTCGTGCCGCGTGACGTAGAGCGCGAGCCACTCGCCGCCCGCCCGCCGCGAGGCGATCCGTGCCGCGCGCCGCATGAGCGTGAGGGACTCCGGGCCCCCGGTGACCGCGGCCACGATCCGCTCGCGGGTGGCCCAGGTGCCCGTGATGTCGTGCTGCTCGCGGTAGCGACCCATGCCCTCGTCGACCCGGTCGGCCAGCCAGAGCAGCGCCAGCTCGCGCAGCGCCGTCAGGTTCCCCTCGCGGAAGTAGTGGTGCAGGGCCGCGTCCACCTTCTCCGCGGTGTAGACGTTGCCGTGCGCCATGCGCCGGCGCAGCGCCTGCGGGCTCATGTCGACCAGCTCGATCTGGTCGGCCGCGCGCACCACCTCGTCGGGCACGGTCTCGCGCTGGCGGACACCGGTGATCGACTCGGTGACGTCGTTGAGGGACTCCAGGTGCTGGACGTTGACGGTGGTGACGACGTCGATCCCGGCGTCGCGCAGCTCCTCCACGTCCTCCCACCGCTTCGCGTGCCGGCCGCCCGGCAGGTTGGTGTGCGCGAGCTCGTCGACGAGCACGGCCGCCGGCCGGCGGGCCAGGATCGCCTTGACGTCCATCTCCTCCTGCACCGTGTCGCGGTACTCGACGCGGGCGCGGGGCACGACCTCGAGGTCGCCCAGCGCATCGATGGTGTGCGGGCGGCCGTGGGTCTCGACGAACCCGACCACCACGTCGGTGCCGCGCGCCAGCCGGCGGTTGCCCTCGTCGAGCATCGCGTAGGTCTTCCCGACCCCGGGGGCGGCTCCCAGGTACACGCGCAGTGTGCCGCGCTCGTTCGCCGTTCCCACGTGCTCAGTCTCCACCCGGGCCCGTTCGCCTAGCGCGAGGCACGGTCGAGTGCGACGTTGAGCTCCAGCACGTTGACGACCGGCTCGCCGTGGATCCCGAGGAACCGGCCCTCGGTGTGCGCTTCGACGAGCTCCCGCACGCGTTCGGCGTCCAGGCCCCTGGCGCGGGCGACGCGGTCGACCTGCAGCCCGGCGTAGGCGGGGGAGATGTGCGGGTCCAGTCCCGAGCCGGAGGCGGTGACGGCGTCGGCCGGCACGTCGGCCTCGGGCACGGACTCCGTCGCGGCGACCGTGCTGCGGCGCTCATCGATCGTGGCGAGCAGGTCCTCGTTGAGCGGTCCGAGGTTGCTCGGTGCGGAGGCGAGGGTGTCGTGGTCGTTGGCCGACGGGCGGGAGTGGAACCACTCCTGACCCTCGAACGACTGGCCGATGAGGCGCGAGCCGACGACCTGCCCGTCGACCCGCACGGGCTGGCCGGCGGCCCGGTCGCCCAGCGGCTGGGCGACTCCCCAGACCACCACGGGGTAGGCGATGCCGAGGACGACGGTGAGGACGAGGAGCACGCGCAGCGCGGCCAGCGACTGGCGGGCGAGGTCGGACAGTGAGTTGAGCATGGTGATCAGCCGATTCCGGGGATGGTCGAGACGAGCAGGTCGATGAGCTTGATGCCGGCGAAGGGGACCAGGACGCCGCCCAGCCCGAAGACGAGGACGTTGCGCCGCAGGACCGACATCGCCGACGCGGCGCGGAACCTCACGCCGCGCAGGGCCAGCGGGATGAGCGCCACGATGATCAGCGCGTTGAAGATGACGGCGGAGAGGATGGCCGACTCCGGAGTCGCCAGCCCCATGACGTTGAGGGCGTCCAGTGACGGGTACGCCGCCACGAACATCGCGGGGATGATCGCGAAGTACTTGGCCACGTCGTTGGCAATGGAGAACGTGGTCAGGGCACCGCGGGTGATGAGCAGCTGCTTGCCGATCTCGACGATGTCGATGAGCTTGGTCGGGTCGGAGTCGAGGTCGACCATGTTGCCGGCCTCCTTCGCGGCGGCGGTGCCGCTGTTCATCGCGACACCGACGTCGGCGGCGGCAAGCGCCGGCGCGTCGTTCGTGCCGTCGCCCGTCATCGCGACGAGGTGGCCGCCCTCCTGCTCGCGGCGGATGAAGGCGAGCTTGTCCTCGGGTGTGGCCTCGGCGAGGAAGTCGTCGACGCCGGCCTCCTTCGCGATCGCCCGCGCCGTCAGCGCGTTGTCACCGGTGACCATGACGGTGCGGATCCCCATGGCACGCAGCTCGGCGAAGCGCTCGGTCATCCCGTCCTTGACCACGTCCTTGAGCTGGACGACGCCCAGCACGGTGCCCTTGCCGTCGGCGTCCTGCTCGGCGATCACGAGGGGCGTGCCGCCGCCACGGGCGATCGCGTTGATCGTGTCGGTGACGTCGTCGGAGGGGGCCCGCCCGGTCCACGCCTCGATCGCGGAGCCCGCGCCCTTGCGGATCCGGGTGCCGTCGGGCAGGTCGACGCCGGACATGCGGGTCTGCGCGGTGAACTCGATGAACTCGGCGCCGGTGGGCAGCTCGCCGCCGCCGGCGCCCTGGGCGACCGCCAGCTCCACGATCGAGCGACCCTCCGGCGTCAGGTCGGCCAGGCTCGAGAGGCGCGCGGCCTCACGCATCCGTGACTCGCCGATCTCGGGTGCGGCGATCAGCAGCGTGGCGCGCCGGTTGCCGTGGGTGATCGTGCCGGTCTTGTCCAGCAGCAGCGTGCTCACGTCGCCGGCGGCCTCGACCGCGCGGCCCGACATGGCCAGCACGTTCACCCGGACCAGCCGGTCCATGCCGGCGATGCCGATGGCGGACAGCAGCGCGCCGATCGTGGTGGGGATGAGGCAGACCACGAGCGCGACGAGGACGACGAGGTCCTGGGGTGCTCCCGCGTACTCGGCCATCGGGGCGAGGGTCGCGACCGCCACCAGGAACACGAACGTCAGGCTCGTCAGCAGCATCGACAGCGCGATCTCGTTCGGGGTCCTGCGCCGCGAGGTGCCCTCGACGAGCCCGATCATCCGGTCGAGGAAGGTCTCGCCGGCGGCTGCCGTGATGCGCACGACGATGCGGTCCGACAGCACGCGCGTGCCGCCGGTGACCGCACTGCGATCGCCGCCCGCCTCGCGGATGGCCGGGGCGGACTCGCCCGTGATGGCGGACTCGTCCACCGAGGCGATGCCCTCGACGACGTCGCCGTCGCCCGGGATGACCTCGCCGGCCTCCACCACGACCAGGTCACCGACGGCCAGCTCGGTGCCGGCCACCTGCGTCTCGGTGCCGTCGGGGCCGAGCCGCCGCGCCATCGTGTCGGTGCGAGCAGCCCGCAGCGACGCGGCCTGTGCCTTGCCGCGTCCCTCGGCGACGGCCTCGGCGAGGTTGCCGAAGATCACCGTGAGCCACAGCCACACCGCGATGAGGACGGTGAAGGTGCTCGGGTCGCCGACGGCGGCGATCGTCGCGGCGACCGATCCCAGCCACACGATGAACATGACGGGGGAGCGCCACAGGTGACGCGGGTCGAGCTTGCGCAGTGCCGCGGGCAGCTGCTGGAGGGCCTGGCGCCCGAGGGCGCTCCGGGTGGTGGTGCTCATGCGAGGGCCTCTGCGATCGGTCCGAGGGCGAGAGCCGGGAAGTACGTGAGCGCCGTCATGATGACGATGACGCCGACGAGCATCCCGACGAAGAGGGGACGGTGGGTGGGCAGGGTTCCGGCGGTGACCGGGACCTTCGCCTGCTGGGCCAGGGAGCCGGCCAGCATCAGGACGAGCACGATCGGCAGCACGCGGCCGATCAGCATCGCCAGGCCGAGCGTGATCTGGAAGAAGTCCGAGGTCACCGTGAGGCCGCCGAAGGCACTGCCGTTGTTGTTGGCGGCCGACGTGAAGGCGTAGAGCACCTCGCTGAAGCCGTGACCGCCCGGGTTGCCCATCGCGCCGACGGTGGACCCGCGGGCGATCGCCACGCCGGTTCCGAGGAGCACGAGGGTCGGTGTGGTGAGCACGTAGAGCGCGACGAACCGCATCTCCCTCGTGCTGATCTTCTTGCCCAGCAGCTCGGGGGTCCTGCCCACCATGAGGCCGCACACGAACACCGTCAGGATCGCCATGACGAGGATCCCGTAGATCCCGGCGCCGACCCCTCCCGGTGCGATTTCACCGAGCATCATGTTGACCAGCACGGTGCCGCCACCGGCGGGCGTCATCGAGTCGTGGGCGGAGTTGACGGCTCCGGTGGACGTGCCGGTCGTCGCCACGGCGAACAGCGACGAGGCCCAGGTGCCGAGGCGGGCCTCCTTGCCCTCCATCGAGGCGCCGCTCACCTCGGCCCATGTGGTGACCGTGAGCGAGATCGTCGCGAGGAAGGTCATCGCGCCCAGCACCGCGAGACCCTGGTGCCGGCTCCCGACCATCGTGCCCAGGGTGCGGGTCAGGCAGACGGGCAGGACGAGGATCAGGAAGACCTCGAGCAGGTTCGTGAATGCCGTGGGGTTCTCGAACGGGTGCGCCGAGTTGGCGTTGAAGAAGCCGCCGCCGTTGTTGCCCAGCAGCTTGATGGCCTCCTGGCTGGCGACGGGACCACCGGTCAGCACCTGCGAGTCGCCCATCAGGGTGGTCGCGGTGGTGTCGGTGAACGACTGCACGACGCCGCCCGCCATCAGGAGCACGGCGCCGACGAACGCGACCGGCAGCAGCACGCGCAGGGTGCCGCGCGTCAGGTCGACCCAGAAGTTGCCGAGCGATCCGCTGCGCGAGCGGGAGAACCCGCGGATCAGCGCCACCGCGACCGCGATGCCGACGGCGGCGGACAGGAAGTTCTGCACCGCCAGGCCGGCCATCTGGGCCGTGAAGCCGAGCGTGGACTCGCCCGCGTAGGACTGCCAGTTCGTGTTGGTGACGAAGGAGATCGCGGTGTTGAAGGACATCCAGAAGGGCATCCCGTCGAGGTCGCGACTCATCGGCAGGTGCGCCTGGCCCAGCAGGAGGCCCATCAGCGCGACGGCGCTGACCAGGGTGAACCCGACGACGCTCAGGACGTAGGCCTTCGGACTCTGCTCGGCGTCGGGACTGACGCCTGTAACGCGGTAGACGAGGCGCTCGATGCGCAGGTGACGGGAGCTGGTGAAGACGCGTGCCATGTGGTCACCGAGCGGCACGTACACGACGGCCAGCAGCGACACGAGCAGGGCGATCGACAGGAGCCCGGCGAGGGAGTCGGTCACTGGAAACGCTCCGGGAGGATGAGGGCCGCCAGCAGGTAGATCGCCAGCACGATCACTACTGCCGTCATGAGGCCGCTTTCGATGCTCATGCAGCCAGCAAAGTGCCGGCCGTGCGGCGCTTCCCGCGTCTTGACGCGATCTTGACGCCGCTTGACGTGGGCTTGTCGGACGTGCCTATCGGGCCACGGCATAGCGCTCGAGGTGCCGCACGGGCGCGTCGAGGAAGCGGTCGTCGAGGTGACCGTGGGACTTCATGTTGTGGTGCTTGCGGCACAGGCAGCGGAGATTCCTGACTGGTCCGCAACATGCCCTTCATGACGAAGCCCGTGGCAGTGGGGATCTATGCCCGCATCTAATCCGATCCCACTGGCCACGCCTTGGGTGTCCAGCGGCGTTGGAGGACTGTCGCCAGTCGGCGGAGGCGTGCGAATTCGTGGTGGCGAATACGTGGACCACGATTTGTCCGCGTACGGCGGGAACGCTCGTCCTGCGTATGAGCGGATGGTGCCGATATCCGCGATGGCTACCGCGATGGGGTGATCGTCTATCACTTGGACCGTTTGGCGCGGCGTCCGATGGAGCTGGAGCAGTTCATCGCCGTGTGCGAGTGCGCTGGCGTCCGTGACGTGATCACGGTGACCGCGGACGTTGACATGGGCAACGGCGAAGGCTTGTGCATGGCCCGGATTTCTGTGGCGGTGGCCGCGAAGGAGTCGGCGCGCAAGTCCGAGCGGGTCAAGCACAAGCTGCGGCAGAACGCGGAGATGGGACTGCCCGGTGGCGAGGCGAACCGACCGTTCGGGTTTGAGCCGGACAAGCTGACGATCCACGAGTGGGAGCGGTGATCGTTCGGGAGATGGTCGAGCGGTTTCTGGCCGGTGATTCGGCGCGGTCGCTGGCGGCTGACTTGGAAGCGAGTGGGGTGCCGACCGCGACACCGGGGCAGTGGCGGTCGACGTCAGCGCGTCACTTCTGTGGGCGCCGCGCATCGCTGGTCTGCGAGGTTTCACCCCAGCCGGGGAGGGGTGGCGCATCTAAGTGCATGCGTTAGGTATGCGGCTGCCGTCGGTCACACCATGGAACACGCGACGGACAAAAACCACGGAACCCACCCAGGGGTCCGGCTTCGGCGAATCCGGCCGCAAGCGGCCGGTTTCTTGTCCTCGAAGGGCTTGGCTTGCGTCCCGAGTTACGTTGCTGATTCAAGTCAAGAACGTGGGTCCTAGCCGGCAATGACCGCAGCGAGTGCACCGGCCACCGCACCCAATGTTGTCGAGGCGGCGATCACGGCGACTTCGAAGTCCCGGGACCTGCCGGACTCAAGGAATTTGACCATTGCGAGCGCACTATCTACGGCGTCCGTTTCGGCGTATGTCGACGCTTGTTTGATCTCTTCCAACGCGATACCCAACGTCCGCGTCTCACGGGGAAGAGCCGTAAGACGTTCCTGGGCGAACTCGTCATCCGAGATGGTCATCAGTTGTGCCTGCATCGCTAGCAATCCGAGGCCCCTCGATCGCGCGGCCGTCTTGAAGACGCGCGTAAACCATCCTTTGAAGCCGCCAGCCGTACTCGCAGCGACGAGCTCTTCTGTCTGCTGGAAGACGAGTGAGTTGTTCTTCATTCGACGGAGGCGTCGCTGCATCACTGCGTAGAACGCAGAGAACTCGTCAGCCAACACCCATTGAAGTTCCTTCCAAACGTCAATCGAGCTCGCGTCCGGCAGATCCGAGTAGTGGATTGCCGCGGAGCGGTAACCCGCGCGGGGTCCTTCTTCCCACGTGAAGCGCGAGATAGTCTCTTCGCCGTCGACCTGGGCAGGAAGCGCGTAGAACGAGGCATGAAACGGGCTTGGACCAAGCACGCTGAGGCGGATATTTCCGTCTGACTTCTCTAGAGCGTCAGCAAGGAACTTCCGCACAAGCACGACTGCTGCCGACCCCGCGCCTCGCGCCGCCTTTGGCTCGAGGCATGCGATGAATGCGACCGGCCCGTAGTACGCGTAGTGAACGTCAACGCGGAACCTCTCAGCACGCAGTTTCCGCGCTCCGATGAACTGCTCGTGGAGACGGGAGGTGATGCTGATTTCGAAGCTGATCCGCTGGCCGACGACTTGTGGAATGAACCGCTGGGTAAGGAACGCACCGGCGCTACTCGTCGCGACCTCGCCTTCGGCAAGCGACGCCTTCTGCTTGTATCGCGCCTGAGAGTTCTCGACCGCTATATCGATCTCGTCAATTGTGGAAATCTTTTCAAGCGACGCTCGAACTTCTGCGGCCCATTCTCCGAGTGTGAACTCGATAGGCCGTTCCTTGTACTCGAACGCGAGGCATCCGACACCGAAACACCAAGACTTTGGGAACGTCGTCACCGCTCGATGATATGCGTCCAGGAGCTAGTTCCCGTCCCGTTCTGAATGATGTATTTCGAACTTGTCAGGTTCGATCCGGTGGTCGCGCCACCGCCGTCGTAGGCCTTGGCGTGGTCGAGGTCGGTCTCGTGGACCGGGGCGCGGCAGCCGACCACCCTGCAGGTTCCGTCCCGCCAGCGGAGTGCCTGGCGGAGTGATTCGGGCGGCCGGTACTTCAGGACGGTGGTGTCGAGGACCTCGCCGACCGGGTCGAGGACCAGCCTGCGGAACACGGCGTGCTCGGACTGGGCCAGCTCGCGGACCCACTCGGCCCCGACCGGTTCGCCGTCGAGGGTGAGGCCCGGACCGTTCGTGAGGCCGATGAGGTCGGTCGCGTGGATGCTCACGGCGATCTCGGCCCGGATGTCGCCGGGGCCGGTGCAGGAGGTCAGCCAGTCGGCGACGAGGTCCGCCTGCTTCTGGTCGCGGGTGCGACGGTCTCGCTCGCCCGACTCCGGATCGACCGTCGGGAGGGCCTTCGCGGCCCGACGGAGCCGCTCGCCGACCGCGATGGCCAGGCCCGTGGGCAGCAGCGCGTTCAGCCAGGAGGTGCCGTCGTCGTTGTGGGTGATGGAAACGCGGCGCTGCTCGACGGCCCGTGCCCGCTCCGCCTCGGCCTCGTCGGGCTCGAGGCGCGCGCGGAGCCGGCGCAGCCACGCGCGCAGCTCGGCGATCGTGTGGGTGGCTGCGTACTCGGGCGCCGAGGCCTCCAGCACGGCCCAAGCCTGCGGGGTCTCGAGGCGTTCGGCGGTGTCGGCGATCGCGGTGACCCGCACCGCGTCGAGGTCGCCGTCGCGGAACGACTGCCACACGCCGGGGACCCGTGCGGCGACCGTGGCGGACTCGCTGACCATCGCCCAGACCTGGTGCTCGGTGACATGGAGGGCTCGGGCCAGCTCGAGGATGACCTCGCGGCGCGCGAGGTCCTTCGACAGCGGGATCTCGTCCGTCCGGTCGATCTCGGCGGTGCGCTTGGCGTGGAACGAGGCGACGAACTCCCACTCCTCGAACTCCGCGACCGCCCGCGCGCGACGCACTGCGTCACCCGTGACCACCGCTCGGCTCCAGCTCATGAACCCAACGTAGTGGGCCCCACTGACAGAATCGGATGCGCCGACAGCGCGGTCGCGGGTCGGACTTGACCCTGACGCGACGTCACGGTCTGGACTGGAGCCATGCGGACACCAGCGCTCTACCTCGGCTCCTACGTCGTCTCGGTCCTCGGCAACTCGATCGCGGCCATCGCGCTGCCGCTCATCGTGCTCCAGGCGACGGGCAGCGCGATGTCGGCGGGCTGGGTGGCCGCGGCGACCGCGGTGCCCGCGGTACTGGCCGGGCTGTTCATGGGCGTCGTCATCGACCGGATCAACCGCGTGACGTCCTCGGTGGTCACGGACCTCGTCTCGGCCGCCGCGGTCGCGGCGCTGCCGATCGTCGACGGGCTGGTGGGGCTCGAGGTCGCGTGGTTCGTCCTGTTCGGGATCATCGGCTCGCTCGGCGACGTCCCGGGCATGACGGCCCGCGAGGCGCTGCTGCCGGGGATCGCGCGGGAGTCGCGGCTCTCCCTGGAGCGGCTCATCGGGCTGCGCGAGTCGCTCGGCAGCATCTCGCTGCTGATCGGGCCGGCCGTCGCGGGCCTGCTCATGACCCTGTTCGAGGGGTCGACGGTCCTGTGGATCACCGCCGGCACCTCACTGCTCGCCGCGTTGCTGACCCTCGGCCTTCCCCGGGGCGTCGGGACCATCGAGGACGTGCCCACCACGGCCCCGCGGGGCGCCTGGGAGGAGTTCGTCGAGGGCTGGCGACTCCTGACCCGGACCCGCCTCATCGCGATGGTCACCGGACTGATGCTGTTCTCGGTCATGGTGCTGTCGGCGTTCCAGGCGCTCATCCTGCCGGTGCACTTCACCCTCATCGACCGGCCGGGACTGCTGGGCTTCGTGCTCACCTCGATCGCGGCGGGCCTGCTCGTCGGCAGTGCGGTCTACATCGTGCTGGCCCGGCGGTTCACCCGGCGCGCCTGGCTCGTCAGCGGTCTGGCCGTGTCGTCGCTCGGCTTCGCCGTGATCGGCCTGCTCCCGCCGACCTGGCTGCTCTTCACCGCAGGCTTCGTCCTGGGACTCGGCAGCGGACTGTGCGGGGCACTGCTCGGCCTGCTGACGGTCAGCGGCGTCCCGGAGACTGCGCTCGGCCGGGTGATGGGCACCCAGAATGCACTCGTCACCGCGGCGGCCCCCGCCGCGATCCTGCTCGCCGCGGTCGTGATCGAGCACGTCAGCCTCACCGCGGCCGCGCTCGGCTTCGTGGCACTGTGGGTCGTGACATCGGTCGTCGCGGTCGCGGGCCCCGCGCTGCGCGACCTCGAGCCGACCGAACCGGAGTCCATCGATGCGTAGCGGGGAGCTCGCCGAGCTCGCGGGCGTGACGGTGCGGACGATCAGGCACTACCACCAGATCGGCATCCTCGAGGAGCCCTCGCGCAGCCCCAACGGCTACCGCGAGTACGACGTCGGTCATCTCGTACGCGTCCTGCGCATCAAGCGGCTGGCCGACCTCGGATTCGCGCTGCAGGACCTGCCGCTGGACGACGACGCCGACCACGACGCGAGGCTGGAGTCCCTCGACGAGGAGCTCGCGGCGCAGATCGACCGGCTGACGGCACAGCGGTCGGTGGTCGCCGCGCTGCGCGCTGGAGGCGTCGCGCCCGACCTGCCGCCCGAGCTGGGCGTCCGCATGGCGCTCGCGTCCGCGGTCGGCGTGCCGCCGCGCATGGCGAGGCTGGAGCGGGAGCAGATGCTGCTGCTCGCGCACCTCGGTGGAGAGGAGGCGTCTCGGCTGATCGAGGACCTCTACGACCGGTTCGCCGAGCCCGCGGCGGTGGCGGCGTTCGGCACGCTCTACGAGCAGTTCGACGTGATCGACGCGTCGACGCCGACGGCCGAGCTCGAGCGGCTGGTGAGCGAGTCCATCGAGGCGGTGGTCGCCACGGTGGGCGACCTCGACCTCACGACGCCTCTCGACCTCGGGACGGCCGAGAGCCTGCTCGACGAGCACGGGGCCAGCCACCTCAATCCCACCCAGCTGCGGGTGCTGGACGAGATCGGCGAGCGGCTGTCGCAGCGGCTCGTCTGAGGCGCGTGGCAGGCTCGAGCGAACGACCGGAGGAGGCGCGGATGCATGTCATCGCCCAGGAGTGGACGTCGCTCGACGGCTACGCGGCAGGGCCGTCGGGGGAAGGGCGAGATCTTCGCCGCCGTTCCGCCGGAGGCCGACGCCGCGAGTCAGCGCTGGAACCTCGAGCTGCTCGACCGGGTGGACCACGTCCTGCTCGGACGCCGGACCTACGACCTGTTCGTCCAGTACTGGCCCGGGGCCGACGACCCGATCGCCGAGCGGGTCAACGCGATCCCGAAGGTCGTGTGCTCGCGGTCGCTCGACGCGGCACCGTGGGGAGGGTTCGCACCCGCCCGCGTCGTGCCGGACGCCTCGGCGCACCTGCGCTCGTTCCACGACGGCACGGACGGCGTCGTCCTGGTCTGGGGATCGCTGTCGATCGTGCACGAGCTGGTCGAGGCCGGGCAGCTCGACGAGCTGGACCTCTTCGTCGCGCCGGTCGTCCTCGGTGGTGGCACTCCGCTGCTGCCTGCTCCGGTCGGTCTGCGGCAGCGCGCGGTCGAGGACCTCGGCGGTGCCACGCACCTCCGCCTCGCCCTCGCGCCGCGCTGAGGGCGCTCGGTTGGGCGGTCGAACCTACGCTGAGCACACAGTTGTCCGTGCCGAGGAGGATCCCGATGAAGTGCCCCAATGACTCGACGACCCTGGTGATGAGCGAGCGCTCCGGCGTGGAGATCGACTACTGCCCCGAGTGCCGGGGCGTGTGGCTCGACCGCGGCGAGCTCGACAAGATCATCGATCGCGCGGAGTCCGAGGCGTCGCGCTCGGTCCCGCCCGCTCCCGCGGCCGCTCCGCCGCGCGACGACCGCTACGCGTCGCGCCCGAGCTACGACGACCGCGACCGTCGCTACGACGACCGTCGCTACAGCGGCAAGAAGAAGAGCCACTGGCTGGGCGAGCTGTTCGACTGAGCCCCGCCCCTCAGCCGGCAGGCTTGAGCTCCTGCGCGAGCATCACGATGATTCCGCTGGGCCCCCGGACGTACGTGAGCCGGTAGATGTCCTCGTAGGTCGCCACGCCGCGCAGCGGGTGGCAGCCGTGCCGTGCGGCGATCTCGAGGGCCTCGTCGAGGTCGTCGACCGAGAAGGCCACCCGGTGCATGCCGATCTCGTTCGGGAGGGTCGGCTCGGTCTCGATCGCGTCGGGGTGAATGTATTCGAAGAGCTCCAGCCGGCCGTGGCCGTCGGGCGTCTGCAGCATGGCGATCTTCGCGTGGTTCCCGTCGAGCCCGACCGCGGTGTCGGTCCATTCCCCGCTCACCGTGTCGCGCCCCAGGACGGTGAGCCCCAGGTCGGTGAAGAAGGCGATCGTGGCGTCGAGGTCGCGGACCGCGATGGCGACGTTCTCGAGTTTGATGGGCATGCTCCGCACGCTAGCCGTCCGGGCCGACGGTGGCGACGGTGTTCGCGCCGCCGGTGGCAGGGTGGGAGCGTGAGCGACGAGTACGAGCTGCTGGCCGAGGTGCCGGCGGAGGCCGACTACCTGCACCTGCGTCGGGCCTCGGGCCTGAGCCCCAAGTCGCCGGAGCAGGCGCGTCCTGCCCTGGCGGGCGGCTGGGCGGCCTGCCATGTGAGGCACGTCCCCAGCGGCCGCACCGTGGCGATGGGACGGGTCATCGGCGACGGTGGCTGGTACTTCCACGTCGTCGACATGGCGGTGCTCCCCGAGCACCAGCGACGCGGCCTCGGCGACCGCGTCCTCACCCACCTGCTGGAGGTGATCCGCCGTGACGCCCCACCGGGTGCCTACGTGTCGCTCATGGCCGATCCACCGGGCCGGCGGCTCTACGAGCGCCACGGCTTCGTCGACAGCGCCCCGCACTCCGTGGGCATGGTCCTGCGGGCCGGCGCCTGAGCCCTGTTCCCGGCACCGATCCGTGACTAGGCTGCGGGTGTCCGTGCAGGAGCAGAGGAGGTGGTCCCCGTGAACGAATCGACGTGGGTGCTCTCCTCCGGAGTCACGGTCGGGCGATAGGTCGTCCCGGGAGCGCCGTCAGGTGCACTCCCGAAAGGCACGACCATGCACTTCCACTCCGAACGCCGTCTCGACGGCGACATCCTCGAACGCCACTTCACGCTCGGCGAGATCCCGGGCATCCTCTGGACGCCCGGGTCCACGCCGGCACCACTGATCCTCGCCGGCCATCCGGGCGGCCTGGACGGCATGTATCCCCGGCTGCTGAGCCGGTCCGTCCACGCGGCGCAGCACGGCTTCGCCTCCCTCTCCATCGAGCTGCCCGGAGGCGGTGACCGGGCTCGGGTACCGGCTCTCGAGCGAGCGCGCGCCGACCTGCGTGCGGCCCTCGCAGCCGGGGATCCCGTTGACGGCATCGTCGACGCTCTCGTCCTGCCACTGGTGGAGCTGGCGGTGCCGGAATGGCAGGCGGCGCTGGACGCCGCGCTGTCCCTGCCCGAGATCGACGACGGCCCAGTGGGATTCTCCGGTGGAGTGATCGCCATCGGCATCCGCCTCGCGGTGGTCGAGCCGCGCATCGCGGCCGCCCTGCTGTTCGCCGGCAGCTACGTGCCCCACTCGATGTTCGAGGAGGCCAGGCGGGTCAGCATCCCGTTGCACGTCCTGCTGCAGTGGGACGACGCCGGCAACGACCGCCAGCTGGCCCTGGACCTCTTCGACGCCTTCGGCTCGGCCGAGAAGACGCTGCACGCCAACCTCGGCGGGCACACCGGCGTCCCGGCGTTCGAGGCGGACGCCTCGATCCGGTTCTTCCTGCGGCACCTACGAGGCCGTGGCGACCACTAGGAGGAAGAGGGCCGCGGGGTGACGGTGGTTCCGCCCCACTCCGCAGGGTCGACGTCGCGCAGGGTCTGGTTGAGCACCCACTGGTGACCGAAGGGGTCCTCGATGGCGGCCTGGCGCTCGCCGTACTCCCAGTCGTGCATCTCATCGACCAGGCGGGCGCCGCGCGCCAGGGCTCTCTCGACGACCTCTGCCACGTCGGCGACCTTGAACATCACCTGGTGGGAGGTCTGGGGCAGCGGCGTCCGCCGCCCAGGACGCACCTCGGCGACGACGAGCTCTGCGGCGGGCCCGTCGGGCAGGCCCAGCTGCGCGCGGTGCCCCTCGCCGATGCGGACGTGCTCGACGAAACCGAGCACCTCCCCGTACCAGGCCACGGCCGCGCGGACGTCGGCCACGATCAGGACAGGGGTCACCCGGGCGTGCGGTGCCGACCGGTTCGTGAGCACGTCGTCAGCGTAAGTCGCGGTCGGCTCACGAACGCCGTCACGAGTGGGGGCGGGCGACCGCGACGTCCTCGATGAGCTCCTGCGCTGGGTCCCACCAGCGGAGCCGGTCGGCGATGAGTTCGCGCGGGGTCTCGGTGGACTGGAGCACCTCGAGCGCCTCGGCGAGCAGGCGGCGGGGCACGCGCCGGGCCAGCGTGACGTGCGGGGTCCAGACCGGGTGCCGCACGGCCGGGACCAGCGCGCGGATCCGCGCCGTGGCGGCCGCCAGGGACGCGTCCGGCTCGACGAGGTGGGCGATGGTCACACGAGGTCCCTGGCCGAACAGGACCAGCCCTCGCACCTCGATCCGCGCGGGCAGGAGGGGAGCGATCGCCTCGCGCGCCGTCGACACGGCGGCGGCCTCGACCTCGACCGCCGCCACGAGGGTGAGGTGCGGCGCGTTGGTCATCGAGCGGTGGTCGGCCTGCGAGGGGATCCCCGCGGCCCTGAGCGCCTCCCACTGCGCCACGACGGCGCCCGCGGAGGAGGGCTCGAAGCTGAGCTCGAGGGCTTGGTCCGGCACACGTGGAGGATAGGCCAGCCGGCCTGCGATCGAATCTTGAGCCGGTTTGGCCCCGATATGGGCCGAACCGGTACAACTTTCGGCCGGAAGCGGCTTGCCTGAACCGCTCCCGCTGTGGGTACCTGTCGGCATGAGCGCGTATCCCCGGATCCTGCAGACGGTCATCGATGCCACCGACGTGCGGCGGACGGCCGAGTTCTACCGCGAGCTCTTCGGGCTCGAGTACCGGCCAGGTGACGAGCCGCCGGCCGAGGGAGACGAGGACCACGTGGACTGGCTCGTCCTCCGCGGCACCGACGGTGGGCACGGCCTGGCGTTCCAGCAGGCCGAGGAGCTCAAGCGGACCACGTGGCCGGATCCCGAGGTGCCGATGCAGCTGCACCTCGACACTTCGGTGCCCGACGTGGAGGAGCTCGAGCGTCAGCGCGCCCGCGCCGAGGCGCTGGGCGCCACGATCATCCTCGATCGCACCGACGACACCGAGGAGCCGCTCTACGTCTTCGCCGACCCCGAGGGGCACCCGTTCTGCATCTTCGTCGGCGACTGATCAGAGGCGCACGAGGCGCCGCACCGCTCGCGTCGCCACCCAGGTGCCCACGATCGCCGGCAGTGCGAGGACGACCGGGTCCAGGACCTGGTGCTTGTCCACGCGGCCGCGTCCCCAGCGCGAGGCGAAGCCGTGGTGCGAGCGCTCGGCCCGCACGCCCGTCTCCTCGACGAAGCGGTCGGGGCGCTCGGTGGAGTACGACCGCCAGAGCTCCTGCTTCGACTCGATCCGGTCGGCCGCGAGCAGCAGCAGCCAGTGGGCCGCTCGGGCCTCGCTGAACCGCGCGTAGGCGAGGCGCCGGACCGCACCGGGGAAGCCCTGCAGGGGAGCGACGGTGCCGAACACGGGGGTGAGGCGCGCGTGCTCGATCGACCGCTCGCGCGGGTACGTCTCCGGCTGCTCGGCGGGGAAGTCCCACAGCACTCCCTCGGGAACGCCGTTCACCAGTTCGCGCGGCACGGAGGGCCGGTCGGCCGGGTCGAGGTCGGCGCCCCACCCGGGGATGCGCTCGCGCAGCTCGTCAGAGGACGGGACTCCCTCACGGAGTCCGCGGATGTACGGAACCTTGGCCATCTCGACTCCTCAGGTCGCGGGGACGACGACGGGCTTGATGCAGCCGTCGAGCTTGCTGGAGAACAGGTGGTAGCCCTCGGCGATGTGGTCGAGGGGGATGCGGTGCGTGATGATCTCGCGCGGGCTGATGTGGCCGTTGCGGATGTGCTCGAACAGTCGGGGCCACTGGCGCTTCACCGGGCACTGGTTCATCCGCAGGGTCAGTCCCTTGTTCATGGCGTCGCCGAACTTCACCGCGCTGAACATCGGGCCGTAGGCGCCCACCACGGCCACGGTGCCGCCCTTGCGCACCGAGTCGATCGCCCAGTTCAGTGCGATCGGCGATCCACCCTGCAGCTTGAGCTTGGCGGAGGTGACGTGCTGGAGGAGGTTGCCGTCGGCCTCGGCGCCCACCGCGTCGATCACCACGTCGGCGCCGATGTCGTCGGTGATCTTCTTCAGGTGCACGACGACGTCGTTCACGTGGCCGAAGTGCACGGTCTCGGCGCGGGCGAACCGCTGGGCGAACTCCAGCCGGTCGGACAGGTGGTCGACCACGATCACGCGGCCCGCACCCATCAGCCAGGCCGACTTCGCGGCGAACAGCCCCACCGGGCCGGCGCCGAAGACGACCACCACGTCGCCCTCGTGGATCCCGCCGAGCTGCGCCCCGAAGTAGCCGGTCGGGAGCGCGTCGGTGCACATCAGCGCGTCCTCCTCGTGCATCCACCCGGGGATCACCGTGGGACCGACGTCGGCGAACGGCACGCGGACGTACTCCGCCTGGCCGCCGTCGTAGCCGCCGCTGGTGTGCGAGTAGCCGTAGATGCCGCCGACCGCCGTGGCGTTCGGGTTCACGTTGTGGCAGTTCGAGTACAGGCCCTTGGCGCAGAAGTAGCAGGTCCCGCAGAAGACGTTGAACGGCACCATGACGCGGTCGCCGGGCTTGACGTTCCGCACCGAGGGACCGACCTCGTCCACGACGCCGATGAACTCGTGCCCGAACGTGGTGCCGACGCGCGTGTCCGGCATCATCCCGTGGAACAGGTGCAGGTCCGAGCCGCAGATGGCGGCGCGGGTGACGCGCACGATCGCGTCGTTCGGGTGCTCGATCCTCGGACGGTCCTTCTCCTCGACCCGGACCCGGTAGGGGCCTCGGTACACCATCGCCTTCATGCGGTTCCTCCCATCGGCTCGACTGGCGGCAGCGAGCCGGCGCCCGGTGCCCTGCTGGTGGTGCTGCTCTCGCCCATCCGCAGCGGCGGCAGCATCTCGATGCGTCCGGCGAGGCGCGCGAGCGCGGCGCTCGCCCGGGTGGCCGGATCGCGCAGGCGCTCGGACCGGCGGGCGACGCGGTCGAGGTTGTCGCGTGCGCGATCCGTGAGGGTCAGGGGCAGCGCGGCGATCGCGTTGCCCGGGGGCCGGCGGGCCACGACGGGATGCGGGCGCGTCGGCGCGATCCTGCGGACCACCTCCCAGGCCACCCCGAGGAGCCGGAGCCGTCCGACGGACACGCGCTCCTGCAGCCGCGGGAACAGCTCGTCCTCCTCGTCGCGGACGTCGTCCTGCAGCACCCGCGTGAGGCGGTCGAGCAGCGGCTCACGACGCGGGTCGTCCTGTCCCAGCTCCTCGAGCGACGTCCAGATCTCGTTCACCTCCTGGTGCTCCTCCTCGACCTGGAGCGTCAGCGCCTCACCGTCGGGCAGGACGCGACGCATCACGGGCCAGAGCACGGACTCCTCGGCGAAGGCGTGGGGAAAGACCAGCCGGGCGATCCGCCGCAGCACGCGCTCCTCCTGGTCACCGGGCGGGGTGACGGCGAGCTCCTGCAGCAGCCGGTCGAGCCGGACGTGGTCCTTCTTCTGGCGCGCCAGGACGCTGAGCGGGCCACCCAGCTGCGCGCGACTCTGGTGGGCGAGTGAGGTCATGGCCGGGGTGTACCCACGGTCGCGCGAGCGACACCCCCTTGCCGAGGGTGATCTCGGCGCCGGCCCAGCCACGTCGCGAACAGCGCGACGGCGAGCAGGATCTCGGCGACGTCACCGCCGTAGTACATCCACTGCGCGGCCCGCTGCATGTCAGCGACGGTGAAGTCGCTCCCGGGCGGGAGCTCGCCCGCGCGGGCGTAGAGCAGCTTCGCGAGGAACGCGTGGGCCGCCCCGGCGAGGACCAGCACCACGACCCGCAGGGTCATCGAGGGCCGTCGGGGCGCGGGGTCGGGCCCGGCGATCGACCACGCGAACAGGTAGCCGGCCACGAGGAAGTGCGCGTGCACCAGGTGGTGGACGGCAGGGCTCTGCGCCGACAGCGCGAACAGGGGCGTCAGGTAGAGCACGAACATTCCGCCGACGTTCAGCAAGGCCGTGGTCACCGGATGGGAGAGCACGTGGAAGGCCCGGGTCCGCAGCAGCGCGGTGACCCGGCGCGCGGCCGGCGGCGCCAGCACCGTCAGCAGGAGGGTCACGGGCGCCCCGAGCACGAGGCCGATCGGCGCCAGCATGCCGAGCAGCAGGTGCTGCACCATGTGGGCCTGCGCGGTGTGCGCGTCGGCGAGCGGCGGCGCGAGCGCGAGGGCGATCCCCACGGCGCCGGCGGTCCACGAGGCCGCCCGCCACGCGCTCCACGCCCGGCCCCGACGCTTCCGGTGCAGGAGGGCGGCGCCCAGGTAGGCGCCCACCAGCACGAGCAGCACCAGGAGCGGCGGGAGCCACGAGGACGAGCGCTCCGCCGCGTGCGCCGCGGGGGGCCTCACCGACGCGGCCTCGACCGCCGGCGCCACAGCAGCAGGCCACCGGCGGCCAGCAGCAGCACGGCGATCGCCCGCCAGGGGGGGGCGTACGGGAGGATCTCGACGCCGTAGCGGATCTGGTGCAGCCCGAGCAGCTTGTGGTTGACCAACCCGTCCCACAGCTGGAAGGCGCCCATCCCGAGCAGCAGCCCGGCCCACGCCGCTCCCGGCCGCAGGGTGCGGCCGCGCCGCTGGTCCACCAGCACGAAGAAGCCGGCCACCATCGCCACGACCGAGCCGGCATGCAGCAGGCCGTCGGACACGAGCCCCGCGGCCGTCGTCGACTTGTCGTAGAAGTGGTGCCAGCGCAGCAGCTGGTGCAGGACGATCTCGTCGATCGCCGCCACCAGACCCAGCCCGATGAGCACACCGCCCCAGACGGAGCGCCCGGGTGCGGCGGGCCGGGACGTGCGGATGTCGTCGTTCACGGTTCCTCCTCTGCGGGGCGGGTACCCGCTCGCCCGGCGACCTACGCGGCGAGCGTGAATGCGACGTCGCCGAACGGGTACCGAACAGGTGTCCGCAACACCGAAAGGAACTCATCATGGCCACGCGATCGTCCATGACAGCGACCCCGATGCAGACCGCCGCCGCGGTGGTCGGTGGGGTCTTCCTGCTGGTCGGCATCCTCGGTTTCATCCCGGGCATCACGACCGACTACGACACGATGCAGTTCGCCGGGCACGAGTCCGAGGCGATGCTGCTCGGCATCTTCCAGGTGTCGATCCTGCACAACATCGTGCACCTGCTCTTCGGCGTCGCCGGCCTCGCGCTGGCCCGCGCGTGGAACACCGCACGGCTCTACCTGATCGGTGGCGGCGTCATCTACGGCGTCCTGTGGTTGTACGGCCTGCTCATCGACAAGCAGCACCAGGCGAACTTCGTGCCGCTCAACACGGCCGACGACTGGCTGCACCTCGTGCTCGCGGTCGGCATGATCGCGCTCGGCCTGCTGCTCGGCCGCAACGTCGGTCGTCCCGACACCGACGGCCGTGGCGTGGGTCGCGGGGACGCGGGCCGCAACCGCGGTCGGGGCCCGAAGCTCTGATGGTCGGCTCGAAGCAGTCCGCACCGCTCGCGGTCCGGGTGACCCAGCGGATCGAGGGTGCCCGTGTGCTCGACCCCGCCGTCCGGGCGCTCGGCCCGGCGGCGGGGCGGCTCATCGGCACCGAGGGGCGCCGTCGCCTGCTCCAGGGCGACTGGCTCGGTCACGCGATCCATCCGCTGCTGACTGACCTGCCGCTGGGCTTCTGGACGTCGGCGTCGGTCCTGGACCTCGTCGGCGGAGACGAGGCGCGTCCGGCCGCGCGACGGCTGGTGGGCCTCGGCGTCCTGTCCGCGATCCCCACGGCGATCACCGGGTGGGCCGAGTGGGGCGGGATTTCGCGCCGGCCCGAGCGGCGGGTGGGCGTGGTCCATGCGGTGGCGAACGTCGCCGCCGTGGTGGCCTACACGGCGTCCTGGCGTGCCCGACGCCGCGGGCAGCACGCGAAGGGCCGGAACCTCGCGCTCGCCGGAGCGGCGGTCGCGGCCGGGGGCGGGTACCTCGGCGCCCACCTGAACGAGGTGCGCGAGGTCGCCACCAAGCACCCGGCGTTCGAGTGACCGGGGCGGCCGCGCCGCGGCTGCTGACGATCGGCCACGGCACGTCGGACCGGGCCGACCTCACGCGACGGCTCCACGACGCCGGCATCGAGGTGCTGGTGGACGTGCGGCGCTTCCCCGGCAGTCGGCGCAACCCCGACGTCTCCCGTGTCGCGCTCGCGGACTGGCTGCCCGGGGAGGGAGTCGCGTACGTCTGGGAGGAGCGGCTCGGCGGCCGCCGCCGCGTGCCTGCGGAGGCTGGTGACGCCGATGCGTGGTGGCGCGTCGAGGCGTTCCGCGCCTACGCCGCGCACACGCGTACGCCGGAGTTCGACGCGGGCCTGCGCGACGCGCTCGCCCGTGCCGAGAGCGCCGTCACGGCCGTCATGTGCTCGGAGTTCGTGTGGTGGCGGTGCCACCGCCGGCTGGTCTCCGACGCCGCGATGCTCGTCCACGGCGTGCCCGTCCACCACGTCATGCCGGACGGCCGGGTCCAGGCCCACGAGCCGAGCGAGGGCGCGCGGCGCAGCGGCACGGGTCTCGCATACCCGAGGGCTCCGGAGGCGGTGGAACCCCTTCGGGGCTAGCGTGACGGGCGAATCGACCCGGGAGGTGGATCGTGGCCGACGCGCCCGAGATGCAGGTTCCGACGCTGGAGGGGGTGGCCGGACCGCGTGAGGCACGCGGGGCCCGGCGGTGGCGGCGACTCGGCCTCGTCCTGCTGACGCTCGTCGTCGCGATGAGCTGCCTGGGCTGGCTCGGCCCGCGCGAGTCCACCGTCACCGACGGGACCGGCCGG
Source organism: Aeromicrobium phoceense (assembly GCF_013868155.1). NCBI lineage: Bacteria > Bacillati > Actinomycetota > Actinomycetes > Propionibacteriales > Nocardioidaceae > Aeromicrobium > Aeromicrobium phoceense. Next base: position 179,953 of record NZ_JACEOG010000002.1, read on the forward strand.
CTGACCGTCACCTACCCCCAGCTCGCTAGGTCCGGGACGGAGTCGGGGCTGATGGTGGAGGTCGAGGACGTGGAGCCCGGGACCGCGGTGGTGATCGAGGTCCCGGTGGCGGTCATCGACCGGCTGGGCCTCGAAGGCATGACGCCCGAGCCGCTCGTCCAGACCTCGGCCGGCGACGCGGTGCGCCTGCGGTTCGCGGCGCCGCCGGGCGGAGACTTCTCGGTCCAGTTCGCCGGCCGCCTGCCCACCCGGGCCGACCTCGGCCCGCTCTCGTTCGACGTGCGCGTCACCAGTGGCGCCGACGAGCTGACGGTCGACACACGGACGTGGGTGCTGCCGTGAACATCGTCCTGAGTGCCGCGGTCGTCTTCCTACTGATCTGGATCGTGATGCGGGTCGTCGGCAAGCGCGAGCTGAGCGAGCTGTCCGCGTTCGACTTCGTGATCCTCGTCGTGATGGGCGATCTCGTCGCGGAGGCCGTGATCGCCGAGGACACCTCGATCACGGGTGCCGTCGTGGCGGTCTCGACCTTCGCGCTGCTGACCGTCGTCGTCTCGTGGATCTCGTGGCGGCTGCCGTCGAGACGGAAGGTCTTCGAGGGTGTGCCCGTGCTGCTGATCCGCGACGGCGAGCTCATCGAGGAGACCCTGCGGATCGAGCGGCTCAACACCGCCGACGTGCTGGCGGCCGCCCGCCAGGAGGGCATCGAGCGCCTCGACGACGTGAAGTGGGCCGTGCTGGAGCAGGACGGCAAGTTCTCGTTCTTCGTCGAGACCTCCGACCGCTGAGCGGCGCGGGACGTGTAGCACCGCAGGAGGCGGGTACGTCTCCCACGGACCACGACATCGACAGTGAGGTGGGGACATGAAGGCTGTGACCTGGCAGGGCAAGCGCGACGTGCGAGTCGAGACGGTGCCGGATCCGACGATCCAGGACGACACCGACGCGATCATCGAGGTGACCACCACCGGCCTGTGCGGCTCCGACCTGCACCTGTACGAGGTGCTCGGACCGTTCATGACGCCCGGCGACATCCTCGGTCACGAGCCGATGGGCCGGGTCGTCGCCGTCGGCAGCGGCATCACGAACCTCGAGGTGGGCGACCGCGTCGTCGTGCCGTTCCAGATCGCGTGCGGATCGTGCTGGATGTGCACCCGCGACCTGCAGACCCAGTGCGAGGTCACGCAGAACCGCGACACCGGGATGGGCGCGTCGCTGTTCGGCTACTCCAGCCTCTACGGCGCGGTGCCCGGCGGTCAGGCCGAGCTGCTGCGCGTCCCGCACGCCGACTACGGGCCGATCAAGATCGAGTCCGACCTCGACGACGAGCACTTCGTGTACCTCTCGGACGTGCTGCCGACGGCGTTCCAGGCGCTCGAGTACTCGGCCGTGGGGGAGGGCGACACGCTGCTCGTGATCGGCCTCGGTCCCATCGGCGACATGGCCGCGCGTCTCGCGCTGCACCGCGGCGCACGCGTCATCGGCGCCGACCTCGTGCCCGAGCGGCTCGCCCGCACGGCCGCCCGGGGTGCCGAGACGTACGACGTGACGAAGGTCGACGTGGCCGAGGTCGTGCGTGAGGCCACCGGAGGACGTGGCGCCGACGGCGTGATCGACGCCGTGGGCATGGAGGCGCACGGCTCGCCCGTGGCGCAGGCCGGCCAGACCGCCGTCGGCTTCCTGCCCGACTTCCTCGCGCGCAAGGCGATGACCACCGTGGCCGTCGACCGGCTCGGTGCGCTGCACCTCGCGATCGACGCCGTGCGCCGGGGCGGAATCATCTCGCTGAGCGGCGTCTACGCCGGCACGATCGACCCGATCCCGATGCAGACGCTGTTCGACAAGCAGGTCCAGCTGCACATGGGCCAGGCGAACGTGCGGCGCTGGGTGAACCAGGTGAAGCCGCTGGCCGAGGACTCCTCGGATCCGCTCGGCCTGGCCGACTTCGCCACCCATCGCGTCCCGCTCGACGAGGCGCCGGCGGCCTACAAGAACTTCCAGGACAAGACCGACTCGACGATCAAGGTGCTCTTCAAGCCCTGATCCGCGCCTGCGGGGTCACCGCAGGACGCAGAACTCGTTGCCCTCGGGGTCGCGCAGCACGACGAAGGGGTCGTCGGGGGACTGGCCCACGTCGGCGTGGCTGGCCCCGAGGGAGACGAGGCGGTCGACCTCGGCGTCCACCTCGCCGTGGTTGACGCGCAGGTCGGGGTGGGCGCGGTTCTTCGTGGTCTTCGGGTCACCGGCGTGCTGGATCCACACGGTCGGGGCTCCGCGCGGGGCCGCGGCCGGGGGCAGCAGGTGGCACGTCCCCTCGCCGTTGTCGTCGGTCTCGATGTGGTAGCCCAGCGCCTCGGACCAGAAGTCGGCCATCAGCTCGATGTCGTGGGCGTCGATCGTCCACTGGGTGACGGAGCACGTCATGACGCTTCCTCCTCGTGGTGGGGGTCGGTGCGGCGGATCAGGTCGGCCATCACGGCCGCGAGGTCGAGGGAGTCACCGGCCACGGCGCGCTGGCGGTCGGCGCCGGTGCCCCGGGTGAGGAGCCGGTGGATCCCGTCGGTGACCCGGTCGCGGGTGCCGGCCTCGTCGAGGGAGGCCCCGATGGTCTTCACGAGGGAGTCGAGGGCCTGCTCGGCCGGGACGAACGCGCGCGTGACGGGGTCGAAGAGAGTGCCGCCGAGGCCGTCGTGGCGTGCGCGCCAGCGGGCCGCCTTCAGCGTCTCGAGGCGCCACGGCGCCGGCTCCGTCGGCTCCTTGGCCAGGGTCGTGACGAGGCCGCGTGTCACCTCCGCGACGAGCAGCGCGTCCTCCACGTCGGTGCACGCGTCGGCCACGCGCACCTCCACGGTCGGGAACCGCTCGGCGATGCGCGCGTCGAGGTAGAGCATGTGCTCGTCGAGGGCGGCCCCCGACTCGATCAGCTGCGCCACGACCGCACGGTAGGTCTCGAGGTCGCCGAAGGTCTCGACCGGTCCGGCGGTGGGCCACGTGTCCCACAGGTGCCCGCGCCAGCTGGCGTGGTGCGTGTCGCGGCCGTGGAAGAACGGGGCGTTCGCCGAGAGCGCGGTCAGCAGGGGCGTCCAGGGCCGGAGCGCGTCGACGACGTGGATCGCGTCCTCGTCCGCGACCTCCACGTGGACGTGCATGCCGCACGTCATGCCGTTGCGGCCGATCTCCCCGTAGCGGGCCATCATCCGGGCGTAGCGCGACTCGGGCGTGGGGCGCGGCTCGCTGCCGCCGAGCACGTCCACCGGCACCGCGACGGCGTTCAGTCCCACGGCCCTGGCGGCCGCGACCGCCGACGAGCGCTGGGCGACGAGGTCCTCCCGGAGCCCGTCGGGGTCCTCGTGCGGGCCCGTCTGCAGCTCGATCTGCTGGAGGAACAGCTCATGGTCGAGCTGCTCGTCCGGACCGAGTCGGCGGTGTGCCCGGACCACCGCCTCGGACTCGGGAACGACGTGCCCCCGGTCGTCGACGACGAACAGCTCCTCCTCGATGCCCACGCGATTCACGCCGGGCACGTACCCCGTGGGGACCGGCGCGAAACCGCGAGGGAGGTCACACGGCGCCGTCCTGCGCCTCGACCGCGTCCGCGAACTCGCAGAACGCCTCGTAGGCGCGGGCCCCGTGGACGGTCCCCGGACCTCCGCGCATGGCGATCGCCACGCCGATGGCCTCGGCGGCCTGCTGGCGGGTGGCGCCAGCCCCGGCCGCGGCCTGGCTGTGCGTGGCGATGCACCCGTCGCAGCCCTCGGCCACGCCGATCGCCAGGGCGATGAGCTCCTTGGCCGCACGATCGAGCTCGCCGTCGGCGAAGGCCGCCTTCGAGAGCTCGCCGTACCCGCGGTAGACGTCGGGGATGGCGCGGTACAGCCGACGGTGCTGGGGAGCGAGCTCGTGCAGGACGGCCTCCCCGTGAGCGGATTCCGTGGGGTGGTCGTGGCTCATGGTGTCCTCTCGACGGGCCGCACGTCCTCGCCCTCGGGAACGTGGTCGTGACGGTAGCCCAGTCCGGGGACGGGCACGAGAGGAGAGCCGCGGTAACCCACGTCACCTCAGTCGGGAGCGCCGTCCTGCTCGGCCACGTCGGGCCGCGTGGGGCTCTGGGGCATGTCGTGGACGTCCTCGGAGGTCGTCGTGTCGGTGTCAGGAGGCGTCGGGTTGGCCGCCGTCTCGCTCACCGTCCCGCCGTCGTCCTGGCCCTCGTCCGGGCGTTCGGAGTCCTGGTGCGATTCGCGCGGATCAGTCGTCATGGCGCTGAGGTACCCGGCGTCGAGGTCTTCACTCGCGCGCGCGGGGGATTGGTCCGGGCGCAGGCGGGTACCTCACGGGCACCCGCCGACTTCTAGGAGACTGCATGGACCCCAGCAAGGCTGCGAAGAACATCAAGGATGCCGTCGAGACCACGGCCGAGAAGGCGCTGGACAAGGCCGCCGAGCTCGCGACGCCCGACATCCCCGGTCGCCCCGGCCCCCACCCCACCAGCTTCGACGAGCCCACCGAGCCGCGCGAGCCGCTGCCGCCCAAGGGCGACCAGAGCGCCCCGGACACCCGGTCGGCCACCGGCGCCCACTCCGGTGCTCCCGAGGACGTGCGCACCCAGCAGGGTGCCTTCCTGACCACGTCGCAGGGCGCGCGACTGCGCGACAGCGACCACTCGCTCAAGGCCGGCCCGCGTGGCCCGATCCTCATGCAGGACCACCACTTCCGCGAGAAGATCACGCACTTTGACCACGAGCGCATCCCCGAGCGAGTCGTCCATGCCCGCGGCGCGGGCGCCCACGGCATCTTCGAGGGCTACGGCACCGCGGCCGACGTCACCCACGCGGCCTTCCTCCAGGAGGGCGTCACGACGCCGGTGTTCACACGCTTCTCGACGGTGCTGGGCTCGCGAGGCTCGGCCGACACCGTCCGCGACACCCGAGGGTTCGCCACGAAGTTCTACATCGAGGAGGGCACGTTCGACCTCGTCGCGAACAACATCCCGGTCTTCTTCATCCAGGACGGCATCAAGTTCCCCGACGTCATCCACGCCGGCAAGCCGCACCCGGATCGTGAGATCCCGCAGGCCCAGAGCGCGCACGACACCTTCTGGGACTTCGTCTCGCTGCACACCGAGGCGCAGCACCACACGATCTGGAACATGTCCGATCGCGGCATCCCGCGCTCCTACCGGATGATGGAGGGCTTCGGCGTCCACACGTTCCGGATGGTCAACGCCGAGGGCGGCACCTCGCTGGTGAAGTTCCACTGGAAGCCGAAGCTGGGCGTGCACTCCCTCACGTGGGAGGAGGCCCAGTTCATCAACGGCATCGACCCGGACTTCCACCGCCGCGACCTCGCCGACGCGATCGAGGCCGGCGCCTTCCCCGAGTGGGAGCTGGGGATCCAAGTGTTCGAGGACAACCCCGAGCAGGAGTTCGCCGGCATCGACCTGCTCGACCCGACGAAGATCGTCCCCGAGGAGCTCGCGCCCGTGCAGCCGATCGGCCGGCTGACGTTGAACGCGAACCCGACGAACTTCTTCGCCGAGACCGAGCAGGTCGCGTTCCACCCCGGCCACCTGCCGCCGGGCATCGACGTGACCGACGACCCGCTGCTGCAGGCGCGCCTGTTCTCGTACATCGACACGCAGATCACGCGCCTCGGCGGACCGAACTTCTCGCAGATCCCGGTCAACCGGCCGCACGCGCCGGTGAACGACATGTTCCGCGACGGCTTCCACCAGCACGCGGTCCACGCCGGCGTCGCCCCGTACAAGCCGAACTCGCTCGACGGCGGCTGCCCGTTCTTCGCCGGGGCCGACGACCGCGCGTTCGAGGACACGCCCGTGAAGGTCACCGAGTCGACGAAGGTGCGCGCCAACCCGGCCACGTTCGACGACCACTTCAGCCAGGTGCGGCTGTTCTGGGCGAGCATGAGCCCGGTCGAGAAGGAGCACATCATCCGTGCCTACTCGTTCGAGCTGGGCAAGTGCTACGAGGACGCGATCAAGGCCCGCCAGCTGCAGCACCTGGCCAACATCGACCCGGTGCTGTGCCAGGAGGTCGCCACGGCGCTCGGCATGCCGGCCCCCGAGCCGACGGTCGAGCTGACGCCGGAGACGCCCAGTCCCGCCCTCTCGCAGGTGGGCGGCACGTGGCCGGCCGACGGCCGGATGATCGGCATCGTGGTCGATCCCGACGGTGAGCTCGGTGGTGTCGAGGCGCTGCGCGCGGCGATCTTCTCCGCCGGTGCCGTCCCGCTCGTGGTCGGTCCGCACGGTGGCAAGGTCGGCCCGCTCACGGTGCAGCGCACCTTCGCGACCGGCCGCTCGGTCGAGTTCGACGCGCTGCTGCTCGCGGGTCACCCGAAGCCGGCACCCGATGCCGTGCCGTCGCGCGACGCCAAGTCGGGCGCGCCCGCCGGTCCCACGCTGGATCCGCGGGTGCAGCTGATGCTCGACGAGATGTGGCGTCACGCGAAGGTGATCGGCGCCTGGGGCGACGGCGTGGCCGCGCTCGAGGCGGCGGGCTACACGGGCGGACTCCCCGGCGTGGTGACCGGCGACGAGGCCGGTCCCGTGTTCGCCGAGGTGCAGGACCTCATGGCCTCCCACCGCGTGTGGGAGCGCTTCCCCGTGACCGTCGCGTGAACGGGGGACTGGCTTGAGTACCCGGTTCACCGCGCCCACCCGGCCCTCGGACGACCGTCCGGGGGCCGGGCGGGCGCGCACCGCAGCCGAGCCGCTGCGGATCGCGTCCGTCCCCTCGACCCACGTCTACGTGCGGCACCTGCGCCCGCCGGAGGGGCCGAGCCCGTTCGTGCACCTGCCCGATCCCGATCCCGACCACCCGTCGCGGTCGACCACGAGCAAGTGGTGGCCGCCGGTCATGCTGCGTCCCGAGTGGGCCGCGACCGCCGAGTTCGACGTGTTCCACGTCCAGTTCGGCTTCGACGCCTGCTCGCCGCAGGACCTGGAGCGGCTCGTGGAGGTGCTGCGGGAGCGAGGCAAGCCGCTCGTGTTGACCGCCCACGACCTGCGCAACCCCCATCACCCGACGCGGGAGCTGCACGACCAGCAGCTGGGCGTCCTCCTCACGGCGGCCGACGCGGTCGTGACCCTCACCAAGGGTGCGGCCGCCGAGATCCGGCGGCGGTGGGGCCGTGAGGCGCTCGTGATCCCACACCCGCACGTCGTCGAGCTGGACACGATGGCGCGGCTGCGGCGCGAGCGCGAGCAGCGGCGGACGGACGAGTTCCGCGTGGGCGTCCACATCAAGAGCCTGCGCGAGAGCATGGATCCGTTCCCGGTGCTGCGGGTGCTCGACGAGACGCTCGCCGAGCTGCCCGGCGCGGTGCTGCAGGTCAACGGACACCACGACGTGCTCGATGCCGACGGAGCCCGGCGCGAGCCGGTGCTGGCGGCGTGGCTGGAGGAGAAAGCCGCCGCCGGTCGCATCGACCTGCGCGTGCACGACTTCCTGCCCGACGCCCAGCTGTGGGAGTACCTCGCGAGCCTCGACGTGGCGGTGCTGCCCTACCGGTTCGGCACGCACTCCGGCTGGCTCGAGGCGTGCCGCGACCTCGGGACCACCGTGGTGGCCCCGAGCTGCGGGTACTACGCCGACCAGGGCCCGGTGCTCAGCTACGGCTTCGACGAGTCGCACTTCGACGCGGACTCGCTGCGGGAGGCGATCCGCTTCGCGCACGCCGCCCGGCCCGACCACGGTGCGGACGTCGAGGAGCGCCGCGCCCAGCGGCGCGAGGTCACGCTCGCGCACGCCCGCCTGTACCGGGAGCTGCTGACGTGAGGGGGCTGCGGATCTGCCTCATCGCGTCGAGTCGTTTCCCCATCAGGGAGCCGTTCGCCGGCGGGCTCGAGGCCCACACGCACGCGCTCGCGCGTCAGCTCACTGAGCGGGGCCACGAGGTCTCGCTCTTCGCGGCGCCTGGGTCGGACCCCGCCCTGCGGACGCGCGAACTGCCCGTGGCGTCGCTCAGTCACGACGACGTGAACCGCCCGGACCTGGACGTCACACCGGGGGCCTGGATGGACGAGCACCATGCCTACCTCGGGCTGATGCTCGACCTGGCCCGGAACCCGCACCACTTCGACGTGGTGCACAACAACAGCCTGCACCACCTGCCCGTGGCGATGTCCTCGATGCTGGCCGTCCCCATGGTCACGACCTTGCACACCCCGCCGGTGCCCTGGCTGGAGTCCGCGCTGCAGTACGCCGCCTCCGACAGCACGTTCGTGGCGGTCAGCCGGTTCACCGCACGGGCGTGGGAGCACGTCGCCCCGACCACGACGATCGCGAACGGCGTCGACGTGGACCGGTGGCGGCCCGGCCCGGGTGGAGGCGCGCCGATCTGGTTCGGCCGGCTGGTGCCCGAGAAGGGCCCGCACCTCGCGATCGACGCGGCCCGGGCCGCCGGGATGCCGCTGGACCTCGCCGGTCCGGCGATGGACGCCGACTACTACCGCGCCGAGATCGCCCCGCGGCTGGGCGGCGACGTCCGGTACCTCGGGCACCTCACCCACGAGCAGCTCCGCGCGAGCGTGGGGGCGGCCAGCGTGACGGTCGTGACGCCGACCTGGGACGAGCCCTACGGACTCGTCGTCGCCGAGGCGATGGCGTGCGGCACCCCGGTGGCCGCGTTCGCGCGCGGCGCACTGCCCGAGTTCGTCGACGACTCCGTCGGTGCCCTGGCCGCCCCGGGCGACGTGGCATCGCTGGCCGACGCGATCCGCGAGGCGGTCGGGCGTGACCGCCAGGTCGTGCGCCGGGTCGCGGTGGAGCGCTGCTCGATCTCGGCGATGGTCGACCGGTACGAGGACCTCTACCGCCGGCTCGCGGGTCCGATGGCCGCATGATCGGCTACTACGTCCACCACCAGGGCAGCGGCCACCTGCACCGGGCGACCGCGCTGGCCGCGGCGCTCGACGTGCCGGTGACGGGGCTCTCCTCGCTGCCGCGACCGGCGGCGTGGGCGGGGGAGTGGATCGAGCTCGACCGTGACGACCGGTGGGCCGACGAGCCGGGCGACACCGCCGGCGGCCACCTGCACTGGGCGCCGCTGGGCGAGCCGGGGCTCCGCTCGCGCATGGCGGCGATCTCGGCGTGGATCGCCGACGCGCAGCCGGCGGCCCTCGTGAGCGACGTCTCCGTGGAGGTGGCGCTGCTGGCGCGCCTGCACGGCGTGCCCGTGATCTCCGTGGTCCTCCCGGGAGACCGCGGCGACCGGGCGCACCGGCTCGGCCAGGCCGCGTCGAGCGCCCTCGTCGCCTTCTGGCCCGAGGAGGTCGAGGGCATGGTGCGGGGCGGCGTCGACCAGCGGCTGCACCGAATCGGGGCCGTCTCGCGATTCCCCGTCCGCGCGTCAGGGGTGGCGCGCAGCGGTGGGGTGCGACGCGTCGTGGTGCTCGGCGGACGCGGTGGCGGGGGCGTCACGGACGCGGACCTCGCCGCGGCGCGGGCGCAGACGCCCGGCTGGGAGTGGGAGGTGCTGGGCGGGGACGGCCCGTGGCTCGCCGACCCCTTCACGTCGATCTGCGACGCCGACGTCGTGGTGACGCACGCGGGTCAGAACGCGATCGCCGAGGTGGCCGCCGCGCGCCGGCCCGCCGTCGTGATCCCGGCCGACCGACCCCACGACGAGCAGCGCACCACCGCGCGCGCCCTGGCCGCCGGACCGTGGCCCGTGGTGGTGGAGCCCGAGTTCCCGGCGACCGGATGGGCCGACCGGCTGGAGCGAGCCTCGGCCCTCGACGGCTCCCGCTGGTCGCGGTGGTGCGACGGACGCGCGCCCGAGCGCTTCGCGGCGCTCGTCGGCGAGGTCGTCGGCGCGCAGGCGGCGCGATGACGTCGGTCGCGGTCATCACGGTCGTGCACGGCCGGCACGACCACCTGCGCCTGCAGGACGACTCCCTCGCGCTCAGCACCCGCCGGCCCGACGACCGGGTGCTCGTCGCGATGGACGACCCCGAGGTGCTGGCGTGGACGACCACCACCCCGCCGGAGCCGCTCACCGTCTCGGTGCCGCGGCACCCGGACGGGCTGCCGCTCGCCGCAGCCCGGAACGCCGGTGCCACCGCGGCGATCGACGCGGGCGCCGAGGTGCTCGTCTTCCTGGACGTCGACTGCCTCGTGTCGCCGGGGCTCGTCGAGGACTACGCCGACGCGGTGACGAGTGAGCCGGACACCCTGTGGTGCGGCCCGGTCACGTACCTGCCCCCGCCCCCGCAGGGCGGGTACCGCGTCACCGATCTCGGGGCGTGGGACAGTCCTCACCCCGCGCGACCCGCGCCGGCACCCGGTGAGCGCCTCGCCGGCGGCGACCCCGACCTCTTCTGGTCGCTCTCCTTCGCGCTGCACCGCGACGCCTGGCGATGGATCGGCGGCTTCCACGAGGGGTACGCCGGGTACGGAGGGGAGGACACCGACTTCGCCCAGTGCGCCGCCGCGGCCGGCGTCGGCATCGGGTGGACCGGGGGAGCGCGTGCCTTCCACCAGCACCACCCCGTCCAGCGGCCCCCGGTGGGCCACCTCGACGACATCCTGCGCAACGGCCGGCTCTTCCGCCGCCGCTGGGGACGCTGGCCGATGACCGGCTGGCTCGAGCAGTTCGAGGAGCGCGGCCTGGTCGAGCGCGTCGGCGACGACTGGGTCCGGGTGTGAGACGGGACCGCCGGGGTACCTGCAGCACATGAGGATCGTCATCACCGGCGCCAGCGGGAACATCGGATCCGCGGCCCTGCGAGAACTGTCCGCCGGAGGCGACCACGAGCTCACCGCCGTGGCCCGACGCCTCCCCGACCTCGACGATGCCGGTGCGGCGTCCGTGCGCTGGCACGCCGCGGACGTGTCGCACGACGACCTCACGACGGTCTTCACGGGTGCCGACGCCGTGGTGCACCTCGCGTGGAAGTTCCAGCCCACCCACCGCCAGGACGTCACGTGGGCGACCAACGCGGTGGGCACGCGGCGGGTGCTCGACGCCGTGGCCGAGGTGGGCGTGCCGAAGGTGATCTGCGCGTCCTCGGTCGCGTCGTACTCCCCGGTCGAGCACGACACGCCGGTGGACGAGACGTGGTCGACCGACGGCGCCTCCGAGGCGACCTACTGCCGTGAGAAGGCCTACGTCGAGCGCACCCTCGACGGCTTCGAGGGTCGTCATCCCGAAGTGAGCGTCGTCCGGTTGCGGCCCGCGTTCGTCTTCCAGCGCTCGGCCGCCAGCGAGCAGCGCCGCATCTTCGGCGGCGCGCTCGCCCGGCCGTCACTGCTGGACCGCAGGCGCATCCCGATCCTCCCGCTGCCCGCCGGACTGCGGCTCCAGGCGATCCACGCCGGTGACGTCGGCCGGGCGATCCGGGCGGCCGTGGAGCGGCCGGTCAGCGGGGCCTTCAACCTCGCCGGCGAGGGGGTGCTCCGCCGGGACGAGCTGGGCGAGCTCTTCGGGGCGCGCACCGTCGAGGTGCCCGCCCGGCTCGCGCAGGCGGCACTCGGGGCGGCCTGGCGGATCCACGCCCTTCCCGTGCCGGGCAGCCTGCTGGGCGCCCTCATGCACGTGCCGCTGATGTCCACCGAGCGGGCCCGCACCGAGCTCGGCTGGACGCCCGAGCACTCGGCCTACGACGCCGTCGACGCCCTCCTCTCGGGCCTGCCCGAGCGCGCCGGCAGCACGATGCCGCCGCTGCATCCCTGATCGAGGACCACGCATGAGCCGACTGCTGAGCGCCGTCCCCGGCCTCGCCGCCCGGGCCGGTGGTGCCGTGCTGGAAGGGGCCACCCACGCACTCGCCCTGGTCCGGAGGGCACCCAAGCCGCTGCACCCGCGCGGCACGGTCTGGGAGGCGGAGCTGATCCGCACCGGCAGCCTGCTGCCCACGGGCGTGCCCTGGCTGGACGAGCCCGGCACCGAGCGGGCGATCGTCCGGGTGTCCGCCGCGATCGGGCTGCCGCACGGCTGGCCCGACCTCCAGGGACTCGCGATCCGGCTGCCCGAGCAGGACGACGCCGACGTGCTGCTGGCCAGCACGGGGATGGGTCCGCTCACCCGCTTCCTGCTCCGGCCGGTGAAGTCGTCGGGCTGGCACCTGTCCACGACGCTGCTGCCGTACAAGGGCCCGGAGGGACCGCTCCTGCTGGCCGCCGCTCCCACGGGCGAGGGTCAGTGGGTGCTGCTGCGCGCCGAGGGGCAGGGTGCCTGGGTGGCCTTCGCGGTGCTGCGGCTGCTGAGCGAGACGGACGTGGAGCCGTCCTTCGACCCGGTGCTCCGGCCGCTGCCCGGCCTGACGAACTACGACTGGGTCGCCCGGCTCCGCGCCCCCGCCTACCGGGAGGCCCGCGAGGAGCGGGGCGAGGGGCCGGCGTCCGCCGAGGCGTGACAATGTGACGTAGGTCACAGTAGGGTGCTCGAATCGGATCTCGGGCAGTCCTTTGGGAGCCAGGCATGCGTCACCACCAGCGTCGTCCCCAGCAGCGTCGTCCTCTTCGTCTCCTCCTCGTCGGCACCGCCGGGCTGGCGCTCGTCGCCGGCGCCACGGTGGCCGCCGAGGCCGGATCGCCGCGCCACGGCACCTCCCTGCGGATCGAGGTGCTGTCCAGTGCGCCGAACCAGGTGTCCGCCGGCGACGCCCTGGTCGAGGTGACCGTGCCGCGGCAGGTGAGGCCTGCCGACGTGGTGATCCGCGCCGGGGCGACGAACGTCACCGACGCCTTCGCCGTCACCACCGACCGCACCTTGGTCGGGCTGGTCGGCGACCTGCGCACCGGCAGGACCACCCTGCGCGCCGAGGTGCGCCGGGGCGCCCGGCCGGGGGCCCGCGCGGCCTCGCTCACGGTCACCAATCATCCGGCCTCCGGCCCCATGTTCTCCGGCCCGCAGCAGCAGCCGTTCGTCTGCACCACGGCCCGCGGGCGCTTCGACGGACGCAAGATCCTCGGCCAGCCGATCGTGGACAACCAGGACCGCCAGGGCATCGCCGTGGCCCGCGAGGACGCGAACGGCGACTACCCGCAGGACGGGCGCGGCTACCCGACCGCCGCCGCCGAGACGGTGGGCTGGAGCGCGAACTGCGCCGCCGAGCGCCGCATCGGCTACGTCTACCGGTCCACCACCGACGATCGCTTCCACTGGCTCGACGATCCCGCGAACCCGCCGTCGGACACCGCCACGACCACCACGAAGGCCGGCAAGAAGGTTCCCTACGTCGTGCGCTGGGAGCGCGGCACCGTGAACCGGTTCGTCTACAGCATCGCCGCGCTGGCTCCTGTGGGCGACGCCGACCCGGAGCGCCCCGACACCTCGCTGTGGAACCGCCGCCTGGTGTTCAGCTTCCAGGGCGGCGTGGCGATCGGCCACACGCAGGGCACCACGAGCGACAGCGCGATGCTGCCCACGGACCTGCTCGGCCAGGGCTACGGCGTGATGTGGTCCAGCGGCACCCGCACGAGCACCCACTACAACCTTCAGCTCGGCGGAGAGACCGCGCTGATGCTGAAGGAGCGCGCGGTCGAGACGTACGGCGTGCCCGACTACACCGTGGCCGTCGGCGGCTCGGGCGGGGCGATCCAGCAGTACGTGTACGCGCAGAACCACCCGGGGATCATCGACGCGGCGATCCCGCAGTACTCCTACCCCGACATGGTCACGCAGGTCATCCACGTGGGCGACTGCGAGCTGCTGGAGTACTACTTCGACGCCACCGACCGCACCAACCCGAAGTGGAAGGACCCCGAGGTCCGCCAGGCGATCATTGGCCTGAACGGCACCAAGGAGCCGAAGAACCTCTCGGCGGGCGAGATCGCACAGTGGAACCAGCTGTACGGGGCGATGCAGGCGCTGGGCTACCAGGTCATGGACCGGGCGCCCGGCTCGGCGGCACCGCCGCTGATGGAGTGCAAGCCCGGCTGGTTCGGCCTCACGCCGCTGGCCCTGAACCCCACGTTCACCGACGTGGACGACCTCGACAAGCTGGCGCAGGGCACCGAGGGCGTCCAGTGGACCCACTTCGCCGACCTCGTGAACATCTACGGCACCGGGCCCGACGGCTACGCGCGGGTGCCGTGGGACAACGTGGGCGTCCAGTACGGGCTGAAGGCGATGAAGGACGGCGTCATCACCCCGGCGGAGTTCCTCGACCTGAACGCCAAGGTCGGCAGCTGGAAGGAGTCGCGCGACATGGTGCCCGAGGGTGCCCCGTTCGACGGCCCCACGACGCCGCAGAACTTCGACCCGTGGAGCTCGCGGAACATGAACCTCAGTCCCGACGGCACGACCCCCGCGCCTCGGCGCGAGGGCGACCTGAAGGCGATCCGCGCCGCCTACACGTCGGGCATGCAGTTCCAGGGCGACATCGACATCCCGATCATCGACCTGCGCCCGTATCTGGAGGACGAGCTGGACATGCACAACACCCAGCAGTCCTTCGCGGTCCGTCAGCGCATGCTCAACGTCGACGGCGACGCCTCGAACCAGGTGATCTGGTTCGCCGACGCCCGTCCGGCCCAGGACTACGACCCGACGCTGCGCGCGTTCGAGGTGATCGACGAGTGGATGGCGAACATCGCGAAGAACCCGCGCCGCGGCGTCTCGGGCAACAAGCCGGCCCGTGCGGTGGACACCTGCTTCACGACCTCGGGTGACGTGATCGCCGCCGGTTCGAAGGTCTGGAGCGGGATCATCGACTCCAGGGCGGCGGGGGAGTGCACCGAGCGGTTCCCGGTCTACTCGAGCTCGCGCCGGGTCGCCGGCGCGCCGTACGAGGGCGGGATCTGGAAGTGCGCCCTCCAGCCGGTCTCGAAGGCGGCGAGGGCCGGCCTCTACGGATCGTGGCGTCCCAGCCGTGAGGAGTTGACGCGCCTCGAGCAGGTGTTCCCCGACGGCGTGTGCGACTACCGCAAGGGCGACGTCGGCAAGCCGAAGCACCGCTGGGGCTGGGGCAAGGCGCGAGGCTGACGGCGCGCAGACCCGCGAGGCGGGCTACGTTGGAACCAACCTGAGGAGGCCGCAGTGACCGATCCAGAAGAGATGAAGGCCAAGTTCCGCGAGGCGCTCGACAAGAAGAAGGAGCGTCATCACGCCACGGCCGAGGGTGCCGAGCACGACGGCAGCGAGAAGTCGCACGGTGCCTCCAAGCCGATCGAGCAGCCGGAGTTCCGCCGCAAGGCGACCTGACCCCGACAGCTCTGTCGGGCCGGTCGAGTCAGAGCCGGACCCGCGTGCCGCTCGCCGGTCGCGTCGGCATCCGGCGGGCCGAGAAGGTGCGGTCCTGCGCCGGCAGCTCGAGCGAGTCGTGCCGCGCGAGCGCCTGCACGGTCAGCTCGAGCAGCCGGTTCGACACGCCCTCGCCGGGGCACCGGTGACCCGTCTCGCGCGGGCCGCCGCCCTGGGGCACGAAGGCGGTGACGTCGCACGGGTCCACGTCGAGGAACCGCTCGGGCCGGAACGCCCACGGGTCCTCCCAGTCCGCGCCGTGGTTGGTGCCGTGCACATCCAGCAGCACGCGCTGGCCTGCGCTGATCCGGTGACCGGCGTACACGGTGTCCCGGCGGGCGCGCGCCGCCAGCACCGGCACGAACGGGTAGTACCGGCGCACCTCGTGGCAGAAGGCCTCCGCCACGGCGGACTCTCCTGACGCGTCCTCGGCGCGGATGCGCTCGCACCACTGGGGATGCTCGACGAGGGCCAGCGCCGCGAACGACGCCAGCCACGACACCGCCACGGTCGGGCGCAGGATGTTCAGCAGCTCCACCGCGGCCGTGCGCTCGGGCAGTGGCCGGCCGTCGGCGTCGACGAATCGCGCCACCGCCGACAGCCACGACCCGGCGGGAGCGGCGGGGGCCTCACGCTCGCGGCGGACCAGGTCCGCCGCCCACCGGTCGCACCGGCGGCGGGCCACCGTGGCCCGCAGGTAGGGCGTCCCCATCGTGCCGAAGCCGTCCACGATCGTGGCCAGCCAACGCGCGTGGCGGCTCTTCTCGGCGTCGGACTCGTCGATCCCCGCCCACTCGATGATGCTCGAGCCGAAGATGTCGACGGCGTCGGAGTAGACCTCGCCGCCACCGGTGGCCTCCCACTGCTTCACCCGCCGCTCGAGGCGGGTGCCCGCGATGTCGGTGAGGCGCTCGAGTGCCGGCTCCGTCAGCGCGGGGAGGAACAGCTCCTTGCGATGGCGGGGGGGGGCGTCGTCGAGGCCGTGCACCGCGCCCGGGCCGAACAGCGACAGTGCGATGGGCGCCGGGACGGCGAGGTGGCGCATCAGACGGCTCTCGTCGTAGAAGAAGCGCACGCCCTCCGAGCCGGTCACGAGCAGCGCGGGCCGGCCGAGCAGGCGGATCGGGACGGCGCCCTCGTCGTACAGGCGGTGCCGCTCGGTCTCGGTGAGGGCGGCCGTGAAGAGGTAGCCCTGGCGGGCGAGCAGGACGGACCGTTCGCGCAGGAGACTCATGCATGGGGGTTACCCGGTTGCCGCCGACGTGAAACGAGGCGTCGCGCACGCTCCCGAGGGAGCGCACGCGACGCCTCGCGTCGCTTCTCGTGTCAGATGACGCCGAGGGCCAGCATCGCGTCGGCCACCTGGGTGAACCCGGCGATGTTGGCGCCCGCGGCGTAGTTGCCGGGGGTGTCGTACTCGTCGGCGGTCTCGAGGCAGCGGTCGTGGATGCCGCGCATCGTCTCGGCGAGGCGCTCCTCGGTGTACTCGAACGACCACCGGTCGCGCGAGGCGTTCTGCTGCATCTCCAGCGCGCTGGTAGCGACGCCGCCGGCGTTGGCGGCCTTGCCGGGGGCGAACGTGATGCCGGCCTCGGAGAACAGGCGCACGGCGTCGGGCGTGCACGGCATGTTCGCGCCCTCGGCCACGATCGTGCAGCCGTTCTGCGCGAGGACGGCGGCGTCCTTGTCGTCGAGCTCGTTCTGCGTGGCGCACGGCAGGGCGATGTCGCACGGGACGCTCCAGATGGAGCCCTGGCCGAGCTCCGCGGACTCGCGCTGGTCGACGTAGTCGCAGATGCGGCCGCGCTGGACCTCCTTGACCTCCTTGAGCAGCTCGAGGTCGATGCCCTGCTCGTCCACGACGAAGCCGCTGGAGTCGGAGCACGCCACCACGATCGCGCCGAGCTGCTGGAGCTTCTCGATGGCGTACGTGGCCACGTTGCCCGAACCGGAGACGACGACGCGCTTGCCGTCGAACGACTCGCCGCGCGAGCGCAGGATCTCCTGGGCGAAGAACACGGTGCCGTAGCCCGTGGCCTCGGTGCGCACGAGCGAGCCGCCCCACGTGATGCCCTTGCCCGTCAGGACACCGGACTCGTAGCGGTTGGTGATGCGCTTGTACTGGCCGAAGAGGTAGCCGATCTCGCGGCCGCCCACGCCGATGTCGCCGGCCGGAACGTCGGTGTACTCGCCGATGTGGCGGTACAGCTCGGTCATGAAGGCCTGGCAGAAGCGCATGATCTCGCCCTCGGAGCGACCCTTGGGATCGAAGTCCGAGCCGCCCTTGCCGCCGCCGATCGGCATGCCGGTGAGGGAGTTCTTGAAGATCTGCTCGAAGCCGAGGAACTTGACGATGCCGAGATAGACGCTGGGGTGGAACCGCAGGCCGCCCTTGAACGGGCCGAGCGCCGAGTTGAACTCCACCCGGAAGCCGCGGTTGATCTGCACGTTGTTCTGGTCGTCGACCCACGGGACGCGGAAGATGATCTGGCGCTCCGGCTCACACAGGCGACGGATGACCGCCGCGTCGGTGTAGGCCGGGTGCTTCGTGACGACGGGTCCGAGACTGTCCAGCACCTCGCGCACGGCTTGGTGGAACTCGGTCTCCCCGGGGTTCCGGTGGAGCACTTCGTCGTAGATCGTTCCGAGGCTCTCGTGCAAGGTCACCAGGCTTCATTCCCGTCTGCTTTGTTACGTTCACATTTCGTGGCGTGCGGGAACCAGCCTGCCTCATGCGACGAACGCACCGCGCCGCGCCCCCGGTGACGGGAGCGCGGCGCGGGTCGTGCGATTCAGGCCGGGACGGCGGCCAGCAGCTCGCGCTTGGCGGCGTCGTACTCGCGCGTGAGGCGGGCGACGAGCTCGGCGGCGGGGACGGTCGCGTCGACGGCGCCCAGGCCCTGGCCGGCGCCCCAGATGTCCTTCCACGCCTTGGCGTCCGAGGTGCTGCCGGAGCCGAAGTCCATGGTGGAGGGATCGCCCGCGGGGAGGTTGCGCGGGTCGAGGCCGGCGGCCTCGATGCTGCCCCGGAGGTAGTTCCCGTGCACGCCGGTGAACAGGTCGGAGTAGACGATGTCGTCGGCCGAGCTCTCCACGATCATCTGCTTGTAGCCCTCCACCACGTTGGCCTCGTCGGTGGCCAGGAAGGCCGAGCCGACGTAGGCCAGGTCGGCACCGGCGGCCTGCGCGGCCAGCACGGAGCGGCCGTGCGCGATCGAGCCCGAGAGCAGCAGCGGGCCGTCGAACCACTGGCGGATCTCCTGCACCAGGGCGAAGGGGGAGAGGGTGCCGGCGTGGCCGCCGGCTCCGGCGGCCACGGCGATGAGGCCGTCGGCGCCCTTCTCGATCGCCTTGTGCGCGAAGCGGTTGTTGATGATGTCGTGCAGGACGATGCCGCCGTAGGAGTGGACGGCCTCGTTGATCTCGGGGCGCGCGCCGAGCGAGGTGATCACGATGGGCACCTGGTGCTCCACGATCGTGGCCATGTCCTCCTCGAGGCGGTTGTTGGACCGGTGCACGATCTGGTTCACCGCGAACGGTGCGGCGTCGGTGCCCTCGAGCTCGGACTCGATGCGGTCGAGCCAGTCACCGAGCAGCGACGCGGGGCGCGCGTTCAGCGCGGGGAACGAGCCCACCACGCCGGCCTTGCACTGGGCGATGACGAGCTCGGGGCCCGAGGCGATGAACATCGGGGACGCCACGACGGGCAGCGAGAGCCGGTTCTGCAGGACGGTGGGCAGGGACATGGAGACCTCCGGGCCGGGACTATTGCAACAAGTTGCATAATACCCGCGGCGGGGCGGCACCACAACAGCTCGCCGGGCGGTCAGGCGGACTCCGCCGGGACCGAGTACTCCTGCACCACCTGCTCGGCGACGGTCCGCAACTTCGTGTCGGTGCTCTGGGAGTGCCGCAGCAGCACCGCGAACGCCTCGTCGTTCGAGAGGTCGAAGCGCTCCATCACGATGCCCTGCGCCTGGCCGACCAGGATCCGTGAGTCCAGCGCGGCGGGCAGGTCGCGGGCCGTGATCGAGGCGGACACCGTCACCGCGGCACGCCGTGCGAGGTCCTCGGCGACCTCGCGGTCGTCGTCGCCGAAGGCATCGGGTCGGCTCGAGTAGAGGTTCACGCTGCCCAGCACGTGGTCGCGCGTGGCGAGCTTGACGCTGACGAGGCTCCTCAGCCCCAGCTCGGCCACGGCCTCGGCCCACCGTGGCCACCGGGTCTCGCTGTGCGTGTCGGACACCAGGAGCGACTTCCCGCCCTCCAGGAGCGTGAGGTCCGGGCCCTCGCCGAGGTGGGCCTGGAGCGCGTCGGCATGGGCCACGACCGCATCCGAGCCTTCGGCCGACTCGATCCTGTTCCCCGGGCCGAGCATGAGTGCCCCACCGTGCTCGGCGCCCACGGCCGCCTGGAGCTGGCACAGGACGGACGTGATCGTGGCCTGCGCGGCAGCGTCCCGCGACAGGGCGGAGACCTTCGCCGTGAGGTCGGGGATCCCGGGGTCGGGTTGGGGGTCCTGCGATCGACTGGTCACGCGTGTCCCTCCTCTGGCAGGTGGTGCTGCTGGTGGGTTCCTCGGGTCATGCAGCGGCGACGTCCGGGTGCTGACGCAACGACGACAGCACCTTCGCGAGACGGCGCGACACCTGCATCTGGCTGATGCCCAGGCGATCGGCGATCGCCTGCTGCGTCAGTCCTTCCACAAACCGCCAGTGCAACAGCTCGCGCTCGTCGCGCTCGAGCTCGCGCAGGGAGCGCGCCACGCTGAGCCACTCGTCGACGAACTCGAGGTCGTCGTCGGTGTGCGCGAACTCGCGGCGCCCGTGGGTGACGTCGTCCATCGACTCGGGCTGGAAGCACCCGCGGGCGACGGTGGCGTCGCGCAGGTCGTCGGGAGCGACGCCGATACGGGCCGCCATCTCCTCGAGGTTGGCGCTCGTGAGCTCGGGCAGCTGCTCGGTCACGATGAGGGCCTGGATCTCCTGGATGCGCCGGGGCGGGCGCACCATCCAGGCCCGGTCGCGGAAGTGGCGCTTCAGCTCGCCTTGGATCGTCGCCGTGGCGTACGGAGGGAACGGACCCTGGTCGGGGTCGTAGCGACGGGCGGCCTTCACCAGGGCGAGGCGAGCGACCTGCTCGAGATCCTCGGTGTCCACGCCGCGGCCGGTGAAGCGGTGGGCCAGGGCACTGGCGAGGGAGAGGTGGGCGAGGACGAGGTCCTCGGCGTTCGGGACGGCAGGGTGATCAGACAGCACAGTCATGGATCCTCCGAAAACGGGAGCAGTCCTAGAGGCTGGGCGTTCAACCGTCTTCAGCGTCACACGGGCGCTGGGAGTCGGCAACCGGAGAAGTCGTCGATCGCTCGAAGCCGACCGAGAAGACGCTCTGCGTCGTGCGGCGCGTGGCCCTCGGAGTCGTTGTCGAAGTACACGTGCACGTCCCGCCCCTCCTCACGCCAGCGGCGGCACCGCTGCGCCCACGTGTCGAGCGAGGCGTCGCTGTAGCGGCTGGCGTAGAGCCGCGTGTGCCCGTGAAGCCGGGCGTAGGCCACCGTGGAGGACGGGAGGTCGAGGACGGGCCACGGCTTCGGGGCGTCGGTCCACACGGCCGCGACGTCGTGCCGGCGCAGCTGCTCGGCGTACCGGGGATCGGCGAAGGAGGGGTGGCGCACCTCGAGGACGTGCTGGACCGGTCCGTCGGCGACGGGCTCCGTCAGTGCGCGCTCCGGCGGGAGCCGGTCGTCGTGCTGCGCCGCGAGGCGGCCGGCCTCCTCCATCGTGCGGGGGAGCGCGCCCAGGAACCCCTCGATCCGCTCGGGGTCGTACGCGAAGGTCGCAGGCAGCTGCCACACGATCGGGCCGAGCTTGTCGCCGAGCGCGAGCACCCCGGAGGCGAAGAAGTTCGCGAGCGCGGTCTGCGCCCCGGCGAGCTTCAGCAGGTGCGT
Organism: Aeromicrobium phoceense; assembly: GCF_013868155.1. Lineage (NCBI taxonomy): Bacteria > Bacillati > Actinomycetota > Actinomycetes > Propionibacteriales > Nocardioidaceae > Aeromicrobium > Aeromicrobium phoceense. Next base: position 201,107 of record NZ_JACEOG010000002.1, read on the forward strand.
CACGTACCGGCTGCCCTTGAGCGCGAAGACGAAGTCCTCCGGCGTCTGGGCGGCCCACCGCTCGAACGAGGTTCGTCGTTGCAGCGAGTAGAAGGTGCCGTTCACCTCCACCGCCGTCAGGCGCGACCCGACGTGGGCCAGCTCCTTCGTGCGGGCGAGCCCCTGCGGGTAGAAGTCACCGCGCCACGAGGTGTAGCTCCAGCCGCTGACGCCGATCAGGTAGCGGGACACGGCGGCTCACCCGCGCAGGCGGTCGCGGACGCGGGGCAGGACGTGCTCGCCGAAGTGGCGGATGAAGCCGTCCTGGTCGGGACCGACCTGGTGGACGTAGACCCGTTCGACGCCGAGCTCGCTGCACTGCGCCAGCCACTCGACGTGGTCGGCGTCGTCCGCGGAGATCACGATCGCGTCGGCGACGTCGTCGACCCGTACGCTGCGCGTGGCCGCATCGAAGTCGGAGGGCAGCTCGAGGTCCTGCGAGCGAGCGGCCTCGAGCGCGCAGAACGCCCAGTGCTCCACGGCCTGGCGCCGCGCCGTCTCCTCGTCCGGCGCCCACGACACGTGCACCTGGACGTGGACGGGGCGGCCCGCGCCGCCGGCGTCCCGGTACGCGCCGATCACCTCGCGCATCGTGTCCCACGGAGCGTTGACCGTGATCAGGCCGTCCGACCAGGCGGCGACGTCGGCCGCCGACTCGGGGGTCAGCGCTGCGGCGAGGATCGGCGGGCGGGACGCCGGCGCGCTGTAGAGGTGGGCGCGGTCGACCCGCACGGTCCCGCGGTGGTCCACCGTCTCGCCGTCCAGCAGCCGGGTGATGACGTCGGCGCACTCCGCCAGCCGGACGTTGCGCTCGTCCTTGGGCGGCCACGGGTCACCCGTGACGTGCTCGTTGAGCGCCTGCCCGGAGCCCAGCGCCGGGGTCAGGCGCCCCGGAGCGAGGGCCTCCACGGTCGCGATCGCCTGCGCGAGGACCGCGGGGTGGTACCGCTGCCCCGGCGCCGAGACCACGCCCAGCGGAAGGCTCGTGCTCACCGCGGCGGCGCCGAGCCACGACCAGGCGAAGCCGGACTCGCCGTCGCGCGTCCACGGCGCGAAGTGGTCGGACGACAGGAGCGCCTCGAAGCCGTGGCGCTCCGCCGCCTGCGCGAGCCCGAGGAGCTCCGCGGGGCCGAACTGCTCGTGGGAGACGTGGTAGCCGATCTGCATCGTCACCCCTCAGACACCGATCCGGTCGTCGTCCTTCCCCTCGTCGTCGTCCTGGGTGTCCAGGCGCTTGAGGGGCTTGGTCGCGGGGCCGTTGAGGACGTCGCCCTCCGGGGAGAACCGCGAGCCGTGCAGCGGGCAGTCCCACGAGCGCTCCTGGTCGTTCCACCGGAGCACGCCGCCGAGGTGCGTGCAGAGGCCCTGAACGCGGCACGTTCCCCTCTCGGAGCGCGACTCCGCGACGACGCGGACGCCGTCGCGGTGGACGTCGCCTTCACCGGGCTGCAGGGACCGCGGCGACGTGGCGATCACGCGGGCGGCACCCGTCGCGACCTCCTTGGCGACCTTCGCGTTGATCGCCGCCCGGCCCCGGGTCGAGAGCAGGGGCGAGGAGTGGTCGACGACGGAGTCCGCCCACGGCAGCCGGTCGCCCAGGATGTCGCTGGCGATCGCCAGGGCCGCGGCGGTGCCGTTCGTGAATCCCCACTTCGCGAAGCCGGTCGCGAAGCGGATGCGGTCGCCGCCGCGGGGCATCCTGCCGAAGCGGGGGAGGCCGTCGCCGGTGGTGTAGTCCTGCGCCGACCAGGCCGCGACCTCGCGGGCCTCCGGGAAGTGCTCGGCGGTCCAGGTGCGGATCATCTCGACGTGATCGCGCTCGGACTCGGTCCGTCCGACGCCGTGCCCGAAGCCGCCGACCAGCAGCGCCGGTCGTCCGTCCTCGGTCAGGGCGTCGCGCAGCGAGACCGACGGCGAGCCCGCCGACAGCGCCATGACCTGCGGCGGGTCGGCTAGCTCGTAGCCGACCGCGTACGAGCGCTGGGGCTCGAGGTCGCTGAAGGCCAGGCTGCGGTCCAGGATCGGCGAGCCGGTCGCGACGACCAAGGACTCCGCGCGGACCTTGCGACCGTCGTCGAGGTGCGCGGTCGGAGCGCCGATCCAGTCGACGTTCATCACGCGGGCGTGCTCCACGAGCGAGCCGCCGTGCGCCCGGAGCTCGGCGGCGAGGGCCGCGAGGTGGGAGCCGGGGTCGATCTGCGCCTGGTCCGCGAGGGTGACGGCGCCGTGGGTGGGCACGGGCAGGCCCGGGTCGTCGGTCCACTCGACCGGCAGCCCGACCGACATGGCGGCGACGTACTCGGCTCGCGCGCGCGAGGTTTCGGTGGGCTTGGCGGCGAAGGTCGCCGCGGTCCGCCGGTCCATCCGGACGTCGTGCTGCCCGGCGAAGCCGACCAGCCAGTCGAAGCCGGCGCGGTTCATGTCGACGTAGGCCTGGACGACCTCGCGCGAGTGGTCCTCGAGCAGGGTGGACAGGCGGGGGCCCTGCAGCACCCACACCTTGGCGGGGCTGTGCCCGGGGGACCCGGCTCCGACGTAGCGGGCCTCGACCACGCACACCTTCCGGCCGGCGCGGGCCAGCAGGACGGCGGTGGTCAGCCCGACGACGCCTGCGCCGACCACGAGGTCGTCACAGGCGTCGGGGAGTGGGTCGTGGCCCGCGACGTCGGCGGGCACCAGCCACAGGGGGCGGTTGTCGTCGTTCATCGGCGGCTCAGACCCGCGACGACGGCGCGGTGGGGTCGGTGACGACCAGGTTCTCGGCGCCGCCGTCCCCGTCATCGCTCGTCGCGGGCGAGTCGGGATCGTCGGGCTCGATCGGGTTGTCGGGCGTCGTGGCGGGATCGGCGGGGTCGGGGCCCTCGGCGGGTTCCTCGGGGTGCGGCGTGGTCATGTGATCCTCCTCATTCGGTCGGACAGGGTTCACGTACCCGACTCGCGAGGAACCATGCGCCGGGGCACGATGGCTGCGCGGGTGACGCATGAGGCGCCCGCGCCGGGGTACGTGCCCCGTGACCTCCGTTTCGATCGAAAGGACCGCGGATGCCATCAGCCGTCCTCACCGGCAGCCGGGCGACCACCTCGACCCTGCCCCAGCCCCGTGGCGACCTGAGTGCCGCCACCATCGCCGCCCTGACCGGGGGAATGCCGTGGGATCGCGTGCCGAAGGTCAGCCCCTCGAGCGCCGAGGACGGTCTGCTGACGGTCTGGATCGCCCACGAGCTGCACCACCGCGGCTTCGCCGACGTGGAGGATGCGGAGTGGACGCCCGAGCTGATCACGGTCCGCAACCGAGTGGAGCGCGAGCTCGAGGCCCGGCTGCGCGAGCGCGCCGAGGGCCGGCTGCCCGAGTCCGCCGAGCCGGACGTGCTGCTCGACTACGTGCGCGCCGACGAGGGACGCTCCCTCGCGGAGTTCGTCCAGCGTGCCGCGACGGCCGACCAGGTCCGTGAGCTGCTGTGGTTCCGCTCGGTCTACCACCTCAAGGAGGCCGACCCGACCGCGTGGACGATCCCGCGGCTGCCGGGTCCCTCGCGCGCCGCGCTGGCCGAGCTGCAGTACGACGAGTACGGCGGAGGCCGCCCCGAGCGCCTCCACGCGCAGCTGTTCGCCGACGGCATGCGGGCGATGGGTCTCGACGCCCGTGAGAACGCCGCGATCGACGACGTGCCGGTCGAGGTGCTCGAGATGAACGTGACGCTCACGATGTTCGGCCTCCAGCGGCGCCTCCGGGGCGCGGCGGTCGGCCACCTCGTGGCGTTCGAGGCCTCCAGCTCGGGTCCGTCGCGGCGGATGTCGCGCGGCCTGCGCCGCCTCGGCCTCCCCGAGGAGATGGCTGCCTACTACGACGAGCACGTCGAGGCCGACGCCGTGCACGAGCAGACCGCCGCGCGCTTCATCGCCGGCGCCCTCGTCGAGGCGGAGCCGCACCTGGCCGAGGACGTCGCCTTCGGCGTGTTCACGTGCCTGGACCAGGAGAGTCGCTTCGCCGAGGCGATGTTCGAGAGGTGGGGTGCCTGATGGCGCGCAAGGTCGACGTCAGCGTGGTCCCGAACGGGCCGCTGCTGATCCGCGGGGACATCGGGGTCCACTCCCCGGACGGCGAGGTGCACCGCACCGAACGGCCCGTCAGCGCCGTGTGCCGGTGCGGCAAGTCCGCGTCACTGCCGTGGTGCGACGCGACCCACCAGATGATCAGGACCAGGTTCGACGAGGAAGGAGCTCGCGATGAGTGAGGAACAGGACGGATTCCCGGCGCAGCAGCAGGAGCCCCCGGGACTGACCGAGCCGATGGAGCCCCGGCCGGACCACGGCGAGGAGAGCTACGTCGGTTCGGGCCGGCTGGAGGGGCGCAAGGCGCTCATCACCGGCGGTGACTCCGGCATCGGCCGGGCGGCCGCGATTGCCTACGCCCGCGAGGGGGCCGACGTGGCGTTCACCTACATGCCCGAGGAGGCCGAGGACGCGCGCGAGACGTCGCGGCTGATCGAGGAGGCCGGACGCACGAGCCTGCCGATCGAGGCGGACCTGCGCGACAGCGCGACGTGCGACCGCGTCGTGGGGCAGGCCCACGACGGCCTCGGCGGACTGGACATCCTCGTCAACAACGCGGGCTTCCAGATGGCCCGGGACGAGGGACTCGAGCAGATGGACGACGAGCGCATCGAGCGCACGTACACGACGAACGTGTTCGCGCTGCTGTGGCTCGTCCGCGCCGCGCTGCCGCACCTCGGTCGCGGGTCAAGCATCATCAACAACTCGTCGATCCAGGCCTACGAGCCGTCGACGAGCCTGCTGGACTACGCGTCGACCAAGGCCGCGATCAACAACCTGACGGTGAACCTGGCGGCCGAGCTCGGTCCGCGTGGCATCCGCGTCAACGCGGTGGCGCCGGGTCCGATCTGGACTCCGCTGCAGCCGGCCACCCAGCCCGAGGAGAAGATCGAGCAGTTCGGCTCCGACACGCCGCTGGGTCGGGCCGGTCAGCCGGCCGAGCTCGCCGGTGCGTTTGTGTTCCTGGCGAGCGAGAAGGAGGCCAGCTACGTCTCGGCCACCGTCCTGGGCGTCACCGGCGGAAAGCCGGTCTTCTGATGCTCCAGGCCTCGGAGCCGCAGGCGAGGACGACCACGTTCGGCGGCCGGCCGATCGGCCACGACGAGCGCGTCCTGACGCCCCGCCCGTGGACCGAGGCCCAGTCGCTGTGGGCGCGCGAGCTGCTCGACGCCGTGCCCCTGGGACCGGTGCTCGAGGTCTGCGCGGGCGCCGGCCACATCGGCCTGCTCGCCGTGGCCGACACGGGTCGCCACCTCGTGCAGGTGGACGCCGACCTGCACGCGTGCGTGTGGGCCTCGCGCAACGCCCGCGTCTGGGGCGTCGACTCCGACATCCGCCACGGCGCGATGGCCGAGGCCCTCATGCCGGACGAGCGGTTCGCGCTCATCATCGCCGACCCGCCGTACCTGCCGTCGGACGGCGTGGGCGAGTTCCCCGAGGACCCGCTCACCGCGATCGACGGGGGGTCCGACGGACTGGACCTCGCTCGCGAGTGCCTGACGGTGATCGGGCGGCACCTCATCCGTGGCGGGGCGGCGCTGCTCCAGCTGCGCGACGAGGCGCAGGGTCGCGACCTCGCGGCCGACGCCGCGGCGTGCGGCCTGACGATCGACGAGAGCCGACAGTTCGACGGCGGAGCGGTCCTGCTGCTGCGTCGCACGACGGAAGGAAGAGCACATGAACAGCACTCCGACGAACGGTGACCAGACCGAGGGCAAGGCCGACAAGCTGGCCGACGACCTCACGGTGGATCCGCAGCACGAGGGCGTGAGCGAGCCGGGCGGCAACGAGCAGGAGGCCGGCACCGAGACGGTGCCCGGCGTCGAGGGTCCCGAGGGCGTCCCCGACCTGCCCGTCACCGACGACCCCGGCACCGGCGGGCCCGACGACGACTGAGCCTCGCCGCTTGGAATGACGGGAAGGATCGGCCCTCGTCCGCGAGGTCGAGTCGCTGTCGGAGGGTGCCCCTAGCGTTCTCGACATGGACAGCGCCGAGGTCACGATCGCCGTGATGCGAGCGACCGCAGACGTGCTGCGGTCGGTCACGTCCTCGGTGTGTGCGACGAGGCGCGAGCGCTGCGGACGCTGCGCGATGCCGCGGACGCGGCCCTGACCGAGCGACTCGTCGAGATCGAGCGCACCGGAGCCCACCTCGGCGAGGACGCCACGAGCGTGGTCACGTGGGCCCGCCGAGACCTCCGCCTGGAGGCCGGCGACACGCGAGCCCGCCTCCGCGCGGGCGAGGCGCTGGCCCAGCTGCCGCGCGCCGCCGAGGCCTTCCGCGCGGGCGAGATCGCCCTCGAGCACGTCAAGGTGCTCGACTTCGGGATGCGCCACGTCGGCGTCGACGAGACCGTGCAGCTGGACGAGCACCTGACGAAGGTCGCGAGGGCGTTCCCGCCCGGTCGGCTCAAGAAGCTCGTCCGCAGGGCGAAGGCGATCCAGCACCCCGAGTCGCTCGACGAGGCGTGGATCAGCGGCATGGACCGTCGCGACATCCGGCTGTCGAAGACCCTCGACGGCTGGCACGTCACCGGCTTCCTTCCGATCCACGTCGGCGCCCAGCTCCACGCGGTGCTCGAGTCGCTGTCGGTGCCGCGCGCCGCCGGTGACGACCGCACGGCGTCCGAGCGGCGCTGCGACGGGCTCGAGGAACTGCTGACCCGAGTGCTGGAGCAGGGTCTGCCGACCGACGGCACCGTACGGCCACAGATCCACGTCGTGGTCGAAGCCGGCACCCTCAAGGCCGCACTCGCTCCTGATCCCGAGTCCGCCTTCGTGGCCGGCGAGCCGGCCGAGCTGGTCGGCTTCGGGCCCATCGGACGGGAGCTGCTCAGGCACCTGACCGAAGGCGCCGACCTGCGACCGCTCCTCGTGGAGCGGATCGGACGGAACGAGCGCATCCTCGACGTGGGCGACCGACACCGGCACGCCACGGCGAAGCAGCGCGAGGCGATCTGGTTCCGCCAGGACGGTGTGTGCGCGCGGGCCGGCTGCGAGAACCCCATCGACCACAGCCACCACGTGATCGCATGGTCCGAGGGCGGGCCCACAGACCTCGACCTGCTCGAGGGCCTGTGCGCGGCCTGTCACCACTTCGAGCACGCGATCCACCCGCGGGCGGGGTGAGCAGGGGCCTCGTCAGTCGGCGAGGTCCTCGGGGGAGACCACGTCCTGGCGGTACTGCTCACGCAGCCACTTCAACGCGGCCACGTGCGCCTTCTCATCGGCCGAGGTGACCGCGCCGTCGGCGATCTGCACCCGGAAGTCGTGCGCGTAGGCGGTCGCGGCCGTCATCGCGATGCACGCCTCGGTGACCACACCGGCGAGGACGAGCTCGTCCACGCCGAGCTCGCGCAACCGCTCCAGCAGGTCGGTGCCGTGGAAGGCGTCGTCCCGCCGCTTCGTGAGCTCGAGGTCCGGACGCAGGTCCAGCTCGGTGAGCGTCTCGGCGCCCTTCGTACCCTCCAGCACCACCGGCTGGTCGTCGTCGCGCATGTTGAGCGCCCACGTGGACTTGTCCTCGGGCAGCACGGTGCGGACCTCCACGATGGGCACGTCGTGGTCGCGCGCCCAGTCCGTCCAGCGCTGCACGGCGCGGACGATGTCGGAACGCTGCTCGCGCAGGTCCGGGGGATTGAGGAAGTCCTCCTGCAGGTCGATGATCACGAGAGCACGCATGGGTTCATCGTGCCGTCCGACGTGCGGACGTGCTCGTCGGGTGGCTTACTGGTGCTCGTCATGACGGCTGAGGATCGAAGGACACCCGCGCGGCTGGACCCGTGTGGACGCCTCGTCGCCAGGTGCCTGGTCGTGCTCGTCGTGCTGATGACCGCTGCTTGCGCGTCGCCCACCCAGGACGCCAGCCTCGCGGCGCACGACGGGCTCGCCGCCACGGCCACCGCGCGCGAGGCGCTGGACCAGCACGAGCGCGGCCGCTCGACCACCCCGGTGCTCGAGGTGACGCTGGAGGCGGCCGCCACCGAGCTGTCGGGCGCGATGTCCACCACGGCCACCCTCACCCCCGAGACCGAGGGACAGCGAAGCGATCTCGACCAGGTGCGATCCGCCCTGTCCGAGGCGTCCGACGCGGTCACGGACGCGCGCTCCTCCGTCGCGGCCGGGACGGGCCTGCGGCTGGCCCGCGAGGACGTGGCCGCGGCCGAGCGCTCGTTGCGCGACGTGGTCGACCAGATCGGACCGCCGCGGTGAAGAAGTGCCTCGCCGTCGCGCTCGGCATCCTGACCGCCATCGGCGGCTTCGTCGACATCGGAGACCTCGTCACGAACGCCGTTGTCGGCTCGCGCTTCGGCATGTCCCTGGCGTGGGTGGTCGTGGTCGGCGTCGTCGGGATCTGCCTCTTCGCGAACATGTCCGCGAGGGTGGCCGCACTGAGCGGCGCCGCCACGTTCGAGGTCATCCGCGAGCGACTCGGACCGCGGGCCGGCGTGGCCAACCTCGCGGCCTCGATGTTCATGACCCTGATGACGCTCACGGCCGAGATCGGTGGTGTCGCGTTGGCCCTCCAGCTCGCGAGCGGCGTCTCGGAGTTCGCCTGGATCCCGGTGGCCGCACTGGCGGTGTGGCTGGTGCTGTGGCGGGTGAAGTTCCAGGTGCTGGAGAACGTGGCCGGCCTGTTCGGCCTGTGCCTCATCGTGTTCGCGGTGGCGCTCTTCCTCCTCGGCCCGGACTGGGGCGAGCTCACCGACCAGGCGACGCACATCGGGCCGCGCGGCGAGGAGACCTCGCTGACGTACTGGTACTACGCCGTGGCCCTGTTCGGTGCCGCGATGACGCCCTACGAGGTGTTCTTCTTCTCCTCCGGTGCGGTCGAGGAGCGGTGGACACGACGGGACCTCGGCGTGGCTCGGGCCAACGTGCTGATCGGGTTCCCCCTCGGTGGCCTGCTCTCGCTGGCCATCGCGGCGTGCGCCGCGACCTTCCTGCTGCCGCAGGCGATCGCGGTGACGTCGCTCCCGCAGGTGGTGATGCCGGTGGTCGAGGGCGGCGGGCGGATCGCGCTCGCGGTGGCCATCATCGGCATCGTCGCCGCGACGTTCGGTGCCGCGCTGGAGACCGCCCTCTCGCTGGGCTACAGCCTCGCGCAGTTCTCGGGCTGGTCCTGGGGCAAGTCGCACCGCCCGACCGAGGCGGCGCGCTTCCACCTGACGATGATCATCTGCATCGTCATCGCCGTGCTCGTCCTCGCCACGGGGGTCGACCCGATCCTGGTCACGGAGTTCTCGGTGGTCTTCTCGGCGGTCGCGCTGCCGCTGACGTACCTGCCGATCCTCATCGTCGCGAACGATCCGCTGTACGTCGGCTCGGAGACCAACGGCAGGCTGGTCAACGGCCTGGCGATGGTCTACCTCGTCATCATCTGCGTCGCCGCCGTTGCGGCGATCCCCCTGCTCGTCCTGACGGGAGCCGGCTCATGACCCTGCCCACCCATCCGATCCGCGGCCGCGTGCTCGACGCCAACCTGCACCTGCTCGACCGGTCGATCCAGGACGTCGACGGGAGACCCGCCGCGTTCGTGGCCGACCTCGAGTTGCGCCGCGACGGCGACGACGTCGTGATCGCCGACCTGGTCGCCGGCTCGGGCCTGCTCGAGCGGTTCTTCGGCGGGCACACGCCGTCCCGGCTGCTGCACCGGATCGCGTGGAGCGACGTCGCCGAGGTCGGGACGCGGATCGTGCTGGGCGTCTCGGCCGAGCGGCACGAGGTGCTGTGGGTCGAGCGCTGGGTCAGGGACCACGTCATCGCTCGCATCCCGGGGAGTCGTCATGATCCCGCGTGAGGACGGCCGGCTGCTGCTGAGCGATCTGCTCGGAGCGCCCGTGGTGGAGGGCTCACGCCAGATCGGGCACGTGCTCGACGTGCGCTTCGTGCTCGACGGAGCGCCGGGCCCGCTGCTCGCGACGCCACGGATGCTGGGCGTCATCGTCGGTGCCCGCCGCCGCCTGGGCTTCCTCGGCTACGAGCGCGAGGACATGCACGCGCCCGCGCTGCTCGCACGGGTGCTCCGGCGGCGCGTGCGCGAGGCGCACCTCGTCGACGTGGCGGACGTCGTGGAGTTCGCCGACGGCCGGGTGGTCGTCCGCGAGGGCCATCGCCGGTGGGCGACGACCCTCGCGGAGTGACGGCTGTGGGTCAGCGCGGGGGCATCCGGATGGCGCCGTCGACGCGGACCGTCTCGCCGTTCATGTACGAGTTCGTGACGCACTCGACGACCATGCTGGCCAGCTCGTCGGGCTGTCCCAGGCGCTTGGGGAAGTTGACCGACTCGCCGAGCTTGGCCTTGAACTGCTCGGCCGCCTCGCCCTCGCCGTAGATCGGGGTGTCGATCAGACCGGGCGCCACGGTGTTGACGCGCACGCCGATGGCCGCGAGGTCGCGCGCCACGGGAAGGGTCATGCCGACGACGCCGCCCTTCGACGACGAGTACGCCGCCTGGCCGATCTGGCCGTCGAACGCCGCGACGGAGGCGAGGTTGCAGATCGCGCCGCGCTCGCCGGACTCCAGCGGCTCGGTGCGGCCGATCGCGGTGGCGGCGAGACGGATCGCGTCGAACGTGCCGATCAGGTTGATGGCGATGACCTTCTTGTAGGCGTCGAGGTCGTGCGCCGACTCGAACTGACCGTCGCGGCCGACCGTGCGCTGGGCCCAGCCGATGCCGGCCGAGTTCACCAGGACGCGCAGCGGCGCGAGCTCCTCGGCCGCGGCGACGGCGGTCTTGATCTGGTCGGTGTCGGTCACGTCGACGTGGATGAAGACGCCCCCGACCTCGCTCGCAAGGGCCTGACCGGCCTCGTCGTTGAGGTCGGCGACGACCACCCGGGCGCCCTTCGCGGCGAGCTGGCGGACGACGGCCGCGCCGATGCCCGAGGCTCCGCCGGTGACGATGGCTGATGCTCCACTGATGTCCATGCCCTGCATCCAACCACTCGTCCGTGGTCCATGCTGGAGGGGCCGACACACCCCAGGAGGAGCACCGTGGCCGTGGAGCGTCTGATGCCGAGCGACGAGGCGAACGACCTGATCGCCCTCACGCGCCAGATCGTGGACGACCAGCTGCGGCCGCGCGTCGACGCGGACGAGCGGTCGGGCACGTTCCCGCGCGACATCTTCCGCACCCTGGGCCGCGCCGGCCTGCTGGGCCTGCCGTACGCCGAGGACCTCGGCGGCGGTGGCCAGCCCTACGAGGTCTACCTGCAGGTCGTGGAGGAGATCGCGATCGCGTGGGCCAGCGTCGGCGTCGGCACGAGCGTCCACGCGCTGAGCTGCTTCGGCCTCGACCACGCGGGCACGCGCGAGCAGAAGGAGCGCTGGCTGCCCGACATGCTCGGTGGCGAGCTGCTGGGGGCGTACTGCCTGTCCGAGGCGCACGCGGGCTCCGACCCGGGCGCGATGCGCACCACCGCCCGTCGCGACGGTGACGACTACGTGATCCGCGGCGCGAAGGCCTGGACCACCCACGGCGGTCAGGCCGACTACTACAAGGTGATGGCGCGCGCCGAGGCCGGCATCACGTGCTTCCTGGTCCCGGCCGATGCCGAGGGGCTGACCGCCGACGTGCCCGAGGACAAGATGGGCCTGATGGGCTCGACGACGGCCACGATGCTGTTCGACGACGTCCGGGTGCCGGTGGAGCGACGCCTCGGCGACGAGGGCCAGGGCCTCGCGATCGCGCTCGCCGGGCTGGACTCGGGCCGCCTCGGGATCGCCGCGGTCGCCACCGGCGTCGCGCAGGGCGCCCTCGACTCCGCGGTCGCCTATGCCAAGGAGCGCGAGGCCTTCGGCGTGCCGATCATCGACCACCAGGGCCTGACGTTCCTGCTGGCCGACATGGCGGCGGCCATCGAGTCGGCGCGGGCCACCTACCTGGCGGCCGCGCGGCTGCGCGACCTCGGTCGCCCGTTCTCGCGGCAGGCCTCGATCGCCAAACTCGTCGCCACCGACAACGCGATGAGGGTGACGACCGACGCGGTGCAGGTCCTCGGCGGCGCCGGCTACACGAAGGACTTCCCCGTCGAGCGGTACATGCGCGAGACGAAGGTGATGCAGATCTTCGAGGGCACCAACCAGATCCAGCGCCTCGTCATCGGCCGCGACCTCAAGAGGCGCGGCTGACCCCGGCCCGTGCGACGGTGGGCGGGTGGATGCCGGTGTGCACCTGCCGCAGATCGACTTCACCGCGACGCCGTTGGACGGCTCCCACCTCGCGGAGGTGGTCGACGCCGCCCGCGACCTGGGGTTCGCCGCGCTGTCGGCCAACGACCACCTGACCTTCCCGAGCCCGTGGGCCGACGGGCTCGTCCTGCTGGCCGCGGCGGCCGAGCGCTCGGGTGACCTCGAGCTGGTCACCAGTGCGGCGCTGCCGGTGCTGCGCGGCGCCCGCTCGTACGGCGCGGCGATGCTCACGCTCGAGCGGCTCGCCCCGGGGCGCGTGGTGGCCGGGGTCGGCCCGGGATCCTCGCGGACGGACTACGCCCTGGCCGACGTCCCGTGGGAGGAGCGGTGGTCCCGGTTCGACGCGGCTCTCGGTGTGCTGCGGGCACAGTTCGCGCGCCACGGGTCCCGGGCGCAGGTCCCGCTCTGGGTGGCCAGCTGGGGCTCGCCGGCGGGCATCGACCGCGTGGCCCGGTACGGCGACGGCTGGCTGGCCTCGGCGTTCCACACCACGCCTGCGGAGTTCGGTCGCACCCGCGAGGGCCTGGCGCAGGCCTGCCACCGGCTCGGCCGCGCCGAGCCGCCGCACGCGCTCGTGACGATGTGGACGTGGGTCACCGAGGACACCCCGGTCGCCGAGCGGATGCTGACGAGCCTGCTGGCCCCCGCCCTCGACCGCGACCCCGAGGCCCCGCGCGGGCGCGTGTGCGTCGGCCCGGCGGAGACGTGCGCCGAGCTGCTGTCCGAGTACGCCGCGCAGGGCTGCCGCCGCGTGCACTTCTGGCCCGTGGGCGACGAGGCCCGCCAGCTCCGGCGGCTCGCCGAGGACGTGCTGCCGCACGTGGTGGCGGCGCCCCCGGTCTCAACCGGGTGAGGCGCGGCCGGCGGTGACGCGCTGGAGCAGTGCCACCATCGTGGTGGCCGCGGCCGGACGGAAGGGGTCCACCGGGCACGCGACCATGACCTCGCGGGTCGGGGCCGGGTCGTGCAGCGCCCGCACCTCGACCCCGGCGATCCGGCGGGAGGCCACGAGCCCCGGGACGACGGCGATGCCCAGTCCGGCGGCGACGAACGCCTGCACGGCGAGGTAGTCGTCCGACGCGATGCCCACGCGCGGCTCGAACCCGGCCGCGCGACAGCGACCTCGGACGATCTGGAACCACGTGCTCGACGGGCCGCCGCCGACCCACGTCTCCTCGCCGAGGTCGGCGAGCGACAGCGCTCCCTGCCGCGCGGCCAGCCGGTGCGACCGCGGAACGAGCAGCCGGTACGGGTCGAGGAAGAGCGACGTCAGCTCCACCCCGTGGTCGAGGCCCGGCAATCGGTGCTCCGCGCTGTCGTCGAAGACCAGGGCCACGTCCAGCTCGCGGTTGAGCAGTCGCGGCACGAGCCCCTGGAGGTGGTCGTCGACGACGGTGAACGTGACGTCCGGCGACTGGATGGCGAGCAGCGCCAGCGCCCGGGGGACGAACGTGGCCAGCGCCGTGGGGAAGCCGCCCACGCGCAGGCGACGGTGGTGGTGGCCGGCCAGCTCGTCGAGGTCGAGCCCGGCGGCCTCGAGCCGGGCCATGACGGCGGCGGCGTGGCCCGCGAGGACCCGTCCGGCCACCGTGACGTCGACGGGACGGGTGCCGCGCTGGACGAGCGGGAGGCCGACCTGTTGCTCGAGGGCGGCGACGTGCTGGCTGACCGCCGACTGCGACATGCCGAGCTCGTCCGCGGCGGCGGAGAAGGAGTCGGCGCCGTCGAGGGCTGCGAGCACGCGCAGCGAGGAAACCGATCGCATCAGTTCCACTTATCGGACTGTAGCACCGGAACAGCCTGCGGATCCGGGCCGAACGCATGCTGGGAGGGCCCCCGGACGAGCCCCCTCAGGAGTCATCATGACCACGCAGCAGACCACCACCCCGACGATCGACCAGGACCGCCTGATGGCGTTCGTCTTCCGCGCCGTCGAGGAGGTTGGCGCCACCCTCAACACCGCACTCGTCGTCCTCGGGGACGAGCTCGGCTACTACCGCGCGCTGGCCGAGCACGGTCCGCTCACCGCGGCCGAGCTCGCCGGGCGAACCTCCACCGCCGAGCCCTACGCCCGCGAGTGGTGCCACGCGCAGGCGGCGGGCGGCTTCATCGAGCTCGACGAGGCCTCGGGACGGTTCACCCTGCCCGCCGAGCACGCCGTCGCGCTGACCGACGCCTCGAGTCCGGCCTACCTGCCGGGCCTGTTCCAGATCGCGCTCGGGACCGTGGCCGACGCCGGCCGGCTGGCCGAGGCGGCGCGCAGCGGCACGGGGGTCGGCTGGCACGAGCACGGCAACGACGTGATCGACGGCTGCGAGCGGTTCTTCGCGCCGTCCTACCAGGCATACCTGGTCGATGCGTGGCTGCCGGCCGCCGGACTCGACGAGGACCTGAGGCGCGGGATCCGGGTGGCCGACATCGGCTGCGGGCACGGCGCGTCGACCGTGCTGATGGCGCAGGCGTTCCCGCAGTCGCGGTTCGTCGGGTCGGACTACCACGAGCCGTCGATCGAGGTGGCGCGCCGCCGGGCCGAGGACGCCGGCGTCGGTGCGAACACGAGCTTCGAGACCTCGCTCGCGGTCAAGGTCGGCGGTGAGGGCTTCGACCTGGCCACGACGTTCGACGCGTTGCACGACATGGGCGATCCCGACGGTGCCGCCCGGCACGTGCACCGCCTGCTGGCCGACGGGGGTCGCTGGCTCATCGTCGAGCCGATGGCGGGCGACGCGCCTCAGGACAACTTCAACCCGGTCGGCCGCGCGTACTACGGGTTCTCCACCCTGCTGTGTACGCCGGCCTCGCTCTCCCAAGAGGGCGCGGCCGCGATCGGCACGCAGGCAGGGCCCGCCCGGGTGGAGCAGATCGTCACCGGCGCCGGCTTCGCGTCGTGCGAGACGGTGGCCACGACGCCGTTCCACCGCGTCATGCTCGCGCGGAGGACCGACTGACGGGGCTGTGGATCAGGCCACGGCGCTGTGGGAGGGCGCCGGTGCCAGATCGGCGCGGCAGAGGTCGACCACCGACTCGGCGGCGGTCGACCTCAGTCGCGCGCCGCAGGCGTCGAACGCGACGGACATCCCGTCGGCGTACCACTGCAGGAAGGTGGTGCTCAGGGCGTGCGCCACGGCCGGCGCCCGGCGTGCGGGACCGAGGCTCGCGAGGCGGGTCAGGGCCGTGACGAGTCCCTCGGGATCGGTCGGCGCGAGGCGGAAGACCCACCGAGGCAGCGCCGGGAGCACCCGGGCGGGGGAGTGCGCCGACGCGTGGACCAGCGTCGTGCCGAGCCCGGCGACGGCCAGCGTGGCGGCGGTGACGTTCATGGTGCCCAGGACGCGGGCCCGCACGATGTCCTCGGGCGAGGCGTCGGCCGTGGCGCCGCCGCCGGCGTGCACCACCGACGCGATGGGCCCGGCCTGGCGGGCGGCGCGCATGAGCGCCTCCACCGACCCCCGGTCGGTGACGTCGGCGACGATCGACTCGGCGGAGACGCCGAGGGAGTCCAGCTCGTCGAGCGCGCGGCTGAGCCGCTCCCCGCGGCCGTCGCTGAGGACCACGTGGTGGTCGCGGGCGAGCAGCTTCGCCGAGGCCAGTCCCACGGCCCCCGCTCCACCGGTCACCACCGCCACCGAACTCGTCACCTGAACCACTCCCGTCCCGGACGTCCCCGCGTCCACCCGCCCATCCTGCGCTCAGGAGGCCGCTGGCACGAGGGTTTCGGCGACATTCCTCGGGTATCTGAAAACGGCTGGTATCCGAGCGAGTTTCGGCGGTGGAACGTCACTCTCGGTTACAGTCGCGCCGCGCCGCGCGGACAGGCGGAGTGTGATCCACGCCGCATCTTGGACAACGCGCTCACGCGATCAAGTGACCCGCTGGTAACCTACGTCACACTACCCGCCGGTACACACAGGATCTGGAGAGATGATGGGCGACCTCGGTTACAAGTTGAAGGTGCTGCGCAGGATCGGCCTGCTGAAGGCCCAGAACCCCGTCCGGCTGGTGAAGGCAGGCAAGAAGCTCGCGGCGTGGGGCCCGGGCTTCCCGTCGGCCGTCGGCGCCGCTGCGGCGCGCAAGCCTCAGCAGGTCGCCATCATCGACGACGCCGGTCAGCTGACCTGGCGTGAGACGAGCGACGCGGTCAACCGCGTCACGCAGGCGCTCAAGGACCGCGGCTTCGTGCCCGGCGACCCGATCGCCGTGCTGTGCCGCAACCACCGCCACATGGTGATCGCCATGGTCGCGATCAGCCAGATGGGCGGCCGCATGCTGCTGCTCAACACGATGGCCAGCGCCGGCCAGCTCAGCGAGCTCACGAAGCGCGAGAGCGCCAAGATGGTCATCCTCGACCAGGAGTTCCTCCACGTCGCGGGCGAGATCGACCGCGACCTGCTCGTCGTGGCGTGGGAGGACGACGACACCCACGGCCTGCCCACGCTGAGCGGCCTGGCCGCCGGCAAGTCGGCCGCGGACCACCCCAAGCCCGAGAAGCCCGGCGGCATCGTGATCTTCACCTCGGGCACCACCGGCCTGCCCAAGGGCGCCAAGCGCAAGGAGCCCGAGAACCTCGAGCCGCTGCTGACCTTCTTCGGCTCCATCCCCTACGAGGGCAACTCCACCGTCGTCATCGCGGCGCCGCTCTTCCACTCGTGGGGCCTGCTGAACTTCGGGTTCGGCCTGTCCACGGTCCCCACCTACGTCCTGCGCCGCCGCTTCGTGCCCGAGCAGGTCATCCGCGACATCGACACCCACCAGGCGCAGGTCCTGGTCGTGGTGCCGCTCATGATGCAGCGCCTCGTCGACGCCGATCCCGAGGTGATCAAGAGCAGCGACGTCTCCAGCCTGCAGATCACCGCCTCGAGCGGCTCGGCGCTGGCCGGCGAGCTCGCGACCCACTTCATGGACACGTTCACCGACTCGGTCTACAACTTCTACGGCGCCACCGAGACCGGCTGGGTCTCCATCGCCGACCCGAAGGACCTGCGCGCCGCGCCCGGCACCGCGGGCCGCGTGCCGTGGCACACCGTGGTCAAGGTGCTCGACGAGAACGGCCACGAGGTGCCCCAGGGCGAGACGGGCGTCATCTACGTCGGCAACTCGATGATGTTCGCCGGGTACACCGACGGCCGCACGAAGGACTTCCGCGACGGCCTCATGCACTCGGGCGACCTCGGCTACTTCGACGAGGCCGGCCGTCTGTTCGTCGCCGGCCGCGACGACGACATGGTGATCTCCGGCGGTGAGAACGTCTTCCCCCGCGAGCTGGAGGACGCGCTCATCGAGCACCCGAAGGTCCAGGACGTCGTCGTCACGGGCATCCCCGACCCGCAGTGGGGCCAGTGCCTCGCCGCGTACGTCGTGCCGCGCGAGGGCGAGACCCTCACGCAGGAGGAGGTCGTGGAGTACGCCAAGGAGCACGTCGCACGCTTCGCCGTGCCGCGTGCGGTGATGTTCCTCGACGAGCTGCCCCGCAACCCCACGGGCAAGGTCATGAAGCGCAACCTGCCGGAGTTCCAGACCCAGGCCTGACACCCGGCGCACGAGCGACGCCCGGTCCCTTCTCGGGGGCCGGGCGTCGTCGTGCCTGATCACTACCGACCCGGGACGAAGGTCCCGGACAGGTGGGTCCGTTCGCCTCATCCGCCCGGGTGCGGTGCTCCGTAGCGTCGGTGGTGACGCCGCAACGACGCGGAGTCACCGCACAGGAGGAACAGATCATGCGCCGCTCGGCATTCGACAAGCTCATCTCGTGGACCGGACTGGTCCTGGCAGCCCTGCTGGTGGTCGTGGGCGGACTGGCCTCCTGGGCCCACTTCTTCATCGAGGACCAGGTGCAGTCGCAGCTGGTGTCCCAGCGCATCACGATGCCCGAGGGCGAGGCGATCAAGAGCCTCTCCGACGCGGACCGCACGGCCCTCGAGCCCTACGCCGGCAGCGCACTGGACACCGGGGCCGAGGCACGCGCCTTCGCCGACCACTACATCCTCGCCCACATGAACGCCTCGAGCGGGAACCGCACGTACGAGGAGGTCAGCGGTGAGTTCATGCAGCTGACCGACCAGGAGAAGGCGTCCGAGGCCGGCCAGCAGGTCGCCGCGCTGCGCCAGTCGCTCTTCATGGGCAACACCCTGCGCGGGCTGCTCCTCAACGCCTACGCGTTCGGCACGATGGGCCTGATCGCCGGGCTCGCCGCCATCGCCTCCTTCGTGGGAGCCGCGCTGCTGGCCCTGCTCTCGGTGCTGGGCCTGCGTCACGCGAAGACCCGCGAGGCGGAGCTGGCCACCATCTGACCCGACTCGAGAGGAACGGCCGCCCGGTGTCACCGGGCGGCCGTCGCCGTGTGTCGTGGGGGAGCCCTCAGAACGGTGGCCAGGGCACGGCGGGCATGTCGCCCTCGGGGGAGGGGAAGACCCGGTCGGCCAGCAGCCGGTCGCAGCGGCGGGCCAGCGCCGCCAGCTCGGGCTCGCCGAGCCACTGCTGGAGCTCCTCGCCGAGGTCGGCGGCCAGGCCGTCGCGCACCCGGCTCACGCCGGCCAGCTCGTCGTCGGTCAGCGCCGCGCCGAGCCAGCCCCACAGGACCGTGCGCAGCTTGGGCTCCTCGTGGAACGTCAGGCCGTGGTCGACCCCGTACCGGTGACCGTCCGGCATCGCCAGCACGTGACCGCCCTTGCGGTCGGCGTTGTTGACCAGGACGTCGAAGACCGCCATCCGCCGCAGGCCGGGGGAGTCCTCGTGCACCAGCGAGACGGGGCGATCCTCGGCGTCCAGCCCGTCGAGGACGTGGCACCAGCCCCCGGGCCGGTCGTCGGCCGGCACCAGGGTGACGGCCTCGGACTCGGGGTCGGCGTCCTGCCAGAGCTGGAGCATGCCGGGCCCGTGCGGTCCGTCGGCCCACCACGTGGGGGGCACGATGTTCCACCCCGTCGCCTCCGAGACGACCCGCGAGGCGATCTCGCGGCCCGCCAGGACGGCGCCCGGGAAGTCCCACAACGGGCGCTCGCCGGCGACGGGCTTGTAGACCACGCGCACGCCGTCGATGCGGCCGACGAAGGTGGCGTTCGAGGCCGGGAGGACGCGGCCCTCCAGCTCGAGGTCTCCCTCGAGCATCACCAGGTGTCGTCGTCGGCCGGACGGCACACGTGGCCGTCGTCGTCGATCGGGGCCAGGCACAGCGGGCAGGTGGGCCGGCCCGCGCCGACCACCTCGCGGGTGCGCTTGCAGAACGAGCGTGCCGCGCCGACGGGGATCCGCACGTGCAGCACCTCGGAGGGGCCGTCCTCCTCGGGCTCGAGGAGCGACTCGGGGGAGTCCTCGACCAGCGGGAACGCCTCGATCACGACCTGGGCCGTGGTGGGGTCGAAGCCGAGGGAGAGGATGCCCACGCGGAACTGCTCCACCACGGGGGCGTCCAGCGGTGCGTGGTCGTCGAGTCCCTCGGGTGCGGCGGCCGGGACGCTGAACGGGTTGCCGTCCTGGGACATCAGCTCGTCGAGGACCTCGTCCAGCTTCTCGGCGAGGGTGGCCGACTGCTCCTTCTCCATCAGGGCGCTGACGACGTGCTCACCCGTCCGCGCCTGGAGGTAGAAGGACCGCTCTCCGGGACGGCCGACCGTGCCGATGACGAGACGATCGGGCCAGTCGAATTCGTGCACCCGTTGAGCCATGTCTCCATGCTAGGAGCCCGGTCGCGAGAGCGCTGGGCCGCGGGGGTCTCAGCGACCCGCGCCGCCACCGACCGCGGCGTCGTCGGCGGTGGCCGGCGCGCGCAGCCAGGACAGGTCGCCGGCCGACGTGTTGACGGCCACGACGTCGGGACGGCGGGCTCCGTAGCGCACGATCGACACCGAGGCCGGGTCGACGTGCAGCCGCTGGAACAGGTCGAGGTGCATGCCCAGGGCGTCCGCCAGGACGGCCTTGATCACGTCGCCGTGCGAGACCGCGACCCACACGGCGTGGGCGCCGTGCTCGGCCTCGATGCGCGCGTCGTGCCCGCGGATGGCCGCGACGCCGCGGGCCTGCATCGCGGCCAGCGACTCCCCGCCGGGGAAGGCGGCCGCGGCGGGATGGTGCTGGACGGTCTTCCACAGATCCTCGGCGGCGAGGTCCTTCAGCGCCCGGCCCTGCCAGTCGCCGTACCCGCACTCGGTGATCGACTCGTCGACCGTGGGCTCGATGCCGTGCCGGCCGGCGATCGCGGCGGCGGTCTCGCGGCAGCGCTCGAGAGGGCTCGTGACGACGTCGGCCAGGCTCAGGTCGGCCAGCCGCGCGCCGGTGGCCTCGACCTGGGTGAGGCCGAGCTCGTCGAGGTGGATGTCGGGGAGCCGGCCGGCCAGCGTGCCCGAGGTGTTCGCGGTGGACCGTCCGTGCCGGACGAGCAGGACGATCGCCATGCCCCCGACCCTAGCGGGGACCCGCTGTGGCGAACGCCGCACGCCGCCGGGCGATCCACGACGACCCGCCCGGCCCGGGGTCCGCGGAATTGTCGGAGCCGCTGGTTAGCGTCGAAGACGTGAAGATCCTCCACACGTCCGACTGGCACATCGGTCGGACGTTCCACCAGCACTCGACCGCAGAGGCCCTCGCCTCCGTGCTCGACGCGCTCGTGGAGGCCGTCCACGAGCACGCGGTCGACGTCGTGGTGGTGGCGGGCGACGTCTTCGACTCGTCCACCCCGTCGGCCGCCGCGGTGGAGGAGCTCGACCGCGTCCTGGTCGCCCTGCGCGACACCGGCGCCCGGGTGATCGTCACCAGCGGCAACCACGACTCGCCGGCGCGGCTGGGCGCGAAGGCGGCGTTCCTGCACGAGGCCGGCGTCCACATCGTCACGCGGCCGCAGGACCACGCCACGCCGATCACGGTCGAGGACCAGCACGGTCCGGTCCACTTCTACGGCATCGCCTACCTCGAGCCCGCGCTCATCCGGCACGTGTGGCCCGACCAGCGCCTGGCCCACCAGGCCGACGCGATCGGGTTCGCCCTCGACAACATCCGCGCCGACCTCGCCACGCGAGGCGGTCGCTCCGTCGTGCTCGCCCACACCTTCGTGTCGGGCGCCGAGGGCGAGTCGTGCGAGTCCGAGCGGGGCATCACCGCCGGTGGTCTCGACCGCGTGCCCGTGCCCGTGTTCGACGGCGTCACCTATGCCGCCCTCGGCCACATCCACGGCCGCAACACGCTCGCGCCCCACGTCCGCTACAGCGGGGCGCCGCTGCACCTGTCGTTCTCCGAGCAGGACAAGCCGCGCGGGGCGTGGCTCGTCACGCTCGACGCCGACGGGCTCGGCCCGGTCGAGTGGCTCGACCTCCCCGTGCCCCGGGCGCTGACCACCCTCACCGGCACGCTCGACGAGCTCCTGTCCGACCCCGGGCTCACCGATCGCGAGTCGCACTGGGTCCGCGCGATCCTCACCGACGTCGCGCGCCCCGACGACCCCATGCGCCGGCTCCAGGGCCGCTTCCCGCACTGCGCGCTGCTGGAGTTCCGGCCCAGCCACGTCGACGCGTCGGCGTCGCCCATCGACCCGCGGCGCCTGGCCACCCTCACCGACCAGCAGGTGATGGCCGAGTTCCTCGCGTTCGTGCGCGGCGGCGAGGGCCCCACCGAGGCCGAGGCGCAGATCCTCGACGACCTCGTCGGCCACGTCGCCGGGACGGAGGCGGCGCGATGAGGATCCACCAGGTGACGATGACGGGGTTCGGTCCGTTCCGCGACACCCAGACGGTCGACCTCGACGCGTTCGCCGACCACGGGATCTTCCTGATCACCGGCCGCACCGGCGCGGGCAAGTCCAGCATCCTCGACGCGATCGTCTACGCCCTCTACGACTCGGCTCCGCGCTACGCCGCCGCGGGCGGCAAGCAGGTGCGCAGCACGCACTGCGAGCCGAACGACCCCACCCGGGTGGAGCTGGTCTTCAGCGCGGCCGGCCGCACCTACCGTGTCGTGCGCACCCCCGAGTACCTGCGGCCCAAGGTGCGCGGCACCGGGATGACGCCCGAGAAGGCCACCGCCGAGCTGTCCGTGAGGCAGGGGGATGAGTGGGTCGGCCTCGCCGCCCAGCCCCGCACGGTCGGCGAGGAGCTGCACGAGATCCTGCCGCTGCGCTGCGACCAGTTCCTCCAGGTCGTCCTGCTCGCCCAGGGTCAGTTCCAGCGCTTCCTGGTGGCCTCCAGCGAGGAGCGCCAGCGGCTGCTGCGCACGCTCTTTCGCAGCGAGCGGTTCAGCGACTACGACACCGAGCTGCAGCGGCGCGCCGGCGAGCTGCGCCAGGAGCTGCGCGCGGCGGAGTCCGGCATCGCGTCCACGATCTCCACGCTCGCCCAGCACGCGGGGCAGGAGGCTCCCGCCGAGGCCGACGAGGCGTGGATCGCCCAGGTCCTCGTCGCCTTCGACGCCGACGTCGAGCTGGCGAAGGCCGACCTCGACCAGGCCACGAAGGAGGTCGAGGCGGCCGCCGAGCTGCTTCAGCAGGCCACCGAGCTGGCCGAGCGCCAGCGTCGCCTCGCCAGCGCCACCGAGGCGATGGCCCTCGTCGTCGAGCAGGCGCCCCGGATCGCGGCCGACCGCCTCCGGCGCGACCTCGCCGTGGCGGCGCAGTCGGTCGAGGTCGCCCATCGCGCCCGCGTCTCCGCAGCCGGTCGTGCCGAGCAGGCCACGGCCGGTCTGGTCGCCGCCGAGGCACGCTTCGCCGAGGCCGTCGACGGCCCGCCGCCGGCCGACCTCGCCGCCCACCGCGATGCCCTCACCGCCGACCTCGCCGTGCTCACGGCGCGGCTCGCGGACGAGCAGGAGCTGGAGCGGCTGCGCGCGCTCTCGGCCACCCTCACCGAGCAGCTCGACGACCTCGCGCTGCGCGCCGACGACCTCACGGTCCAGTGCCGCCACCACGACGCCGTCCTCGAGCGCGAGATCGACGTCACGCCCGAGCAGGCCGGCTCCGCCCTCGAGCGGCTGCGCGCCGAGCTCGACCTCGCTCGCAAGCGGGCCACCGCCGAGCGCCACCTCGCCGAGGCCCAGCTCGAGGAGCTGAAGTGCGGCAAGGCCCGCACGGCCGCGTCCACGGCCCTGGACTCGCTCAACGAGCGTCGCCTCGCCGAGTACGCCGGCACCCTGGCCCAGGAGCTCGTCGCCGGCGAGGCCTGTGCCGTCTGCGGCTCGGCCGAGCACCCCGTGCCCGCCGCCCTGGCCGACGACCACGTCACCGAGGACGCGCTCGACCGCGCCCGGGAGGCGTTCGACCGGGCCGACCACCTGGCCCGGCGGGCGGGCGAGCAGGCCGCGGCGCTGCGTGCCACCGTGCAGGGCTGGGCCGAGGTCCGCCCCCTCGACGAGCTCACCGCGGCGGTGACCGAGGCCGAGGCCGTGCTGACTCGCGCGGAGCAGGCCGAGCAGGAGCGCGTGAGCTCGCGGGCCGCCAAGGAGCGGATCGAGGCCGCGCTCGCCGACCTCAGCGTCCAGCGGGCCACGGTCGAGCAGCGCGCCGTCGCCACCGACCAGCAGGTCGCCGCGCTGGCCACCACCGTCGCGCGCGTCCGGGGCGCGTCCGGATCGGTCGTCGAGCGCATCGCGGTGGTCACCGGCCACGTCGAGGCCACGGCCCAGCTCATCGAGGCCCGGGCCACGGAGCGCACGGCGCGCGAGCGGCTCCGCGAGTGCGACGAGACGTTCGCCACCACGCTGGACCACCACGGCTTCGCCGACGAGGACGAGTTCCTCGAGACGCGCCTCGACGCCTCCGCGATCGCCGAGCTCACCCGCCGCATCGAGGGGCACGAGGCGCTGCGGGTCGCCAGCCAGACCGCCCTCGCCGCACCCGAGCTGCAGGACCTGCCCGCCGAGCCGGCCGACGTCGCACGCCCGCAGGAGGTCCACACGCAGGCGCGCGAGGTGTGCCGGGTCGCCACCGAACGCCACGGCGCGGCGAAGGAGAGCGCCGCCACCGCCAACCGCGTGGCTGCGGCGATCCGCCGTGAATGGGCCACCCATGCCGAGGCGCGCGCCTCGTACGAGGTGCTCGACCGGCTCGCGCGGTCGCTGCACGGCGAGTCGCCCAACACCCGACGCATGCGGGTCGAGAGCTACGTGCTCGCCGCCGAGCTCGAGCAGATCGTCGCCGCGGCGAACCTGCGCCTGCACGCGATGTCGAGCGGCCGCTACGCCCTCGAGCGCAGTGACGTCACCGCCACCCGCGGGTCCAACTCGGGGCTCGAGGTCCGAGTGCGCGACGACTACACGGGGGTCACACGCAGTCCCGAGTCGCTCTCCGGCGGTGAGAAGTTCCTCGCCTCACTCGCGCTGGCCCTCGGCCTGGCCGAGGTCGTCACCAACCGGGCCGGCGGCATCACCCTGGACACCCTGTTCATCGACGAGGGCTTCGGGTCGCTGGACGCCGAGACGCTCGAGGTGGCGATGCACACGCTCGACGCGCTGCGCCAGAACGGCCGCACGATCGGACTGATCAGCCACGTCGAGACGATGAAGGAGCGGATCCCCGCCCAGCTCGCCGTCGAGCGCACCGTCGACGGGTGGAGCCGCGTGCAGGCGCGGGCCTGACTCACATCACTGCCGAACACCAGTCACTACCGAACAGGGCGTCACTCCAGAACCACGGACACGGTGGCATCACGGCGATTATCCTGCGGAGGTGGAGGACGACGGACTGCTGAGCCTGCTGCCCGATCGCCTCGACCTGCCCCGGGGACGCTCGGCCCTGTCGAAGTCGGCGGTGGAGGCCTCCCGCCGTGGGCGGATCATGCAGGCCACGCTCGACGAGGTCGCCGAGTCGGGCTACCACGCGACCACCGTCGCCGCGATCACCAAGCGCGCCCACGTCTCGCGCACCTCGTTCTACGACGCGTTCACCGACAAGGAGGACGCCTTCGCCAGTGCCCACTGGAGCGCGAGCGACCTGGCCGTGGCGCGCGTGTGGGAGCCCACGCTCTCGCGCCCCGACCTGGACTTCGACGATCGCATCGCGAGCGTCCTCACGGCCTACGTCGAGGTCCTCGAGTCCGCTCGATCCTTCACGATCTGCTTCTTCGTCGAGATCCTTGCCGCGGGGGAGCGCCTGGCCTTGCAGCGTGAGCAGATGCTGGACCGCCACGTGGAGATCCTGCTCGAGCTCGCGAAGGCCTCCAGGGCCAGTGACCCCACGATCCGGCTGCACGACCCCGAGGTCGTGCGCGGGCTCATCGGAGCCTTCGACCAGCTCGCGGCGCGACGGGTGCGCTGCCGGCGCCATGGGGAGAGTCTGGACCTGCAGTCGGTGGTGGCGCCGGTCACCCAGATCGTCCGCGCCGTGATGCACGACACGTGAGAATCCGTCCGCGCGTCCTGCGCACCCAGATGTACTGAACGTGTACTTTTGCGTCTGACGGTGCGGCTCGTCTCCCCCCGACCGAGCCCCGTCGACAGGTC
The DNA here is from genome assembly GCF_013868155.1 of Aeromicrobium phoceense. Lineage (NCBI taxonomy): Bacteria > Bacillati > Actinomycetota > Actinomycetes > Propionibacteriales > Nocardioidaceae > Aeromicrobium > Aeromicrobium phoceense. Next base: position 226,805 of record NZ_JACEOG010000002.1, read on the forward strand.
GGGGCCCCCGTTGACCCCCCGAACGCGGGGGCACCGGCCTGTCCTTCTCCGAGGTGCCGCGCGGCCTCAGCTCGGGTCGAGCAGGCGGGCGCCCGGTCCCTGCGCCCCGAGAGTGTCGTCGGGGTTCTGCAGGCGGCACCTTTTCAGGGAGAGGCACCCGCACCCGATGCAGCCGTCGAGGTCGTCGCGCAGCCGCTGCAGGCGGGCGATGCGCTCGTCGAGCGAGGTGCGCCAGCGGCGGGGGAGGCGCGGCCAGTCGGCCTTCGTCGGCGCCCGGTCCACCGGCAGCGTCGAGAGCGCCTCGCGGATCTCGGCGAGCGAGATGCCCACCCGCTGCGACGTGCGGATGAAGGCGATCCGGCGCAGGACGTCGCGGGTGTAGCGCCGCTGGTTGCCCGCGCTGCGCGTGGACGTGATGAGGCCCTCGCGCTCGTAGAAGTGCAGCGCCGAGACCGCGACGCCGGCACGTTCGGCGACCTGGGACGGAGTGAGCAGGACGGTCATTGACCTCAACCTTAGTTGAGGTTGTTCCATGAAGCCATGCTCCAGTCGAAGCCCTCCCGGCGCCGCCGGGTCCGCCCGTCCCTGTCCACCCGCGCCCGCCTCGTCGACGGCTGCATCCGGCTCGAGGAGAGGCACCGCTTCGTGGCCGCCGGCGTGATCAGTCTGCGACTGCGGTGAGCAGCGCACTGCGGACGGCGCCGGCCGGCTCGCCCTGGGCGGGCCCGCACCTGCGCACGACGGTGGGCGTGTTCTCGCTCGCCTTCCTGTTCGCGTTCGAGTCCCTGGCCGTCGCCACCGTGATGCCGGAGGTGGCTCGGGACCTCGACGGCCTCTCGCTCTACGCGCTGGCGTTCGCCGCGCCGATGGCCGCCTCGGTGGTGGCGCTGTCGGTGGCCGGCGAGTGGGTCGACCGGCACGGCACCGCCCGGGCGCTGGTCGTCGGCGTGCTGGTGTTCTGCGTCGGGGTCGTGGTCGCCGGACTGGCGCCGTCGATGGAGGGCTTCCTCGCAGGCCGGCTCGTCCACGGCCTGGGTGGCGGCGTGCTGGGCGTCGCGCTCTACGTGGTCGTCGCGGAGTCCTACCCGGCCGTCCTGCGGCCCCGGGTGTTCGCGGTGATGACCGCCGCGTGGGTCCTGCCCGCCCTCGTGGGGCCGCTGCTCGCGGGGGTCATCGCGGACCTCGTGGGATGGCGCTGGGTCTTCCTCGCGGTCCCCGCCGTGGCGCTCGGGTCGTGGTGGCTCGTGCGGTCGGCGGCCGGGGCGCCGGGGGCGTCCTCGGTCATGGTCGACCGACGGCGACTGGGATGGGCCGCACTCGCGGCGACCGGCGTCTCGGCGCTGGCCGTCGGCGGTCAGCGCCAGCTCGAGGGCTGGCCCGTCCTCGTGGTGGGCGGCACCGTGGCCGCCCTCGTCGCCGCGGGGCGCCTGCTGCCTCCCGGAACCTGGAGGGCCAGGCCGGGACTGCCGGCCGTGCTCGTCGCGCGAGGCCTGGTCGGGGCGTCGTTCGCCGGTGCCGCGGCCTACCTGCCGCTGCTGCTGACGACCGAGCGCGGGCTCTCGCTCTCGCAGGCCGGCCTGGTGCTGACCGCGGCCGCCGTGGCGTGGTGCCTCGGGGCCCAGGCCGCCGCACGGGTGCCGGCGCTGGCCGACGAGCTGCTCCGGGTGCGCCTCGGCACGACGCTGGTCGCGCTGGCCGTGGCGACCACGGCGACCGTGGGGCTCGGCGGCGTCCCGCTGGTGCTCCCCGTCGTGGCGTGGGCCGTCGCCGGGTTCGGCATCGGCATGGCGTTCTCGACGCTCGCGGTGCTCGCGCTCGCCACCGCCGACGACGGCGAGGCGGGACGGGTCTCCTCGTCCCTGCAGCTCAACGACGCGCTGGTCCAGGCCTTCGCGATGGCGGTCGGCGCGGTCGTCTTCGCCGCGTTCGTCGGATCGTCGCCGGTTGTCGGAGCGACCCTGCTCGTGCTCGCCTCGGGCGCCGTCGCAGCCGCAGCGGTGCCGCTGCGGCTGCGATGAGGAGCCTGTGTCAGACGGTGGCGAGCACCTCGCGCTCCAGGCGTGCGTAGCTGGTCTCCATGCCGTCCGTCATGCCGGTGGCCAGGATCTGGTCGCGCAGCTCGCGGCTCGGGTAGGTGATCACGACGGTCAGCAGGGTGCCGCCCTCGACGGGGGTGAGGGTCTGCTCGTTGAGCGTCCCCTCGCCCTCCATCCCGATCATCCGCTCGGTGGTGACGCTGCGGATGGGCGCGTGGACCTCGAGGAGCTCGCCGGTGAAGCCGAACCGGTTGCCGCCGCCCTCCTGCTCCCACTCGTAGCGGTAGGTGTCACCGACCTCGGTGGCCACCTCGCACACCGGCATCGTCCAGCCGTCGGGTCCGAGCAGCCAGCGCTTCATGAGATCGGGCTCGGTGTGGGCGCGCCACACCTGCTCGACGGTGCCGCGGATGACACGGGTGACGCGCACGTGCGTGTCGTCGAGCAGCTGGGTCTGCGTGCCCGACCCGGCGGCGAAGGAGGCGAGGTCGGCCAGGACCTCGTCCATCTGGCCCATCGCCGAGGTCATGCCCTCCTCCATGCCGCCCGCGATCAGCTGCTCGAGGTCCTGCAGCGAGGCGAACCACGTCGTGGTGGTGACCCGCGACCCCTCGCCGGTCTCCTCGAAGGCGAAGCTCATCCGCATGGATGGCATGTCGCGGTTCGGGACGCCGGGCTCGGAGGCGAAGCCGTCCTCGACCTCGAAGCCCTTGCCCTCGTCGACGGACAGGAACTTCCAGTACCCGGCGCTCGTCTCGCCCTCGGGGCCGGTCATCACGTAGTGCGACTCGCCGGCGGCGGTCATGTCGTGGCGGCTGAACGTGGCGGGCCACTCGACGGGTCCCCAGAAGCGCTCGAGCTGGCGGGGGTCGGCGTAGGCGTCCCACAGCCGGCGGACCGGCACGGGGAAGTCGGCGACCACGGTCATGGTCAGGTCGTCGGTGTCCTTGGACACGGAGGTGATGGGCATGGTGGTGCCTTTCAGGAGGGGTCGGGGTCTTCGGCCAGCAGGGCGTCGAGACGCTCGACGCGCGAGCGCCAGAGGAGCTCGAACTCGTCGAGCAGGTGCTGGGCCCGGGCGATCGTGTCGGGATTGCCACGGACCAGTCGCTCGCGGCCTTGTCGGTGCTTGGTCACCAGTCCGGCCCCTTCCAGGACGGCCACGTGCTTCTGCACCGCGGCGAACGACATGTCGTACGAGTCGGCCAGCCGGGACACGGACGCCTCGCCCACGAGGGTGCGTCGGACGATGTCGCGTCGGGTGGCGTCGGCGAGGGCGTGGAAGATGCGGTCGACCTCGGCGTCGGTCAGCTCGTTCTGAGTATGTACAACCATTTGGTTGCAGGTTAGACCCGGGCCCGGACGGACGTCAACCCCCTGCGCGGCGTCAGCCGTGCAGGGGGTCGAGAAGGCGTCAGGAGATGGCGACCAGGGTGTCTGCGCCGGCCACCAGGCCGAAGAGGTCCTTGGGATCGGCCGGGTCGGCGACGAGGTCGAGCCAGCCCACCAGGTCGGTGCCCGCCACGGACTCGTGCGCGTAGCGCAGCGCCGCGAAGTCCTCCACGGCGAAGCCGACCGAGTCGAAGACGGTCACGTCGGACGCGTCGCGACGGCCGGCGGCGGTCCCCGCGATGACCTGCCACAGCTCGGTGACGGGGTGGTCGGCCGCGACCGCTTGGATCTCGCCCTCGATGCGCGTCTGGGGCTCGAACTCCACGAAGATCGCGGCACGGTGCAGGATCGCCGGGTCGAGCTCGGTCTTGCCGGGGCAGTCGCCGCCGATCGCGTTCACGTGCACGCCGGGAGCCACCATGTCGTCGGTGAGGACGAGCGCGCGCTGCTTGTCGGCCGTGCACGTGGTGATCACGTCCGCGCCGAGCACCGCGTCCGCGGCGCTGCTCGCGACGTGCACCTCGAAGCCGAGGGGCTCGACGTTGCGCACGAACTTCGCCATCGCGCCCGGGTCGACGTCCCACACGCGCAGTGACCTGATGCCCAGTGCGGCGCGGAAGCCGAGCGCCTGGAACTCGGCCTGCGACCCGGTGCCGATCATCGCCATGACCTGCGCGTCCGGACGGGCCAGGTGGCGCGCCGCCATCGCCGAGGTGGCCGCCGTGCGCAGGGCCGTCAGCACCGTCATCTCGGCCACGAACGTGGGGTAGCCCGAGGCGACGTCGGCCAGGACGCCGAACGCGGTGACGGTCTGGAGGCCGCGCGCCGGGTTGGCGGGGTGGCCGTTCACGTACTTGAACCCGTAGGCCGCGCCGTCGCTCGTGGGCATCAGCTCGATGACGCCCTCGGGGGAGTGCGCGGCGACGCGCGCCGTCTTGTCGAAGGCGGTCCAGCGGCGGAAGTCGGCCTCGACGGCGTCGGTCATGCCGGCGATGACCGCCTCGGCGCCGCGGGTGCGGACCCAGCGGATGGTGTTCGCGACGTCGAGGAAGGGCACGGAGCTCATGAAGCCAACGCTACGCAGGCGTCGTGGTGCAAACAATCGCGTTTTCTTGCGATCTCGCGAGCGAAACGTTGCGTCTCGGCGGGGTCGGAGCAACGATTCCCCACCCGCGTGTCGGCGCCGGGCCGAGAGACCGGCGAAAAACCCCGTGAGGAACAGGAGACACCCGGGAATTGCAGGGCTAGCCTGACCCGGTGCCCGACGACGCCCTGAGCCTGCTGCCCGAGCGGCTGGAGCTGCCGCGCGGCCGGGCGGCGCTGCCCGAGCGCGAGGTCGAGGCGTCCCAGCGGGGCCGCATCCTGCAGGCCGTCTGCGACGAGGTCGCCGCCGCGGGGTACGCGCGAACGACCGTCACCGGCATCACCCGGCGCGCGCGGGTCTCGCGGACCACCTTCTACCAGTGCTTCTCCGACAAGGAGGAGGCCTTCGCGTCGGCGCACGAGACGATCAGCGAGCAGCTGGTCCAGTTCATCCGCGACCAGGCGATGCGGACGCCGGACTCGGCGTGGGAGGAGCGGATCGAACTCGGGGTGCAGGGCCTGATGACCTGCTTGGAGGCCCGGCCCACGTTCGCCCGCAGCTTCCTGGTGGAGGTCCACGTCGCGGGCGACCGCGTGCGACGCCAGCGCGACCTCGTCGTCGAGCGCCATGCCCGCAGCCTCGCGCGGGTCGCCACCCTGGCCGCGGCGACCGGGGCCCAGGTCCGCGTCCCCACCGACCTCGAGGTCATCGGGGCGATCGGGGCGACCGAGGAGCTGGTGTCGCGCCAGATCCGCGCCACGGATCCGCGACGGCGGCTCCGGCTCTCGAGCGTCGTGCCCCCGGTCGTCGCGATCCACTCGGCGCTGCTCCGCCCCGTCTGAAGCTGCCGCGATTCTGGCTGGAATCCCAGTCAGGACATTGGTTAGTAAGTATTTGTTCCATTTTCGGGCGGACTTGTGTACCGGTCCGGTACTTTTGGCGTGCGGCAGGCTTCGAGCCCACACCCTCGAGTCAGCCGGGAGGGAGTACCCGGTCCCCCAGCCGAGTCGTGTCTGTCTGTGAGTCGGTGCCTTCGCACAACCCCCCGATGGCGGGGGCACCGACTCCGGCCGAACCCCCGCCGCCGCCCCACGATCACCCGGCCCGCCGCCGCGTTCTGACATACCGTGGCTCCATGACCAAGCCAGCCGTCCGCCGCCGGGTCACCGTGGTGGAGCAGGGCCGCTACCGCGTCCGCGAGGACCGGCTGACCGGCGAGGAGCCCCTCGAGATCCGGCTGAACGGCCGCTCGCTCGCCGTCACGATGCGCACTCCGGGCCACGACGTCGAGCTCGCGCTGGGCTACCTCGTGTCCGAAGGCGTGATCACGCGGCGTGAGCAGGTGCGCTCGGCGCGCTACTGCGCCGGTGCCACCGAGGAGGGGCTCAACACCTACAACGTGCTCGACGTCCAGGTGGAGTCCGACGCCCACGTCGACCACCTCGCGCTCGAGCGTCACGGCTACACGTCGTCGTCGTGCGGCGTGTGCGGCAAGACCAGCATCGAGGCGGTCACCACGAAGTCGGCGTTCGACGTCTCCGGCGACGCCCTGCGCGTGCCCGCCGAGCTGCTGTCCGGACTGCCCGACCGCATGCGCGGCGTCCAGTCGGTGTTCGACCAGACGGGCGGTCTGCACGCGGCGGGTCTCTTCGACGGCCGCACCGGCGAGCCGCTGGTCGTGCGCGAGGACGTCGGCCGTCACAACGCCGTGGACAAGGTCGTCGGCTGGGCGCTCGAGCACGAGAAGCTGCCCGTCGCCGGTTGCGTGCTGCTGGTGTCCGGGCGGGCCGGCTTCGAGCTCGTGCAGAAGGCGTCCATGGCCGGCGTACCCGTGCTCGCGGCGATCTCGGCGCCCTCGTCCCTGGCCGTGGAGCTGGGCGAGGAGGCCGGCCTCACGGTGGTCGGCTTCCTGCGAGGGCCGTCGATGGTGGTCTACTCCCGACCCGATCGGGTGGTGGCGTGATGGTGCGCAAGCCTCCGGTCGACGACCCGAACGACGACGCCATCGAGGTCACCGGGCTGAAGAACTGGGCCGCCGGCCTTCCCGGCGTCCTGCACGCGATGCGGCCGGCGCTCAGTGCGATGGGCGTGGCGCGGACGGCGAAGCTGCTCACGTCGATCAACCAGAAGGACGGCTTCGACTGCATGAGCTGCGCGTGGCCCGACCCGGGCCGGCGCCACTCGGCCGAGTTCTGCGAGAACGGCGCCAAGGCGGTCACGTGGGAGGCGACCCCGATCACCGTCCCGCGCGAGTTCTGGGCCGAGCACACGGTGCACGACCTGGCGGAGAAGAGCGAGTACTGGCTCGGCCAGCAGGGCCGGCTCACCGAGCCCGTCTACAAGGCGCCGGGGGAGGACCACTACCGGCCGGTGTCGTGGGACGAGGCGTTCGCGCTCGCGGCACAGGCGCTCAACGGCCTCGACCACCCCGACCAGGCGGCGTTCTACACGTCGGGTCGTGCCTCCAACGAGGCCGCCTTCGTCTACCAGCTGTTCGTGCGCGCCTTCGGCACGAACAACCTGCCCGACTGCTCGAACATGTGCCACGAGTCCACCGGCACGGCGATGGTCGAGACGATCGGCGTCGGCAAGTCCACGATCACGTACGAGGACGTGCCGCAGGCCGACCTGATCATCATCATGGGTCAGAACCCGGGCACCAACCATCCGCGGATGCTGTCGGCGCTGGAGCGCGCCAAGCATGCCGGCGCGTCGATCATCGCGGTGAACCCGCTGCCCGAGGCCGGGCTCATCCGGTTCAAGAACCCGCAGAACGTGCGGGGCGTGATCGGCAAGGGCACCACGATGGCCGACCAGTTCTGCCAGATCCGTCTCGGCGGTGACGGGCCGCTGCTGCAGGCGGTGATCCAGCGCGTCCTGGCCGCCGAGGACGCGGCGCCCGGCACCGTGCTCGACCACGACTTCATCGAGCAGCACACGTCGGGGCTGGAGGAGCTGCGCGCGAGCGTGGCCGACCTCGACGACGCCGCGGTGCACGCGGCCACGGGGCTGACCACCGAGGAGATCGACGAGTTCGCCCGGCGCTACCTCGCCGCCGACCGGGTCATCGTCACGTGGGCGATGGGGCTGACCCAGCACACCCAGGCCGTCGCCACGATCAAGGAGATCATCAACTTGCTGCTGCTGCGGGGGCACATCGGCCGCCCGGGCGCCGGTGCCTCGCCGATCCGCGGGCACAGCAACGTGCAGGGCGACCGCACGATGGGCATCTGGGAGAAGATGCCCGAGAGCTTCATGGACGGGCTGGCCGCCGAGTTCGGGTTCGAGCCGCCGCGGAAGCACGGCTTCGACTCGGTCAACGCGGTGCGGGCGATGCAGCGCGGCGACGTGCGCTTCTGGATGTCGCTGGGCGGCAACTTCGTCTCGGCGATCTCGGACACCGGGGCGGCCGAGGCGGCGCTGCGAGGCACCGCGATGACCGTGCAGGTCTCCACGAAGCTCAACCGCTCGCACGGGGTCACCGGCGAGGCCGCGCTGATCCTGCCGACGATCGGCCGCACCGAGATCGACCGCCAGGCCTCGGGCGAGCAGTTCGTCACCGTCGAGGACACGGTGTGTGCCGTGCACGCCTCCCGCGGCCGGGTCGAGCCCGTCGCCGACACACTGCTGTCCGAGGTGGCGATCGTGAGCCGGCTCGCGCGGGCCACGCTGGGGGACCGGCAGCCGATCGACTGGGCGGCCTTCGAGGCGGACTACCGGACGATCCGGCACCACATCAGCCGCGTCGTCCCGGGCTGCGAGGACTACGAGCGCAAGGTCACCGACGCGGACGGGTTCGTCCTGCCGCACGGGGCCCGCGACTCACGCACCTTCGACACGGCCACGGGGCGCGCGATGTTCACCGCCAACCGGTTCGAGCCGATCACGCTGGCGCCCGGCCGCCTGCTGCTGCAGACGGTGCGCTCGCACGACCAGTTCAACACCACCATCTACAGCCGCAACGACCGCTACCGGGGCATCAAGTCGGGGCGCGACGTGGTGTTCGTCCATCCCGACGACCTGGCCGAGCGCGGCCTCGCCGACGGCGACCTCGTCGACGTGTCCAGCGAGTGGCCCGACCAGCCCGACCGGGTGCTGCGGGGGTTCCGCGCCGTGGCGTTCCCGACGGCCCGCGGCTGCGCCGCCGCCTACTTCCCCGAGGCCAACGTGCTCGTGCCGCTGGACTCCACCGCGCGCGACTCGAACACCCCCGTCTCGAAGGCGGTCGTCGTCCGCATCGAGCCCGCCGCGACCCTGCGCTGACGTGGTCTCGATACGCCGCTCGCTGCGCTCGCGAGCTACTCGACCACCGGGTCGGCAGCCGGTGGTTGAGTAGCGGGGCGAGGGACGACCTGCGCTGAGCTGGTCTCGATACGCCGCTCGCTGCGCTCGCGAGCTACTCGACCGCCGGGTCCGCGCTAGCGGGGCGAGGGATGACCTGCGCTGAGCTGGTCTCGATACGCCGCTCGCTGCGCTCGCGAGCTACTCGACCACCGGGTCCGCGGTCGGGCACTACTCGACCACCGGGTCGGCAGCCGGTGGTTGAGTAGCGGGGCGAGGAACGAGCCCGCGTATCGAAACCACGCTCACCGGGCGAGCGGGTCCGCCGTCTCGGTGTGGGAGCCCGCCGAGCGCGGGAGCAGCCAGGCCACCGCGAGTCCGGGCACGGCCCACAGGGCCATGACGAGCAAGGCCGTGGCCGGGTCGCCGATCGCCAGCTGGACGGTCAGCACCACGAGCACCGCGCCGAGGTTGCCCGCGAGGAGCAGCAGGCCCGTGACGGTGCCGGCGCGCGTGGGCCCGACGTGCACCTCCGACCAGTCGAGCACCACCGGCAGCGTGCCCATCAGCATGAAGCCGACGAGCGCCAGACCCACGTAGACCAGCCACACCGGCTGGGTCGCCGCGAGCGTCAGCATCACCACGGCCAGCGTGGCGGTCGCGCCGATGGCCACCGTCCGCCGGGCGTCGCGTGCCGCCGCGAGGCTCGGCAGCACTGCCGCGCCGGCGATGCCCGCGAGGGTCATCGTGGCGATGACGGGTCCGGCCAGTCCGGGATGCCCGAAGTCCACGAGGATCGAGTCGAGCCACGTCGCGATCCCGTTGTAGATCCCGAAGCCCAGGAACAGCAGTCCCGCCATCTTCCAGACCAGCCGGTCCGAGCGCAGTGCCCCGAGGCCCGCACGGCCGAGGGTGTCGACGGAGTGGGCGGGCAGCCGCAGGCTCGCCAGCACCGCGGCCGCGGCCGCGGTCGCGAGGACGGCGTGGGACACCAGCAGCAGGCGGAAGCCGCCCGCGTCCACCAGCAGGCTCGACGTCAGCACCGCGACGAGGATTCCGGCGTACTGCGCGCCGGCCGCCACCGAGATGGCGGTGGTCTGCTCGCGCGGGGGGAAGTGGCGCGCCGCCACCTTCGTCAGCGCGTTGAGCACGAGCGGCTGTCCGATCGACATGATCAGCTGGCCCGCCAGGATCGTGCCGTACGAGGAGGGGTCCAGCGCGCGCACGATCGCTCCGGCCGCGGTGAACAGCGCACCGGCCGCGAGGGCGCGCTCGTACGAGCGGTCCATCCAGCGCCCGGCCGGGATCGCCAGCAGCACGAAGGCCGCGGCGTTGACCACGGCGAGGTCGCCGACGGCCCCCTCCGAGACGCCCAGGTGGTCGGCCGTCTGGGGCGTGACGGCGGCGAAGGTGAGCCACAGGACCTGCGTGGTCGTGACGAGCAGCGCGAACGCGGCAAGGGCCAGCCAGCGGGTCGCGAGGACGCGAGCGGCGTGGTCGGTCGGCGGGGGAGTCCGGGCCATGCTGCGCACGCTACTGGCTGGAGCGCCCCCTACGGTGGATGCGTGAACGACGATCTCTTCGCGGCCGCCGAGGTCATCGGGATCGTCGCCTTCGCGGTGTCGGGCGGGTACGCGGCCGTCCGCGCCGGAATGGACTGGCTCGGCGTCGTCGTGCTGGCCGTCGTGGTGGCGGTCGGCGGCGGCACGCTGCGCGACCTGATGCTCGGGATCGAGCCGGTCTGGTGGGTCAGCGCGCCCGGGATGCTGATCGTCGCGGCGGTGACGTCACTCGTGGTGATCGCCGTGGCGGCCCGGCATCCGCAGTCGAAGGTCGACTCCTGGCGCATCGTCCTCTACGCCGACGCCGTGGGGCTCGCCGCGTTCACCGTCACCGGGGCGTCGATCGCCCTCGCGGAGGACGTCCGTCCCTGGGTGGCGATCGTCTTCGGCGTCATCACCGGCACCGGCGGCGGCGTGATCCGCGACGTGCTGGTGCGCCGCAAGCCGCAGGTCCTCGTGGGCGAGATCTACGCCCTGGCGTCCATCGCCGGGGCGGCGCTCTACGTGATCCTGCTCGAGACCACGGTGCCCAGCGGGGCCGCCGCGCTGTCCGCCGCGGCCCTCGTGCTGGTGGTCCGCGCCGGCGCCATGCGCTGGCACTGGCACCTGCCCCGATTCCCCGAGCCCCATGCCTGAGACCCGCCCGACCCACCGACCCACCGAGGAGCACCGGATGTCCGACCGCGCCGAACGCGCGCCCCTGGAGGAGCTGTGGCGACGGTACGACCGGTACCGCAAGCGGCTCGTCCTCGCCGTCGTGCTCTCCACGGTCAACAAGGTCGCCGACGTGGTGCCCGAGCTGCTGATCGGCGCCGCGGTCGACGTGGTGGTCCGCGGCGAGGGGTCCTTCGTGGCGGAGGTGCTCGGCGTCGAGTCGCGCTTCGCCCAGCTGGGCTGGCTGGCCGCGATCAACGCGCTGGTGTGGATCGTCGAGTCGGCGTCGCAGTACTTCGCCGCCGTCACGTGGCGCGGCCTCGCGCAGTCGGTGGAGCACGACCTGCGGGTCGAGGCGTACGACCACGCGCAGCGACTCGACGTGCACTGGCACGAGGGTCGCCCGCAGGGGTCGACGCTGGCCACCATCAACGACGACGTGAACCAGCTCGAGCGGTTCCTCGACATCGGTGCCCCCGCGCTGCTGCAGACCGCGCTCAACATCGTGCTGGTCGGCGCCGTCTTCGCGATCGCGTCGTGGGAGCTCCTGCTCCTGGCGTTCCTGCCGATCCCGCTCATCGTGTTCGGTTCGCTGTGGTTTCAGCGCCGGCTCGAGCCGCTCTACGCGCAAGTGCGCGAGCGGGTGGCCGACCTGTCGGGCCTCATCGCGGCCAACCTCGGCGGCATCACCACGATCAAGGCGTTCACGGCCGAGGATCGCGAGCGCGATCGCGTGGAGCAGGCCTCGGCCGGCTACCGCCAGGCGAACGTCGACGCGATCCGGTCGTCGGCGGCGTTCGTCCCGCTGGTGCGGATGGCGATCCTCGTCGGCTTCACGTGCACGCTGCTCTTCGGCGGCTGGGCCACGCTGAACGGCGAGCTGGAGGTGGGCCTCTACTCCGTCCTGGTGTTCATGACCCAGCGCCTGCTGTGGCCGCTGACCGAGATCGCCGAGATGCTCGACCTCTACCAGCGTGGCCGCGCGTCGACCGCACGCATCCTCGCGCTGATCGACGAGCCCATCGACGTGCCGGCGGGCACGGTCGCGCTGCCCTCGCCGGTGGCCGGGCGCCTCGAGCTCTCCGGGGTCCGCGCAGGGTACGCCGACGGACCCGACGTGCTGCACGGCATCGATCTCGTGGTCCCGGCCGGCGAGACGCACGCGATCGTCGGTCCCACCGGCGCGGGCAAGTCGTCGCTGCTGCGCCTCATGCTGCGCTTCGACGACCCACGCTCGGGTGAGGTCAGCCTCGACGGCCGCGACCTGCGCGAGCTCGAGTGGGAGTCGCTCCGCGGCTCGATCGGCTACGTCTCGCAGGACGTGTTCCTGTTCGCCGGGACGATCGCGGAGAACATCGCGTACGGGCGACCCGGGGCCGACCTTGAGGCCGTCGCCGAGGCGGCCCGCCAGGCGGCCGCCGACGGCTTCATCGAGGCCCTGCCGCTCGGCTACGACACGTGGGTGGGGGAGCGGGGCGTCACACTCTCGGGCGGCCAGCGCCAGCGGCTCGCCCTGGCCCGCGCGCTCCTGCGCGACCCCGCCGTGCTGATCCTCGACGAGGCCACGAGCGCGGTCGACAACGAGACGGAGGCCGCCATCCAGGTCTCGCTGCAGACCGCCACCCGCAACCGCACCGCGATCATGGTGGCCCACCGCCTCTCCACGGTGCGCCACGCCGACTGCATCTGGGTGCTGGACGCGGGCCGGATCATCGAGGCCGGGACTCACGACGAGCTCGTCGCCGCCCGCGGCGCCTACGCCGCCCTCTGGAGCGTGCAGACCGGCTCCGTCGCCTGAGGAGCGGTGTCAGCAGGTGGTCGTGGTGGGCTCGCCGGCGAAGCGGTCGGCGGTCCACGCGAGCAGCTCGCCGACGAACGGTGAGCCCTCGAGCAGCAGGTCGCCGTGGCCGCGGCCCGCGTAGGTGCGGTAGTCCAGCGACTGGCCGGCCGCGCAGCGCTCGCGCACGTAGGCGTCCTGCAGGCCGAGGGTGACGACCCGGTCGCTCTCACCCTGCGCGATCAGGACGGGCGCCTCCATCGTGCCGGTCGCGTCGTTCTCGCTGAGCCGCCGGCCCAGGCCCCCCTCGTACAGGGAGTTCGCCACGAATCGGTCCGCCATGATCCGCGCCTCGGTCACCGAGACCTTGGACGTGGGGGACCGCAGGCACCGGTCGGCGATCCGCTCCATCGGCAGTCGCGCGCTGGCCCGGACGTGGTCGCCGGGCTCCACGTCGGGGTACGTCCCCGCGTACGCGGCCAGGGCGTAGGCGACGAAGATCGTGCCGACGGGCCGGCGCTGGAGGTCGCGCAGGAACGTGGCCGGACTGCTGACCGGGGACATCGCGGCGACCCCGGCCAGCGGCACGTCGGGGGCGTAGCCGGGCTGCGTCATCGCGGTCCACAGGGCGGCATGGCCGCCCTGGGAGTGGCCCCACACGACGGTCTCGCTCGACAGCGACAGCTGCGGGATGCGGCGTGCGGCGCGGACGGCGTCGAGCACCGAGCGTGCCTCGCCCGAGCCGATGAGGTACGGCTGGACGCCCCGCGTGCCCAGGCCCGGGTAGTCGGGCGCGACGACCGCCCAGCCTTGGTCGAGGGCCGCGTGGACGGCCTCGATGCCGCCCGCGCCGATGGTGCGCGTGCGGCGCAGGCTCGGTGCGCACCGGCGGTCGAAGCCGGTGGTGCCGTGCGCCCACGCCACCACGGACGGCCGGGCGCGGAGCCGCTCCCGGGGGACCGCGACCAGCGCGCTGGCCACCGTGGACTCGTCGCCCGCCTGCGTGGTGCTGTAGAGGATGCGCCACGCCCGCGCGCCCTCGGGCACGTCGGTGGTGAAGGGCTCGGCCCGCAGCAGCAGGCCGGGGGACCGGGGCGCCTCGTCGGGCGCGGTGTAGAAGCTGTCGGGCTTCGGCGCGGCCACCGTGACGGCGACCGTGTAGCCCGCGAGAGCGACCGCTGACACGAGCACGAGGCTCGCGACGAGGGGCCGCGGGACGCGCGCACCCAGCCGCGGGAATCCGAACAGCACGAGCCGCAGTCCCAGGACGACGCCGATCACGAACACCGTGACGTCGGGCCAGGCCAGCGCGAGGACGCCGAGGATCGCGAGCCCGGCGCCGAGGGCCAGCTCGGACCGGAAGCGCCGGCGCCTCACCCGGGCGAGTCCCTCGCCGATCAGCACCGCGGCGAACACGGTGACGAGGACGCGCACGTTCCAGTGCGGTTGGAGCGCCAGGACGACCGACGCGACGAGCAGGACGCCGCCCACCACCCGGTCGCGCAGGCGGGATCCGGTCAGCGCCTCGTGCGCGCCGATCACCGCGAGCCCGGCGACCGAGACGACCAGCAGGACGTCCATGGCGCTCAGCGGCCGCGCGATCAGCACGACGCCGACGACGATCGCCACGGCGACGAGCGCGGGCGCGGCGCGGCGGCGGGATCGATCGGGACGCATGGGGCTCCACCGTAGACCGACGGCCCCGCGCGGCGAGGGACTACTCCCCGGGCAGCACCATGCCCAGCTGGGCCCGCACCTCGTCCATCAGGCCCATGACCCGCCGGGTCTCCGACCACGGCAGCAGCGGCGACTCCGGCTGGCCCTCGGCCACGCACCGGGCGAGCTCGGCCGCCTCGAACCGCAGGCCCAGGCGCGCGTCGGGCGAGGCGGGCTCCCACGTGTCCAGCACACGATCGGCGGGATCGACCAGACGGATCGCCGAGGGCTGGTAGAACGGCCCGTCGAGCTCGAGCCGGGCCTCGGTGCCGCTCACGCTCGCCAGCGTGGGCGAGGTCGCCGACATGGTGGCGCTGATGGCCGCGATCGCGCCCGACGCGTCGCGCAGACCGATGTTCTCCTGCTCGTCCACCCCCAGCGGCGTCAGGGTGCCCGTCGCACGGACCTCCACGATCTGCGGCATGAGCATCGCCGCGAGGTGCAGCGGGTACACGCCGAGGTCCAGCAGTGCGCCGCCGGCGAGCGAGGGCTCGGCCAACCGCGCAGGGCCGTCGGGGTAGAGCAGCTGCCCGTGGTCGGCCTGGACGAGGCGCACGTCGCCGATGAGGCCGTCCTCGACGGCCCGTCGCACGACGTCGAACCCGGGGAGGAAGCGCGACCACATCGCCTCGACGCACGTCACGCCCGCCTCCTCGGCGGCCTCCAGCACCGCGTCGGCCTCGGCGGCGTTGCGGGTGAACGCCTTCTCGACCAGCAGGTGCTTGCCCGCGCCGATCGCCAGCAGGGCGTGCTCGAGGTGGGCCGAGTGCGGTGTCGCGACGTAGACCGCGTCGACCTCGGGATCGCCGACGAGGTCCTCGTACGACCCGTGCGCCCGCGCGATGGCGAAGCGGTCGGCGAACGCGCGCGCCTTCGTGAGGTCACGGGAGCCGACGGCCACGACCTGCTGCGTGGTGCCCTCCTGCAGCGCGGCGGCCATCACCGCGGCGATGCCCCCGGCGCCGAGGATGCCCCACCGCAGCGGCGGTGCGTCGCGAGGATCGGACGTGCGGGGCGCGGGGAGCATCATGCTCTGCATCGTAGGTCGATGGCAGGATCAGGGCATGGATCTGAGCCTGAACGAGGACCAACGCAGCTTCCGTGCGCTCGCGCGCGACTTCCTGGACAAGGAGGTCGTGCCGTTCCGCGCCGAGTGGGACCGCGTGGAGTCCGTCGACACCGCGATCATCCCCAAGCTGGGCGACATCGGCTTCCTCGGCCTCACGATCCCCGAGGAGTACGGCGGCATCGGGGGCGACTACGTCACGTACGTCCTCGCGATGGAGGAGCTCGGCCGCGCCGACTCGGCCATCCGCGGCATCGTCTCCGTCTCGATGGGACTGTGCGGCAAGTCGGTGCTCCAGTTCGGTACCGAGGAGCAGAAGCAGCGGTGGCTGCCGGGCATCGCCTCGGGTCGCGAGCTGGGCTGCTTCGGCCTGACCGAGCCCGACCACGGCTCCGACGCCGGCAACCTGAAGACGCGCGCGGTGCGCGAGGGTGACGACTGGGTCATCAACGGCTCCAAGATCTTCATCACCAACGGCACGTGGGCCGACGTCGCGCTCGTCTTCGCCCGGACGGGTGGACCGGGCGCGAAGGGCGTCTCGGCGTTCCTCGTCCCCACCGACACCCCCGGCTTCGAGGCCACCGAGGTCAAGGGCAAGCTCGGCCTGCGCGGCCAGGCCACCGCGGCTCTGTCGTTCGACGACGTGCGCGTGCCGGCCGACGCGCTGCTGGGGGAGGAGGGCCAGGGCTTCCGCATCGCGATGACGGCACTCGACAAGGGCCGCGTGGGCATCGCCGCCAGCTGCGTCGGGATCGTCCAGGGCTGCCTGGAGGCCACGGTCGAGTACAGCACGGCGCGCGAGCAGTTCGGCAAGCCGATCGCGAGCTACCAGATGGTGCAGGACATGATCGCCGAGATGTCGGTGGACGCCGACGCCGCGCGGCTGCTCACGTGGCGCGCCGCCGACCTCATCGAGCGAGGCGAGCGCTTCAGCGTCGAGGCGTCGAAGGCCAAGCTGTTCGCCTCCGAGGCCGCCGTGAAGGCCGCCAACCTCGCCATCCAGGCCTTCGGCGGCTACGGCTACGTCGACGAGTACCCCGTGCAGAAGTACATGCGCGACGCGCGGGTGATGACGCTCTACGAAGGCACCAGCCAGATCCAGAAGCTCATCATCGGTCGCGCCGAGACCGGCATCAGCGCGTTCTCGTGAGCGGCACCGTGCTCGACCTCCTGGTCGCGCTGGCCATCCTCGTGGGGTTGGTCGGCGCCGTGGTGCAGGTCATCCCCGGCGGGCTCGTGGTGGGCACCTCCGTCTTCGTGTGGGGAGCGGTCACCGGCGGCACGCTCGGCTGGTCCGTGGCGGCGGTCGCGGTGGTCCTCACCGTGACGGCGCTCGTGCTCAAGTACCTGCTCGCCGGTCGCTACCTGAAGCGGCGCGGCGTGCCCAACCGGAGCCTGCTCGTCGGTGCCGTGCTCGGCATCATCGGCTTCTTCGTCATCCCGTTCGTCGGACTGTTCATCGGCTTCATCGGTGGCACCTACCTCGCGGAGCTGCAACGGCTGCGCGACCCACTCGCCGCGAGGCAGGCCACGGCGCACGCCATGCGGGCCACCGGGATCTCGATCCTCGTCGAGCTGGCGCTCGCGCTGGTGACCGCCATGGTGTGGCTGGGAGCGGTGCTGTCGGTGCGCCTGTGACGGGCTAGCCTGCGGTCATGTCCGTGGAGGAGCCGCACGCCGGGGTCACGTCGCAGAAGCTGAACTGGCTCCGGGCCGGCGTGCTGGGCGCCAACGACGGCATCGTGTCGGTGGCCTCGCTCGTGGTGGGCGTCGCCGGCGCCACGAACGACACGAGCGCGATCGCCACGGCGGGGACCGCAGCCCTCGTGGGCGGCGCGATCTCGATGGCGCTGGGCGAGTACGTCTCGGTCAGCAGCCAGCGCGACTCCGAGCGCAACCTCATCGCGATCGAGCGGCACGAGCTGCGCGACGACCCAGAGGGCGAGCTCGCCGAGCTCGCCGAGATGCTGCAGGACCGCGGCATCAGCGCCGCCACCGCACGCCAGGCCGCGCGTGAGATGACGGATCACGACGCACTCGCCGCCCACCTCGAGGTCGAACTCGGACTCGACGAGGACGACCTGGTGAGTCCGTGGCACGCGGCGTTCTCGTCGGCGGTCGCGTTCACGCTGGGCGGCCTGCTGCCACTGGCGGCGATGCTGCTCACCGGCCTCGAGTGGCGCGTGGGCGTCACGTTCGTGGCGGTCCTGGTGGCGCTGGCGCTCACCGGCTCGGTCGCGGCCCAGATCGGGGGCGGGCCGAAGGGTCGTGCGGCACTGCGCCTCGTGATCGGCGGCGCGCTCGCACTCGTGCTGACCTACGCCATCGGCCAGGCGCTGGACACCTCCGGGATGGTCTAGCCGGTCAGTCGTTCTCGTCCTCGTCCACCGGAACCGGGCGGTCGGGGTCGGGGACGAGCAGGTCGTCGTCGTTCTGCCAGGCATCGCGGCGCTGGTCGACGGCGTCCGCGGGGTCGGCCGCGGGCTCGAGGTCGGGATCGCCGTCCTCCAGGGGGCTGTCGGGCAGGGGGCTGTCGGGCAGCGGCTCGTCGGGGCTCGTGGTCATGGTGCCTCCTTCGGTCTTCTTCGATCCTGCCCCAGCGGCGGCCGGCGCGCAGCCCTGCGCAGCGGGTGCGGAGCGACCGCGTGGCGCAGTAGGTTCGAGGCATGGAGCAGTACTCGCCCACCGAGCGCCGGGGCTATCGGCGCTTCGCCGTCGCCGGCATCCTCTTCCTGCTCGCGCTCGGCCTGTTCCCGGCCACCGCAGCGGTGCTGGACGACACCGCCGAGAACCTGATCCTGCCGCTGTTCATCGCGGTGATGGTGGTGGCGGGCATGCTGATGTGGTCGCTCGTCCCCGGCGTGTCCAGCCGTCCCCACAGCCGGAGTCGCCTCGTGGGCATCGGTGCCCTCGTGGGACTGATCGCCGCGGGCATCGCGATCGGCGTGTTCTTCGCGCTGCTGAACGGGTACTCGGGCGCCTGATCCCTGCCATCCCAGGCGTAAAGTTGATCCTGACCCGCGCTTCTGGTCACACTGGACGCATGCGCCACATTCTTTCGGCATTCCTGGTAGCCCTCGCGCTCGTGGTCGTCCCGGCCGCCCCGCAGGCGTCGGCGATGTCCAACGCCACGTTCGGCAAGAAGCTGCACCAGCAGACGAACACGTCGCGCGCGTTCCGCGACATCAAGAAGCTGAAGTACCAGAAGTGCATCGACCGCTACGCGCAGCGCCAGGCCAACCGGATGGCCAAGAAGCGCAAGATCTACCACCAGGATCTCCCCCCGATCCTGCGTGCGTGCGACCTGAGCCGCGTCGGCGAGAACGTCGCCACGGGGTTCACCTCGCCGAAGGCCAACGTCAAGGCATGGCTCAAGTCGCCCGGCCACCGGCGCAACTTGCTGAACCGCAAGTACACGCGGCTGGGCATCGGCGTGGCCAAGGCCGGCGGCCGCACCTACACCGTGCAGGTCTTCGGCCGCCCCGCCTGATCCCTCACTGCAGGGTGGCGGTCAGCCGCATCGCGTTGTCGACGAAGCGCGTGCCGGCCGGCCGCTCCTCCCACTCGTCGAGCAGCAGCTCGCGCGAGAGGTCGCGGTAGGTGTCCTCGACCACGCGGATGCGCTCGACCACGCCACGGTCGGGCACCATCAGGCTCATCTCGTAGTTCAGTGCGAACGAGCGCATGTCCATGTTGCTGGTGCCGACCACGGCGATGTCCTCGTCGATGCTGAAGTGCTTCGCGTGCAGCACGAACGGCTTGGGGTACAGCCAGATGCGCACGCCCGCCTCCAGCAGCTCGCGGTAGTAGGACGCCTGCGCGTGCCCGACCATGAACTGGTCGGCCTGCTCGCTGACGAAGAGCTCCACGTCGACGCCGCGCTGGGCGGCCGTGGTGACCGCGTAGAGCAGCGTCTCGTCCGGCACGAAGTAGGGGCTCGTCAGGCTGATCCGGTGCCGCGCGCTGTAGATCAGCGACGTGAACAGGCGCAGGTTGTTCTCGGCCTCGAACCCCGGCCCGCTGGGCACCAGCTGGGCGTGGACGCCCACCACGTCGCGCGGGGAGTGCGGGGTCTGGTCGACCGCCTGCATCTCGACCTCGAGCACCTCGGAGGTCTCCAGCGCCCAGTCGGCCGCGAACAGCGCGTCGATCGTGGCGACGACCGGACCCTCGAGGCGCATCCACAGCTCCACCCAGGCCCGCCCCACGGCGAGGTTCTTGGGCTTGTTGTACGAGGGGTGCGTCAGGTTGAGCGATCCGGTGAAGCCGACCACGTCGTCCACCACGAGCAGCTTGCGGTGGTTGCGCAGGTCGGGCCGGCGGAAGCGCCGCTTCAGCGGCAGCAGCGGCATCATCAGGTGCCACTGGATGTCCGAGGCGGCGAGCCGCTTCTTGAGGTCCTTGTACCCCGGGATCCCGCGTGTGCCGAGGTGGCCGAACAGCAGCCGCACCGTGACGCCGCGCGCGGTGGCGCGGTCGAGGGCGTCGTAGAACGGGATCGTCATCTCGTCGAGCGCCATGATGTAGAACTCGACGTGCACGTGGCGCTCGGCGGTGTCGATCGCCGCGATCATCTCGTCGATCGACTCCTGGTAGTCCGGCAGCAGCGTGACGTGGTTCCCCGCCGCGAGCGGCATCGACGCGAGGCGCTGGTTGAGCCGGACGATGGGCGGCAGGTAGTCGGGCGCGTCGTCCGGCAGCTTGCTGGTCAGGGCCTCGGGCTGCCGCGCGGTGACGGCGTTGGCGGCGGGGAGCTGGCGGTGGCGCTGGTGGCCGATGCGGGCGCTGCCGAAGAACAGGAACGCCACCAGGCCCAGGAACGGCGCGAAGACGATGAGGATCAGCCACGCCATCGCGGTCTGCGGGCGGCGACCCTCCGGGATGATGCCGATCGCCGCGATGTTGATCGTGACGATGGCGACGACGGCGGCCAGCGAGATCAGCGTGCCCGGTTCCATGGAGCGCAGGCTATCGGTCAGCGGGCCCCCGAGGGGGATGCTGCGGGATTCACCAGTCGCGGCGGTCGCGCTTGACCTGGCTGCGCCGCTTCTTGGCGTCCAAGCGACGTTCGACCGAGCCGCGCGTCGGGCGGGTGGGCCGGCGGCGCTTGGCCGGGCGCAGGGCCTCGGTCACGAGCTGCTCGAGCCGCAGGACGGCGTCCTCACGGTTGCGCAGCTGCGAGCGGTGGGTGGACGACACGACCGAGACCTTGCCGTCGACGAGCCGGCCGCGCAGGCGCGCGGCGACACGATCCCGCTGGTCCGGGGTCAGCACGGTGCTGTCGGTGGGGGACCACAGGACCTCGACACGCGTCTCGGTGGTGTTGACGTGCTGGCCACCCGGGCCGGAGGAGCGGCTGAAGCGCCAGCTCAGCTCCGACTCGGGCAGCCGGATGCGACCGTCAGGCGTCATCGTCCGCGAGGAGGCCGTACAGCTGGCGCCGGGCCTCGTTGACGACGTCGACCGCCTTGGCCTGCTGGGCCGGCGTGCCGACCGTCATGACCTGGCGGGCGGCCGCCGAGAGCGTCCTGAGCGACGTGATCAGGGCAGTCGACTCGGCGTCGCCGCCGCGCCGGAGCTGCTCGGGGTTCCACGGCTCGCCGAGCGCCTCGCGGTGCTCCTCGACGTAGGACTTCCCCTCGTCGGTGAGGGTCGCGGTCTTGCGACCGTCGACCCGCTCGAACTCGACGAAGCCCTCGTCCTCGAGCTGCTGCAGGACCGGGTAGATCGAGCCGGGGCTCGGCGACCAGGCGCCTTCGCTCCGCGCGGCGATCTGCTGGATCAGGTGGTACCCGTGGGCGGGTGCCTCGTCCAGCAGCAGGAGAGCGGCGGCGCGGACGTCGCCACCCTTGCGGCCGCGGCGCGGACCACGAGGTCCGGGGCGGCCCGTCCGACCGGGACCGAGGTCCCAGTCGAAGTCACGGGGTCCGCCGGGGCGACGCCCGCGGCGGGGGTGCCGGTGCTGACCGGCGGGTTCGGGAGGAGTGCTGTGCATGCTCGTCCCCTTTCGGTGTTCCTCGACACCAGTGCGATGCCGATGCATTAACGATATATCGAATCTATATCGTCATGCAACGTGAGTGCGGGCACACGGGTGCTCCGGGGCAGCGTGAGGCGGGTCAGCCCTGGACGTAGTGGGTGAGCTGGTCGCGCTCGAACTCCAGCTGGTCCATCCGGAACTTCACGGCGTCGCCGATGCTCAGCACGCCGACGATCTCGTCGTCCTCCAGGACGGGGATGTGCCGGACGCGGTGCTCGGTCATCGAGCTCATGAGCGATCCGAACGAGTCCTCGGGCGTGCACACCTGCACGTCGGTGGTCATGATCTGCTGGACGGTCGCCTCCCGCGGATCGGGCAGCGCCCGCAGCTTGCGGACGATGTCGCGCTCGGACACGATGCCCGCCATCGACTTCCCGTCCGGGCTGACCACCAGGGCGCCGATGTTGTGCTCGGCGAGCAGGTCCAGCAGCTCGTCGACCGTGGCATCGGGCGAGATGGTGAACACCGCCGAACTGCCCTTGGCGCTGAGTACGTCACGAACACGCATATGGTGCCTCCTCGATGTGATCGGCAGTGTAGCCCGCATCACACCCGGGCGCAGGTGCCGATCTCGAGGGTCAGTCGTCGCGGGTGAAGCGCAGTCGCGTGACGTTGTCGGCGAGCTGCTCGCCGTCGCCCTCCTCGGGCTCGTCGGGCCACGAGGGCTCGTCGTCGGGGAAGTGGCCGAGGTAGGCCATCACCGTGTCGTGCAGGCGCCCGTTCGTGGCCACCGCGTTGGCGCCCCAGGGTCCGGGCTCACCGGCGAGGCTCGTGAACTGGCCGCCGGCCTCGCGCACGATGATGTCGAGCGCCGCCATGTCCCAGACGTTCAGCTCGGGCTCGGCCGCGATGTCGACCGCGCCCTCGGCGACCATCATGTACGACCAGAAGTCGCCGTAGGCGCGCGTGCGCCAGCACTGGCGCAGCAGCGCGTCGAACTCGCCCTGGCGTCCGATCTGGCTCCAGCTCGGGGCCGAGGAGTACGACAGCGACGCGGCGGTCAGCTCGCGGACCCCGGACACGTGGATGGGCCGCGTCTGGCGGAAGGACTTGCCGGTGTGGGCGCCGTCGCCCTTCATGGCCCACCAGCGGCGGCCGATGGCCGGCGCCGAGACGCAGCCGACGACGATCTCGCCGGCCTCCTCGAGGGCGATGAGCGTGGCCCACACCGGGACCCCGCGGACGAAGTTGGAGGTGCCGTCGATCGGGTCGATGATCCAGCGCCGGTCGGCGTTCTCGGCCGTGCCCTCGGTCTCGCCGGACTCCTCGCCCAGGACGATGTCGCGTCCGCGGGAGGTCTTGAGCGTGCGGCGGATCGCATCCTCGACCGCGCGGTCGGACTCCGTCACGTACGTCATGTCGGGCTTCGTGGAGACCTCGAGGTCGAGGGCGCCGAAGCGGTCCATGCTGAGGTTGTCGGCGGAGTCGGCCAGGACGTGGGCCAGGCGCAGGTCGTCCAGGTACGGGTTGGCCATGGGCCCACCCTACGGTCTGGCCTCCTCGCGCAGGTCAGTACTCGTCGGCGAGCGACCGGCTGGCCATGATGCGCCGGAACGACTGCAGTCGCGCCGGGTCGATCTCGCCGTTCGCGGCGGCCACGTCGAGGGCGCACTCGGGCTCCCCGGCCAGGTGCGTGCAGCCCCGGGGGCAGTCGCGGGCGGCGGTGTTCAGGTCGGCGAAGGCGCGCAGGATCCGCTCGATGTCCACGTGGGCCAGGCCGAACGAGCGGAAGCCGGGGGTGTCCACGATCCGCCCGCCGAAGGGCAGCGGGAGGATCATCGCCGAGGTCGACGTGTGGCGGCCGCGGCCCGTGACCTCGTTGACGTGGCTCGTGGTGCGGTGCGCCTCGGGCACGAGGGCGTTGACCAGGGTGGACTTGCCCACGCCGCTGTGGCCGATCAGCACGCTGGTGCGGTCGCGCAGCAGGTCGCGCAGTGGCTCCAGGTCGCCGTCCTGGCGGGTGGTCACGGTGCGCACGTCCAGCGGCTTCAGCTGGGCGACGATCTCGTCGGCCGGCGCGAGGTCGGCCTTCGTCAGGCACACGGCCGGGTCCATGCCGGCGTCGTAGGCCGCGACGAGGCAGCGGTCGATCAGGCCCGGCCGCGGCGGCGGGTCGGCCAGCGCGGTGACGATCACCAGCTGGTCGGCGTTGGCCACGACGACGCGCTCGATCGGGTCGTCGTCGTCGGCGCTGCGGCGCAGCACCGTGCGGCGGTCGCGGACCTCCACGATGCGGGCGAGGCTGCCGGGCTGGCCGGAGACGTCGCCCACCACGCGCACCTCGTCGCCCACCACGACGCCCTGGCGCCCGAGCGGTCGAGACTTCATGGCGGTGACGACGGTTCCGTCCTCGAACAGCAGCGTGTAGCGGCCCCGGTCGACCGTGGTGACGACGGCGACGACCGCGTCGGAGTAGTCGGGCCGGTCCTTCGTGCGTGGACGGGTGCGCCGGCGCGGGCGGTCGTACTGGGCGTCCTCGTCCCTCACGGCACCAACCGTCCCCAGTCGTCGGCGAACCCGGGATACGTCTTCGCGGTGGTGCCGATGTTCTCCACGACGACGCCGGGAACGCGCAGGCCGATCACGGCGGCGGCGTGGGCCATGCGGTGGTCGTCGTAGGTGGCGAAGCGGCCGCCGTGCAGGGGAGCTGGCGTGATGGTGAGGCCGTCGGGCTGCTCCTGCACGGAGCCGCCGAGGCGGTTGATCTCGGTGGCCAGCGCGGCGAGGCGATCGGTCTCGTGGCCGCGCAGGTGGCCGATCCCCGTGAGCCGGCTGGGGGCCTCGGCGAGAGCGGCCAGGGCAGCGACCACGGGGGTCAGCTCGCCCACGTCGTGGAGGTCGAGGTCGACGCCCGCGAGGCGCTCGGGACCGGTGACGACGAGGTCGCTGCCGTCGCGCTCGGCGCGACCGCCGAACGCCACGGCGAGCTCGCGCCAGGCGTCTCCGGCCTGGTCGGTGTGCTCGGGCCAGTTCCGCACGAGCACCCGGCCACCGGTGGCGAGCGCCGCCGCGACGAACGGGCCGGCGTTGGACAGGTCGGGCTCGATCGTGACGTCGAGCGCCTTCACCGGTCCGGGCCGGACGTGCCAGCGACCCGGTGCCTCGTCGACGACCACGCCACGGCGGCGCAGCTCGGTGACGGTCATCGCGACGTGGGGGAGCGAGGGGAGGGAGCCGCCCTCATGGCGCAGGTCGAGCCCCTCGGTGAAGCGCGGCGCGACGAGCAGGAGCGCCGACACGAACTGACTGGACGCGGAGGCGTCGACCGTGAGGTCACCGCCGCGGACCGCGGAGGCGCCGTGCACCGTGAACGGCAGGCTGCCCCGGCCGTCGTCCTCCACTCGCACGCCGAGGTCGCGCAGGCTCGAGATGGTGGTGGCCATCGGACGCTCACGGGCGCGGGGGTCGCCGTCGAACCGTGCCGGACCGGTGCCGAGGGCCGCGACGGGAGGCACGAAGCGCATCACGGTGCCCGCCAGGCCGCAGTCCACCTCGGCCGCCCCGACCGGCTCGATCGGGGTGACCGACCAGGACTCGGGCCCACGCTCGATGCGGGCTCCGAGCGACACGAGCGCGTCGGCCATCAGCTCGGTGTCCCGGGCGGCCAGGGGCAGGTGGACGGTGGAGGGTCCGTCGGCGAGGGCCGCCAGCACGAGGGCGCGGTTGGTCTGGGACTTCGAGCCCGGCAGCAGCACCTCGGAGTCGACGGCCGCCGAGGGATGGGGAGCGTTCCAGTCCATCCTCATCCCCGCAGGTCGTCGAGCTGGTCGACGATCGTGTCCTTGGCCGCGATGGCGGTGTTCCTCGCACGCCGGCCGAGCCACGGCTTGTGCGGATCCGGGTCGAGGGTCGACAGCAGCAGGCCGCCGGTGAGCGACACGTTCTTCATGAAGTGGGTGAACTGGTTCTTGCGGGCGACGGGATCGGTCTCGTTCCAGAACGGGTGCCCGGCCACCGTGGTGGCGGGCATCGTGGCGGCCAGCACGAGCGCGGAGGTGCGCGGGAGGTGGCCAGTGGCCAGCGTGGCGCCGGCGGCCACGTGCACCGCCGAGTTCAGCCGGATCAGATTCGTCGGCGAGAGGTTCGCCTGGGGCGCGACCTTGCGCAGCACGTCGGCCACGGGCTGGGCCTTGTGGGCGAGCGCGCCGGGCTTGCGCAGCGCCATCACCCCGCCGGTGATGAACATCGAGGCGAGCATCGGACGGGCCACCGCGCGCAGGAGAGTCATGGGTTCATCATGCCGCAGAGCGGCCCTGCTGCCGAGGTCCGCTCAGCCGAAGGTGCCCGAGAGCGACGTGCCGCCGCTGGTGACCGAGTAGTTGCCCTGGGGGAACCACAGCGTGTTGATCCGCAGCGCCGGGAGGGTGCGGTCCGCGGTGACCGGCTGCGCGCAGTTGAGCGTGGGGCTGATCTGGCTGGCCCGGGTGCACGTCCAGCCGGACCACCCCGTGATGAGCTCGACGCCCGGGAAGCCGCCGGTGAACGTGACGCGCATCTGCACCGTCTGACCGGGCCGGACGTCGGGGCCGACCGTGAACGCGAACGTCGCCGAGGTCCAGCTCGTGGTCGCCGTGGCGCGCACCGTGCTGTCAGTCGGCTGCGTGGTGGGTTCCGTGGTCGGTTCCGTGGTGGGCTCGGTGGTGGGTTCCGTGGTGGGCTCGGTGGTCGGCTCTGTGGTCGGTTCCGTCGTGGGCTCGGTGGTGGGTTCCGTGGTCGGCTCGGTCGTGGGTTCCGTGGTCGGCTCGGTCGTGGGTTCCGGCGTCGGGATGGTGGTCGGCTCCGGCGTGGGCTCCGTGGTCGGCTCGGTGGTCGGTTCCGTGGTCGGCTGCTCGCCCGTGGGCTCGGTGGTCGGCTCGCCCGTGGGTTCCGTGGTGGGCTCGGTGGTCGGCTCGGTGGTGGGTTCCGTGGTCGGCTCGGTGGTGGGTTCCGTGGTCGGCTCGGTGGTCGGTTCCGTGGTCGGCTCGGTCGTCGGCTCGGTGGTCGGTTCCGTGGTCGGCTCGGTGGTCGGTTCCGTGGTCGGTTCCGTGGTCGGTTCCGTCGTGGGCTCGGTCGTCGGTTCCGTGGTCGGTTCCGTCGTGGGCTCCGCGGTCGGCTCGGTGGTCGGCACGGGCGGCAGCGGCTGGGGCTCGTCGGGGAACGGCTCGTCGATCACCGGGTCGTCGGCCGGCGGCTCCTCGTCGCCGTCGGCGGGTGCCTCCTCCGGGGGGTCCTGCCACACCATCGGGTCGGGGAGGGCGCCCACGTCGGGCGCCGCTGCATCCGCGGCAGCACCGCCGGGCAGGGCCGCGGCACCGGGGGCAGCGGCGCGGGTGGTGTTCTCCACGGCCGGCGGACGATCCACGGTGATGAGCGCGGTCGCGCCCGCGATCACCACGACGCTGGCCGCGGCGCCGGCGGCGATTCCGGCCGGGCCGATCGTGCCCAGCACGCCCATGAAGCCCGACGTGGACCCTCCGACCGCACCCGCTCCGCCACCTGCTCCGGTACCGCCACCACCGCCGCCGCCGTTGCCGTTCCCGCCGGCACTGGCCGCGGCCAGGCCGCCGGCGGCACCGGTGCCCTGCAGGTATCCCGCGGCCGCGGTGCCGAGGATGGCCGGGGCCAGGATGCCGGCCAGGCCGTGGTTGAAGTCCTGGAGCTCGAGGTACAGACCCATGCACGCGCGGCACTCGTCGAGGTGACGCTGCACCTTGCCGGCGTCGCGCCGCGACAGCCCGCCACGCACGAAGGCGCCCAGGTTGCCGATCGCGAACTGGCACTCGGGCGTCGTCGTCGGGACGAGGTGCTTCTGGAGGTAGGCCTGGCGCAGGCCCTCACGCGCCCGGTACGCCAGGGCCGAGACGCTGTTCGCGCTCATCCCCAGCATCGGCGCGATCTCAGCGGGCTTCTGTCCCTCCACGTCGAGGTGCCACAGCACCATCTGCCAGCGCTCGGGCAGCGAGGCGAACGCCTCCGCGGTGGTGGTGCGCTCGAAGCCGAGCTCGGCGGTGTCGACGAAGTCCACCCGGCCGTCCAGCTCGAACTGGTCGTCGGTGGGGCGCTCGCGCGTGACGGCGCGGATGCGGTCGACGTGCAGCCGCCGGACCGCGGTGAGCAGGTAGGCGCGGAAGGACTCCTGCGGGCCGCCGCCCTTCTGGACCGTGACCAGCACCTTGGTGAAGGCCTCCGCGACGAGGTCGTCGGCGTCGGCACCACGCATCAGCTGGCGCGCCAGGCGCAGCGCCGCGGCCTGGTGCCGGGTGTAGAGGTCGCCGTACGCAGCCGAGTCGCCCTCGCGGACGGCGGTCAGCAGATCGGCGTCGCTTCGGTCGTGGCCCAGGGCAGAGGAGGAGGCGTCGATGGTCACTGCCTGCCCCTTTCCCGAGTGGTCGCGTGGGTGCCTACGCGTGACCACGACTGGCCACCTTGCTCAGTCTAGGTGCCGAGCGCGCTGCTGTCCGTGGTTCCGGTGGCCCTTTGTGACTAGTCACGGGCCCGTTTTTCGCGGCGGCGGCAGCGTGAACTCACCGTTACGCGCGATCGGTGCAGAAAGTCGCGTCATGGGGGCCGCGGTCAGCCGTCCCCTAGATGTCACACGGCGACCACGCCCGGCCCTTGCGAGAGGAGGCACGGATGAACCCCTTCGACGTCAGCTATGTCGACCTCGACTCGGCGGTCCGTGCCGGTCAGGTGGACGCAGTGGACGTTGCACACGAGGTGGGAGCGAGTGCAGCGTCTCTCGGAGTTCCACTCCACGAGGTCCTCGACCGCGTGGAGAGGGCCTTCGACGGCCTCGAACCGTCGTTCGCGATGGTCCGTGGGGTCGCCGTGGCGTGGGCCGAGACGTCCCGGGCGCTGCAGCTCGAGACGTCGTGCGAGGACCCGCTGACCCAGTTGTCGACCCTGGCGCACCTGCGGCACAGCCTGGACGGGCTGTACCGCGGGGCGGTCAGGGACGACTCCACGGTCACGGATCGTCACGGGCTCGTCGTGGTCGAGCTGCCTCGGCAGGCCGGCCAGGTGCTCGAGCAGGCGCTGCACGCGGTCGACGTGAGTGTCGCCCTGCGGACGGTGTTCCCGGGCGACGAGGTCATCGCACAGCTGAGCCCACGACGCTTCTGCGTCCTGGCCGAACGACGTCGGCTGGACCAGCCGCCGCTGAGCCTGGTCCCCGTCCTGCTGCGCCGGACGTTCGAGTCGCCCCCGCCTCGGGTGTGGCTCGAGCTGCTGCCGCCGGTCGCACAGGACGTGACCTGGGTGCTCGACGCACTCACCGGTTGACCGGCGGGGTCCGCCCCCATCTCGGGTGTGGCGGAACCCGCCGGGCGGCCGGAGCGTCGGTCGTCGCGCCTAGGCTGGTCGCATGTGCGGCCGTTACGCGACGTCCCGGACCCCGACCACCCTCGTCGACGACTTCGAGAGCGATCTCGGCGACCTGTTCGTCGACACCGGACCCGACTTCAACCTCGCGCCCACCAAGCTGGCGCCCCTCGTCGTCGCTCGCTCCGGTGACGCGGGCCCGCGCCGCGAGCTCGTCACCGCGAAGTGGGGCCTGGTTCCCTCGTGGGCCAAGGACCCCTCGATCGGCAACCGCCTCATCAACGCCCGCAGCGAGACCGTCGCCGAGAAGCCGTCATTCCGGTCGGCCTTCGCCAAGCGGCGCGCGATCGTCCCGGCCGACGGGTTCTACGAGTGGTACCAGCCCGAGGCGGAGCCCGGCGCGAAGCGACCGCCCAAGCAGCCCTTCTTCATGAGCGCCGAGGGCGGACTCGGCCTCGCGGGGCTCTACGAGTTCTGGAAGGACCCCGAGGGGGAGTGGCTGCTCACCTACACGATCCTCACCACGTCGGCCGAGGGCGAGGACGGGCGCATCCACGACCGCGCGCCGCTGATCGTCGGCGCCGAGGTCGCCGAGCACTGGCTGGCGGCCGAGCCGTGGCCCGAGGCGCTCGAGCACCTGGTGCCGGCCACGCCGGGCGTGCTGGACACGTGGCCGGTGTCCACCGAGGTCAACAACGTGCGCAACAACGGCCCCGAGCTGGTCGAGCCGCTTCCGCTCGAGGGGGAATAGCGGGGCGCCGCGAGCCGTTTGACCAAGCAGGAGGTTTTGAATGCTCGCATGCCCCGTACGTCCTGCCGCAGTAGGCTGGGCGACGATGACTGACGACACCGTCGTGGACCCGTCGACCGAGACCACGGAGGAGCGCCAGGCCCGATTCGAGGCCGACGCCCTTCCCTTCCTCGACCAGTTGTACTCGGCCGCTCTGCGCATGACCCGCAATCCCCAGGATGCCGAAGACCTGGTGCAGGAGACCTATGCCAAGGCGTTCAGCGCCTTCCACCAGTTCAAGCCCGGCACGAACCTGAAGGCCTGGCTGTACCGGATCCTCACCAACACGTACATCAACCACTACCGCAAGAAGCAGCGCCAGCCCCAGCAGGTGACCGACGAGGTCGAGGACTGGCAGATCGCGGCGGCGGCGGCCCACAGCTCCTCGGGGCTGAAGTCCGCCGAGATGGAGGCGCTCGAGCGCCTGCCCGACTCCGACGTGAAGGACGCCCTCCAGCAGCTGCCCGAGGACTTCCGCTACGCGGTGTACCTGGCCGACGTCGAGGGCTTCCCCTACAAGGAAATCGCGGAGATCATGGACACGCCCATCGGCACCGTGATGTCCAGGCTCCACCGCGGACGGCGTCAGCTGCGCGAGCTGCTCACCGACTACGCCCGCGAGCGCGGTATGAAGGTTCCTGCTGGAGGTGACGCGAAGTGAGCTGCGAAGGACCCGATTGCGAGAAGGCGCTGGAGAACCTCTACGTCTTCCTCGACCACGAGATCGACACCGCCAGCTGCGACGAGATCCAGTCCCACCTCGACGACTGCTCCGAGTGCCTGAACGAGTTCCACCTCGAGCAGATCGTGAAGGCCCTCGTCGGCCGGTCGTGCACCGAGGTGGCACCCACCCCGCTGCGCGAGAAGGTCATGTTCCAGATCCGCACGGTCCAGGTGGAGATCCGCACCGAGTCACCCTGACCTGGAGACGACGAAACCCCATCCGCTGGATGGGGTTTCGTGCGTTATCGGCGCGTTCTCACGCGTTGGGGCGCTTACCGTGGTTCGCGCCCTTCTTGCGACGCGCCCGGCGCTTGCGACCGGTCTTGCCCATGGTTCCTCCTCAAAACGCTGACCATCAAGTCTCGCACACTCAGTCGACCGGGGGCACACGGGACAGGAACCGCTCGCGCTCGACCACGATGCGGCGCACCTGGCCACTGGCCACGAGGACCTCGTTGCCGTCGCGTGCGGAGACCTCGAAGATCACCATCCGCCCGTCGCGCTGGGTGAGCGAGGCCGCGGCGGTGATCGTGGCGCCGACCCCGCTGGCGGCCAGGTGCTGGACCTCCACGCGGGTGCCCACGCTGGTCTGGCTGTCCTCCAGGTCGAGGGCGGCGCACGTGGCCTCCTCCAGCCAGGCCAGCAGGACCGGCGTCCCGAGCACCTCGAGGTCGCCGCTGCCCACCGCGCGGGCGGTGTGCTCGGGCCCGACGGTGTGGGTCACGGTGGCGTGACCCGCGTCGCCGGCCACGCTCACACGCCCATCGTATTGCGAGGGTAGAGCGCGTTGACGTCCGTGGCGACGTTCACCAGGTAGGGCACGCCTGAGGCGAACGCGCGGTCCAGGGCGGGGCCGATCTCGCGCGGGTCGGTGACGAACTCGCCACCGCCGCCGAGCGCCTCGACGACCTGGTCGTACCGGGTGTTGGGCGCCAGGTCGGCGGCCACGTCGTAGCCGTAGAGCATCTGCATCGGGGGCTTCTCCAGGCCCCACGCCGAGTTGTTGCCCACGACGATGACGACCGGGAGGTGGTGACGCACCAGCGTGT
The DNA here is from genome assembly GCF_013868155.1 of Aeromicrobium phoceense. Taxonomy (NCBI): domain Bacteria; kingdom Bacillati; phylum Actinomycetota; class Actinomycetes; order Propionibacteriales; family Nocardioidaceae; genus Aeromicrobium; species Aeromicrobium phoceense. Next base: position 258,274 of record NZ_JACEOG010000002.1, read on the forward strand.
CGACGTCGATGAGGGACATGCCCGCGGCGCCGTCGCCCATCAGCAGCACGACCTGGCTGGACGGGCGGGCGATGCGGGCGGCCATCGCCGCGCCGAGGCCGGCACCGAGGCAGCCGTACGGTCCGGGGTCGAGCCAGCCGCCGGGTCGCTGGGGCTCGACGAACTTGCCGGCGAACGACACGAAGTCGCCACCGTCGCCGATCACGACCGCGTCGTCGGCCAGCCGCGGCAGCAGCTCACCGTAGATGCGGGCGGGGTGGATCGGATCCGCCTCGGCGGTGAGCAGGGCCGAGTCACGCTCCACGGCGGAGGCGACGACGTCCTGCAGCTCGCCGAGCCACGGCGCCCAGTCGGGACGCGACGTGCCCGACTGCAGTCCCTGGAGCAGGGCGTCGAAGACGAGGCTGAGGTCGCCGGCGACCGAGCCGCCGAGCGAGGCGTGCGTGGACACCTGGCCGGGGGAGTCGGCGACGTGCACCGTGACGGCGGGGTTGCCCCCCTCCTTGCCGCCGAAGCGGCCGAAGCCCAGCCGGAAGTCCAGCGGCGTGCCCACGACCACGACGAGATCGGCGGTGCCCAGGGCGCGCGAGCGAGCCTTCGTCACGAGGTTCGGGTGGCCGCCGGGGACGATGCCGCGGCCCATGCCGTTGGCGATCGCCGGGATGCCGGTCTCCTGCACGAAGCGCAGGGCGGCCTCCTCGGCGTGGTCGGACCACACGTCGCTGCCCAGGATCACGACCGGACGTCGCGCCTGCGCCAGCAGACGCACGATGGTGGCGACGGCGTCGGGATCGGGCTCGAGGCGGTACTTCGAGGGGCCGCTCGACACGTGCTCGACCGGACCGGAGTTGAAGAACTCGTCCATCGGGATGTCGACGAAGGTCGGGCCGCGGTGCGAGGAGCCGGCGAGGGTGAACGCCTCGTCGACGACGGGCGCGATGTCGGCCAGGCTGCGCGCCGTGGTGGCCGACTTCGTGATGGTCTCGAAGATCGGCGGGTGGTCCAGCTCCTGCAGGGTGCCGGTGCCCCACGTCGACGCGGCGGCGCGACCGCCGACGACGACCAGCGGCGAGCCCGAGAAGTACGCCTGCGCGACGGGGCTGACGCCGTTGGTGACGCCCGGGCCGGCGGTCAGGACGGCCAGGCCCGGCGTCCGCGTGAGCTTGCCGATGGCCTCGGCGGCGAAGACGGCCGACGGCTCGTGACGCACGTCGATGATCGGCATCGGCTGGTCGGACTTCACGGCCGCGTCGTACATCGGGAAGATGTGGGCGCCCGAGAGGGTGAACATCGCCTCGGCGCCGTGGGCGCGCGCGACGTCGAGTGCGTGGTGGCCGCCGTGCGGCCCGGTGGGCTCGGGGAACGTGGCGTCCTGCTGCTGGTCTTCGCTCATGTGACGCAGGTTACCCGCGAGTCGCTTCCGGCGGAGCCCTAGGCTCGGAACGTGCCCTCCTTCGAAGACATCGCCGACGCGCAGACGGCCCTGACCACCGCGCAGATCGACCGTCTGCAGCTGCTGGTGACCGACTGGCAGATCGTCGCCGACCTGTCCTTCAGCGACCTCGTGCTGTGGGTGGAGGACGCCGAGGAGAAGGGGATGTGGGCAGCCGCGCAGATCCGTCCGACCACCGGCCCCACCACGCTGCTGGAGGACGTGGTGGGCACCTTCGTCCCGCGCGACCTGTCCGACATCGACGACGAGGTCCTGGCCGACGGGGCGGTGGTGGTCCAGGCGCCCGTGCCGGTCATGTGGGCCGGGCGCAGGATCGCGCTCATCGTCACGCGCCGGCCCGCCACCGACCGCCGCGCCGCGGGTGCCCTCGAGTCGGCGTACCAGCGCACGAGCGAGGAGCTGTTCGAGATGATCCAGCGCGGCGAGTTCCCGCTGCCGGGCGTCCCGTCCGAGCTGGCCGACTCCCTGCGCGTGGGCGACGGCTTCGTGCGCACCGACGCCGACGGACTGGTCTCCTACGCGAGCCCCAACGCGCTCTCGGCCTACCGCCGCCTGGGCTACGCCGGCGACCTGCGCGGGGCCGACCTGATCGACGTGACGACCCGCCTCATCGGTGCCGATGCGGACCGGCCCTTCAGTGCGCTGTTCGGGGCCGGCGAGGCGGAGGCCGAGATCGAGAGCGGTGGCGCGTCGATGCTGCTGCGGATCATGCCGCTGCGCAGCGGGGGAGCGGCGACGGGCTCGCTCATCCTGCTGCGTGACGTCACCGAGCTGCGGCTGCGCGAGCGCGAGCTCGTCTCGAAGGACGCCACGATCCGCGAGATCCACCACCGGGTGAAGAACAACCTGCAGACCGTGGCGGCGCTGCTGCGGCTGCAGAGCCGCCGGATGGAGATCCCCGCCGCGCGCGAGGCCCTGCAGGAGGCCGAGCGGCGGGTGGGATCGATCGCGCTGGTCCACGAGACCCTGAGCCAGTCGTTCGACGAGTCGGTCGAGTTCGACGCGATCGCGGACACGCTGCTGCGCACCGTGCTGGACGTGGGCGGCGGCGTCGTGAAGGCGGAGCGGGTGGGCTCGTTCGGGCTCGTGCCCGCCGAGATCGCGACGCCGCTGGCGATGACGCTCACCGAGCTCGTGCAGAACGCGGCGGAGCACGCGTTCGGGCCGGAGGGAGGTCGGGTCATGCTCGCGGTGAACCGGATCCGCGGACGGATCCGGCTGCGCGTGAGTGACGACGGCCGAGGGCTGCCGGACGACTTCGATCCGACGCTCAGCCTGGGCCTGTCGATCGTGTCGACGCTGGTGCGGGGGGAGCTGAAGGGCGATCTGGACTACGAGTCGATGCCGTCGGGCGGCACGACCGTGACGATCGCGTTCGGGCTATAAGCCCGATCAGGCGGTGCGAATGCGGGCGCGGGCGTTGCGCCGCTTGAGCGCGCGGCGCTCGTCCTCGCTGAGGCCGCCCCACACGCCGTGGTCCTGGCCGGACTCGAGGGCCCACTGCAGGCACTGCTCGCGCACGTCGCACCGACGGCACACCAACTTGGCCTCTTCGACCTGGAGGATCGCCGGGCCGGTGTTGCCGATCGGGAAGAACAGTTCCGGATCTTCGTCCAGACAGGCCGAACGATGACGCCAATCCATACGGATGACTCCTTTGGCTGCTTACAGTGGGGGAAACCGTGCGCCGGGACGCACGCTCGTCCAGTTTCGCAAGGTTCTGCACACTCCACAACAGATGCGGACCGACCGATTCTGAGGGAAACGTCACATACTCGTAACATTGAAAAGGCTTGCGTTCACGCCGCGTTAGCCTGAGACCGTGCCTGTCTCCTCCCGCGCCCCGCTCCTGATCGCCGCCGTCGTGGTGGGTCTCCAAGGCCTGGTCTTCCTCGTCCTGGCAGTGCTCGACCTCAGCGGACTCGTCCCCGGGCGCATCGCCGTCGGGGTCGGGATCGGGATCCTGCTGCTGCTGGTCGGCGCCGGGCTGGTGGCGGCCGCGGTGGGTCTGGCCCGTGGTGCCCACGTCGCCCGGGGGCCGGCCGTGGTCGCCCAGCTCATCGGTCTCGGACTGGCCTGGTCGCTGCGCCATCCCGATCCCAACACGGGCGACAACCGTGCGGTCGCGCTGGCGATCGCCGTTTCGGCCCTGGTCGTCCTCGGATGCCTGGCCACGGGGCCGGCCCGCCGGGCGCTGGCCGACGACTACGAGGCGTGACCCGTGTGCGAGACTTGACGCTGGGGCACACCCCGTCCTCACCCGCGGAACGACACCGCAACCGGCAGCCGGATCGGCGCCGCCCGCACCTGTAGTCCCACGTTGCGCGAGGAACCATGTCCACCCAACTCGACCCCATCGATGCCGACCTGCTCATGACGCTCACCGAACACGATGATCCTGTCTTCTCGCTGCACCGCGGCGGAAAGATGGAGGTCGCCTCGACGGTACCCGTGGCCGACGCCGACGACCTGTCGCTGGCGTACACGCCGGGCGTCGCGAAGGTGTGCGAGGCCATCGCCGCCGATCCTGAGGTCGCGCACGAGTACACGTGGGTGGGCAACACCGTGGCCGTCGTCACCGACGGCACGGCCGTCCTGGGCCTGGGCGACATCGGTCCCGCCGCCGCGATGCCGGTGATGGAGGGCAAGGCGATCCTGTTCAAGCAGTTCGGTGGCGTCGACGCCATCCCGATCGCGCTGGACACCACCGACACCGACGAGATCGTCGAGACGATCGTGCGGCTCGCCCCCACGTTCGGCGGCATCAACCTGGAGGACATCTCCAGCCCCCGTTGCTTCGAGATCGAGCGCCGCCTCATCGAGCGCCTCGACATCCCGGTCTTCCACGACGACCAGCACGGCACCGCCGTGGTGGTGCTCGCCGGCCTCTACAACGCGCTGCGCCTGACCGACCGCGAGCCCGACGAAATCAAGGTGGTCATCTCCGGCGCCGGCGCCGCGGGCGTGGCCATCACGAAGATCCTCCGCTCGGCGGGGGTCCGCAAGATCAGCGTCGTCGACCGCACCGGCGTGATCACGCCCGCGCGCGACGACCTCAACGAGGTCAAGCGGTTCCTGGCCGAGGAGACCGCCGACTGGGCCCGTCCCGGATCGGTCGCGGACGCCCTCGACGGGGCCGACGTCTTCGTCGGCGTCTCGGGCGGCACCGTGCCCGAGGAGGCCGTCGCGAAGATGGCCCCCGACGCGATCATCTTCGCCCTGGCCAACCCGAACCCCGAGGTCCACCCCGACGTCGCGAACCGCCACGCGCGGATCGTGGCCACCGGACGCTCCGACTTCCCAAACCAGCTCAACAACGTGCTGGTGTTCCCGGGCATCTTCCGTGGCGCGCTCGACGTGCGCGCCACGACGATCTCCGAGTCGATGAAGCTGGCTGCGGCCCGCGCCATCGCCGACCTCGTGGACGACGACGAGCTGTCCGAGACCCACATCATCCCGTCGCCGTTCGACCCTCGGGTGTCGCAGGCGGTCGCCCGCGCGGTCACCGACACGGCCCGGCGCGACGGCCTGGCGCGTCGCCCCTACTGATCGGCCCACCCTCGCCGGCGGGCGGAGCGCGATCCGGTTAGGGTCGCTCCGTAGTTGTCGCCCGACCCCAGGAGATCGCTCGTGTTCGCCGTCTACGCCGCCTCGATGGACAAGAAGCACCCGCTGGACGGCCTGGTGGTGGGTGAGCGGCCCGATCCCGAGGTGCCGGCCGGCTGGACCACGGTGACCGTGAAGGCCGCCTCGATCAACCACCACGACGTGTGGAGCCTGCGCGGCGTCGGCCTGCGCGAGGAGGCGCTGCCGATGATCCTGGGCTGCGACGCCGCCGGCTACGACGAGGACGGCAACGAGGTCATCGTGCACGCGGTGATCAGCGACCCGGACTGGGTGGGCGACGAGACGCTCGACCCGCGGCGCTCGCTGCTCTCGGAGCGCCACCAGGGCACGTTCGCCGAGAAGGTCGCCGTGCCGCGCCGCAACGTGGTGCCCAAGCCCGCCGGGCTGTCCATGGCCGAGGCCGCGTGCCTGCCCACGGCATGGCTGACCGCCTACCGGATGCTGTTCACCCAGGCCGACCTGGGCCCCGGCGACGCCGTGCTGGTGCAGGGTGCCGGTGGAGGCGTCGCCACCGCCGCGATCACGCTGGCGCGCGCGGCCGGCTTCCGGGTCTACGCCACCAGCCGCGACGAGGACAAGCGCCGGCGCGCGCTCGAGATCGGCGCGCACGAGGTCTTCGAGTCCGGAGCCCGGCTGCCGGTCAAGATGGACGCCGTCATGGAGACCGTGGGAGCGGCCACGTGGTCGCACTCGGTCCGCTCGATGCGCCCAGGCGGCACGCTGGTGATCTCCGGTGCCACCTCGGGCGACGCCCCGTCGCACGCCGAGCTCACCCGGATCTTCTTCCAGCAGATGCGCGTCCACGGCTCCACGATGGGCACGCGGGAGGAGCTGCGCCGGCTGGCCGAGTTCATGGCCGTCACGGGCACGAAGCCCCTGATCGACGCCGAGATCCCCATGGAGGACGCCGCGCAGGGCCTCCAGCGCGTCATCGACGGCGACGTGTTCGGCAAGATCGTCCTCACTCGCTGCGCCGCGGCCGCTGCTCGGGGACATCAGTCGAGCAGGTGCCGCAGGTACCGGTCGGGCCGGTCGAGGAACGCGCGCCAGTGGTGCACGACCTCGAGATCCTCCCAGGCGGTCTCCCGCCAGCCCCACGCGCCGACCTCGAGGATGCGCGCCCCCGGCAGCGACGCCAGGACGGGGGAGTGGGTCGCGCACAGGACCTGGCCCCGGTCGCGGGTGATCCGGTCGAGCGTCGCCATGAGGGCGAGCGTGTTGGAGAACGACAGGGCGGCCTCCGGCTCGTCGAGGCAGTAGAAGCCGGCCCCGTCGAAGCGGTGCTCGAGCAACGCCACGAAGGACTCGCCGTGGCTCATCGCGTGGAAGTCGGGCTCGTGAGGATTGCCGCCCGGATGGTCCGCGAGGTAGGAGTACCAGCCGTGCATCGTCTCGGCGCGCAGGAAGAACCCCCATCTGCCGCTGCCCACCCCGCGCTGGATCGTGAGGCTCCTCCACAGCGACGACTCGGTCTCGCGCGTCTGGTGGTGGCCGAAGGCCGAGCCACCCTCGGGCGACAGTCCGTAGGCGACGGCGATCGCCTCGACCAGGGTGGACTTGCCGGAGCCGTTCTCCCCGACCAGGAACGTGACCCCCGGGCCCAGGTCGAGGCCGTCACGCGCCAGCTGGCGCACCGCGGGGATCGAGGCGGACCAGTCGTCCGGCTCCACGCCCGTGACGCGCACGACGGGCGGCTGATCGAAGTCCACGCCAGCACCGTAGTGGCCGCTACCGACACCGGGTGCGGCAGGACGGTCCGCGGGGTGAGCGCAGAAGTGCCCGCCACTCGGTGAGTGGCGGGCACTTCAGGGCCGGACGGCGTGCTCGGTGTCAGTCCTCGTCGTCGTCGAGGCGGGCCAGCCAGGTGGCGAGCCGCTCGACGGGCACCTCGAACTCGGGGTTGAGGTCGACGAAGATCGAGAACTGCTCGGCCAGCCACGCGAAGGAGACCTGCTCCTCCCCGCGGCGGGCCGTCAGCTCCTCGATGCCTCGATCGGTGAAGTACATCGTCGGATCAGGCGAAGGCCCGGTTCATCAGGTCCTTGAACTCGGTGACGTGCACCGAGTGCGAGCCCACGGACGGAGCCGAGGACTCCGGACGGGTGACCGGGTTCATCGGCAGGCCGAGCGCGTCGCGCAGGTACAGCGCGACGTGCGGCCACGGCCCCTGGTTCTCCGGCTCGTCCTGGACCCAGCGGATCTCGCGAGCGTTCGGGTACTTCGCGATCTCCTCCTTGAGCTCGGCCAGCGGACGCGGGTAGAGCTGCTCGAGACGCACGATCGCGGTGCGGGGGTTGTCGCCCTCGCGGCTCTTGCGATCGGTCATCAGGTCCCACGTGACCTTGCCCGAGCACAGGATGACCCGCTCGACGCGGCTGGGATCCACCGTGTCGTCACCGATGACCGGACGGAACGTGCCGGAGGTGAAGTCCTCCGGCTGGCTCGCGGCCAGCTTGTTGCGCAGCATCGACTTCGGCGTGAAGACGATGAGCGGACGGTGCTGCGACTGCAGGTTCTGCCGGCGCAGGAGGTGGAAGTACGACGCGGGCGTCGACGGCTGGGCGATCGTCATCTCGTCGTTGGCCGCGAGCGTCAGGAAGCGCTCGATGCGTCCTGAGGAGTGGTCGGGGCCTTGGCCCTCGTAGCCGTGCGGCAGCAGCAGCACGACGCCGGACTTCTGGCCCCACTTGGTCTCACCCGAGCTGATGTACTCGTCGATGACCGACTGGGCGCCGTTGACGAAGTCGCCGAACTGGGCCTCCCACATCGTCAGCGCCTCGGGACGCGCCACCGAGTAGCCGTACTCGAAGCCGAGCGCGGCGTACTCGCTCAGCAGCGAGTCGTAGATGTAGAAGGACGCCTGGTCCTCGCCCACGTGCTGCAGCGGGGTCCACTCGGCTCCGTCCTTGCGGTCGATGATCGTGGCGAAGCGCGTCGTGAACGTGCCACGGCGCGAGTCCTGGCCGACGAGGCGCACGGGACGCCCGTCGAGCAGCAGCGAGCCCATCGCGATGATCTCGCCGGTGCCCCAGTCGATCGGGCCGGCCGTGATCGAGGCCGCGCGGCGCTGCAGCTGGGGCAGCACCTTCGGGTGCACCGTGAAGCCCTCGGGCACGTTCGTGTAGGCGTCGGAGACGGCCTTGAGCGTGTCGGGGGTGATCGCGGTGACGAGCTCTTCGTCGTACGGCTTCTCGGGGTAGTCGGGCGTGCGCGAGTAGCCGGAGTCGTGCTGGGCCTGCTTGACCTTCGCCAGGTTCTGCTCGAGCAGCTTCTGGTAGCCCTTCAGCGCCTCCTCGGCCTCCTCGAGCGTGATGTCGCCACGGCCGACGAGAGCCTCGGTGTACAGCTTGCGCACCGACTTCTTCTTCTCGATCGTGTCGTACATCAGCGGCTGCGTGAAGCTCGGGTCGTCGCCCTCGTTGTGGCCGCGACGGCGGTAGCAGACCAGGTCGATGACGACGTCCTTGTGGAACGTGCGGCGGTACTCGTAGGCCAGCTGCGCGGCACGGATGCAGGCCTCCGGGTCGTCGCCGTTCACGTGGAAGATCGGCGCCTGGACCATCCGCGCGACATCGGTGCAGTAGGTCGAGGACCGCGACGCCGACGGGCTCGTGGTGAAGCCGACCTGGTTGTTCACGATCACGTGGACCGTGCCGCCGGTGCGGTAACCCCGCAGCTGCGACAGGTTCAGCGTCTCGGCGACGACGCCCTGGCCCGCGAACGCCGCGTCACCGTGGACGAGGACCGGCAGGACCGGGAACTCCTCGCCACGGTTCAGCACGTCCTGCTTGGCGCGGGCGATGCCCTCCAGGACCGGGTCGACGACCTCCAGGTGCGACGGGTTCGCCGCGACCGAGACCTTGATCGTGTCGCCACGGACCGAGGTGAACTCGCCGTCGACGCCCAGGTGGTACTTGACGTCGCCCGAGCCCTGGACGGTGCGCGGGTCGATGTTGCCCTCGAACTCGCGGAACACGTTGGCCGGGTCCTTGCCGGCGATGTTCACGAGCACGTTGAGGCGACCACGGTGCGCCATGCCGATGCAGACCTCCTCGAGGCCGTCGGCAGCAGCGCCCTCACAGATCTCGTCGAGCAGCGGGACCATCGTCTCGCCGCCCTCGAGGCTGAAGCGCTTCTGGCCGACGAACTTCGTCTGCAGGAAGGTCTCGAAGGCCTCGGCCTGGTTGAGCTTCTGCAGGATCCGCAGCTGCTCCTCGCGGGGCTCCTTGACGTGCGGGCGCTCCAGGCGCTCCTGGAACCAGGCGCGCTCCTCGGGCCCCTGGATGTGCATGTACTCCACGGCCATCGTGCGCACGTAGGAGTCGCGCAGGATGCCCAAGATCTCGCGCAGCTTCATGAAGCGCTTGCCCGAGGCCTTGCCGAACGAGCCGACGGGGAACTCGCGGTCGAGGTCCCACAGGGTGAGGCCGTGCGACGCGATGTCGAGGTCGGGGTGGGTGCGCTGGCGGTACTCCAGCGGGTTCGTGTCGGCCATCAGGTGGCCGCGAACGCGGAAGGAGTGGATGAGCTCCAGCACGCGGGCCTGGCGGTCGACGTCGTCGTCGTGGTTGACCGAGATGTCCTGGGCCCAGCGGATGGGCTCGTAGGGGATCCGCAGCGACGTGAAGATGTCGTCGTAGAAGCCCTCGGCGCCCAGCAGCAGCTGGTGCACGCGACGCAGGAACTCGCCCGACTGCGCGCCCTGGATGACGCGGTGGTCGTACGTCGACGTGAGGGTCATCATCTTCGACACGGCCATCTGTGACAGCGTGTCGGCCGAGGCGCCCTGGAACTCCGGCGGGTAGTCCATCGAGCCGACGCCCACGATGAGGCCCTGGCCGGCCATGAGGCGCGGCACCGAGTGGTTCGTGCCGATGCCACCGGGGTTCGTCAGGCTCAGGGTCGTGCCCTGGAAGTCGCTGACCTCGAGCTTGTTGTCGCGGGCCTTGCGCACGATGGTCTCGTAGCCGCGCCAGAACTGCGCGAAGTCCATCGTCTCGGCGGCCTTGATGTTCGGCACCATCAGCTGGCGCGAGCCGTCGGACTTCTGGACGTCGACCGCGAGCCCGAAGTTGATGTGCTCGGGGTTCAGCTGGACCGGCTTGCCCTTCTCGTTGTACTCGAAGCCGGTGTTCATCTCGGGCATCGACTTCACGGCCTGGACGACGGCGTAGCCGATCAGGTGCGTGAACGAGACCTTGCCGCCGCGAGCGCGGGCGAGGTGGTTGTTGATGACGACGCGCTGGTCGAACAGCAGCTTCACCGGCACGGAGCGCACGCTGGTGGCGGTGGGGACCGCGAGGCTGGCGTCCATGTTCGTGGCGGTGCGCGCGGCGGCGCCACGCAGGATGACCTTCTCGACCTCGCCGGGGCCGGCGGGCTGCTCGGCCGGCTTGTCCTTCGCAGGTGCCTTGGCCGCGGCGGGCTGCTTCTTCTCGGCCGGCTTCGGGGTGGGCGGCGCCTGGGCCGGAGCCGGCGGGTTCTTCTCCTCGGCCGCGCGGGCGGACGGTGTCTTCTCGGGCGTCGCCGGCTTCTCGGCCTGCTGCTTGGAGGGCTCGAGCGCCGGCTCGTCGGTCCGGGTCTCGGACGACTCGGACTTCGGCGGGGAGGCCTTGCTCTCGGTCACGCCGTTGGATCCGCCGTTGGAGCCGTACCCTCCCTTGCGGAAGAAGTCGGCCCATTCATCGCCGACCGAGGACGGATCGGCGGTGAATTGGTCGTACATCTCTTCGACCAGCCACTCGTTGCTGCCGAAGTCGGGATGGGGAGCGTCGGTCGCCGACGCGGTGGGGGAGGACTCGGCCACGGCCTGAATCGCCTCTTCCGGGGAAAATCGCTCGCGTGATCGCGCACGGATGGTGGACTCATCACAGGGTAACGCGCGCGCCTACGGCGACGCAGGCAGGTCGCGCAACCCGTCGATGAACGGACGCCATTCGACGTCCGGCGGACTCAGACGGTCTCGAGTGTGGCGTCGAGGGTGATGTCGTCGACGCCGTCGAGCGCCTTGCTGACGGGGCACGTCTCCTTGGCCTCGTCGGCCACCTGCTGGAACTCGGTGGCGTCGATCCCCTCCGCCTCGGCCCTGACGGTGAGGGTGATCTGGGTGATCCGGAAGCCGCCGTCGGGGTCCGGGCCGAGCGTCACGTCGGCCGAGGTCTCCACCGCGTTCACGGTGGCGCCGGCGCGTCCGAGCAGCGCCGTCAGCTGCATCGTGAAGCAGGCGCTGTGCGCTGCGGCGATGAGCTCCTCGGGGTTGGTGGCGCCGCCGCCGTCATCGGACGAGCGCTTCGGGAACGACATCTCGAACGTGCCCAGGCCCGAGGACGTGAGCTCGACCTGGCCGGATCCGTCCTCGAAGCCGCCGTCCCAGGCGGTGCGTGCAGTACGAGTGGGCATGAGGGGCCTCCTGTGGCTGGGGTGATGGTGCTCAGGTGGGTGTTCCTTCTCGACGCTAACCACGTTTGGACAGGTCTGCACGGCGCGTCCGTGGACAGCGCCCGGACGGGCTCCTAGGTTCGAGCCGTGGAGGTCACCGAGGTCGCGGACGGCATCTGGTTCGCGCACACCGAGTTCGTCAACTGGATCGTGCTGGTCGAGGACGGGCGCGCGGCGCTCGTGGACTGCGGCTACCCCGGGCAGGCCGCGCTGGTGGAGGAGTCCGTGCGCCGCGCCGGCGCCACGATGGACCAGGTCGAGGCCCTCGTCGTGACCCACAACCACGTCGACCACACCGGGTCGATGCCGGCGCTGGCCGCCCGCGGCGTGCGGGTGCTCGCGGGGGCTGAGGAGCTGCCGATGCTCCGGGGCGAGCGCGTCGAGAGCGCCACCACGGCCGACGTCCTCGTGCGCGCCTGGCGGCCCCGGGTGCTGCGCTGGGCCCTGGGCATCGCCCGCCTCGGCGCGTCGGGGCATCCGCGGGTCGACGACGCCGAGGCGGTGACGCCCGGGACGCCGCTCGACATCGCCCGCTCACCCGTTCCGCTGCACCTGCCGGGCCACACCTCGGGGCACCTGGCGCTGTACTTCCCCGAGCAGCGTGCCGTGGCCACGGGGGACGCGCTCGTGACCGGGCACTCGCTCAGCCCGGTCGAGGGCCCGCAGGCGATCGACGCGTTCTTCCACCACGACACGGCCCGGCTGCGCGCGACGCTGCCGGACCTCGCCCTGCTCGACGCCGACCTCGTGCTGCCGGGTCATGGGCCCGTCGCCCACGTGCCGATCGCCCGGGCCGTCGGTGAGGCGCTGAGTCACTGATGGAGACGATCGACGAGTACGTCGTCCGCGTGCTGCCGGAGCTGCGTGCGGATCCCGGCGGGGAGCGGGACGCGGACGTGGACGCCCTGCGTCGGCTGTTCGCCGCCCAGGTCCAGAGCCGGCACCTCGACTTCGCGGCGCGCTGGCTGCAGGCGCAGGGCCAGGGGCACTACACGATCGGCTCCGCCGGGCACGAGAGCAACGCCGCCCTCGGCCTGCTGTCGGAGGTCACCGACCCGGCGCTGCTGCACTACCGCTCGGGCGGACTGTACGCGGCGCGGTCGGCCAAGGCCGGACGCGACGACGGGGTGCGGGCGGTCCTGCAGAGCCTCACCAGCGCCCGCAGCGACCCGATGTCGGGCGGGCGGCACAAGGTCTTCGGCCATCCGGCGCTCAGCATCATCCCGCAGACCTCCACCATCAGCTCGCACCTGCCGCGCGCCGTCGGGCTGGGGCTGGGGCTCGGCTTCGCCCGGAGGCTGGGCCGACACACCGCGTGGCCCGAGGACGCCGTCGTGCTGTGCAGCTTCGGCGACGCCTCGGTCAACCACTCGACCGCCGTCGGTGCGCTCAACGCCGCGGCCTACCTCACGCACCGGGGGCTGGAGTGCCCCGTGCTGTTCGTGTGCGAGGACAACCGGATCGGCATCAGCACCGCGTCGCCCGTGGGCTGGCCGGGCGCCATGCTGGAGCGGCTCCCCGGGATCGGCTACCGGACCGCGGACGGGGACGACCCGGTCGGCCTGCTGGCGCAGACGCGGGACGCGCTCGACGAGGTGCGCTCCAGCCGTCGGCCCGGGGTGCTGCACCTGAGCACCGTCCGGTTCCTCGGTCACGCCGGCTCCGACACCGAGATCGCCTACCGCACACGGCGCCGGATCGAGGCCGACCACGTCCACGACCCGCTCGTCGCGACCGCCCGGGCGCTCGTCGACGCCGGCGCGATGACCGGGGCCGAGGCACTCGACGCCTACGAGGAGATGCGCCGGACCGTCATGGAGGGGGCCGAGGCGATCATCGGCGAGGCGCGCCTGGAGTCGCGTGCCGCCGTCACGGCGCCGCTCGCGCTGCCGTCGGTCGCTTCGGTGGCCGGGGAGCCGGCCGACGGACCGCGGCGCACCCTGGCGCAGGCGATCAACGCCACGCTCGTGGAGCTGCTGGAGGAGCACGGCGAGACCTTGGTCTTCGGTGAGGACGTGGCGGTCAAGGGCGGCGTCTACGGCGTGACCCGCGGCCTGCGCAAGCGCTTCGGCGGTCAGCGCGTCTTCGACACGCTGCTGGACGAGCAGACGATCCTCGGCACGGCCCTGGGCACGGCGTTGGCCGGGTTCGTGCCGATTCCCGAGATCCAGTACCTGGCGTACCTGCACAACGCGGAGGACCAGCTGCGTGGCGAGGCCGCCTCGCTCGCCTTCTTCTCCGCCGGCCAGTACCGCAACGGCATGGTGGTCCGCGTCGCCGGACTGGCCTACCAGCGAGGCTTCGGCGGCCACTTCCACAACGACAACTCGGTGGCCGTGCTGCGTGACATCCCCGGACTGGTGCTTGCGGTCCCGAGCCATCCCGCCAACGCTCCGGGACTGCTGCGGGCCTGCCACGAGCTCGCCCGGCAGGGACAGGTGTGCGTGTACCTCGAGCCGATCGCGCGCTACCACTCCCGCGACCTGCACGAGGAGGGCGACGGCCTGTGGACCGCGGCCGCCTCGGAGGGTGCGGTCATCGCCCCGGGGGAGCTCGGGGTGCACGGCGACGGCCGCGACGTCGTGCTCGTCACGTTCGGCAATGGCACGTTCATGAGCCTGCGGGCGGCGGAGGTCCTGCGGGCCCAGGGCATCGAGGCGACCGTCGTCGACCTGCGCTGGCTGGCGCCGCTGCCCGAGGAGCGGATCGTCGACGCGTGCCGCGACTTCGACGCGGTGCTCGTGGTCGACGAGACCCGTCGCTCCGGCGGCGTGGGGGAGGGAGTCGTGAGCGCCCTCGTCGCCGGACGACACCCGGGCCGCATCGCGCGCGTCGCCAGCGCCGACAGCTTCATCCCGCTGGGCCCGGCCTCCGACCAGGTGCTCCTGGGCGAGGACGAGATCGTCCGCGCCGCGCTCGCCCTGCTGGCCTGAGCCCGCGGCCCCACCTGCCGCGAGTGGCGCAGTGCCACCGCCGCTTGGTCAACACGGGTTGACGAATGAGTCGCCTGTCAACTAGGGTTGACCACATGACGCATTCCGCACTGGTGGACTCCGCAGCGGGCGATGACCCGGCTGTCGGGCTGCGGGCGGTGAGGTCGCTGCGCGAGCTCGCCGACCGGCTCGAGTCGCTCCAGGTCGCCCGGGCCCGACAGCTCGGCTGGTCCTGGCAGGAGGTCGCCGAGGCTCTCGGCGTCAGCAAGCAGGCGGTCCACAAGAAGCACGGCAGGAGCAAGTGATGTTCGAGAAGTTCTCCCACGAGGCCCGCACCGCCGTCGTCGCCGCACAGGAGGTCGCGCGGGAGTCGGCCACCCGCCGGATCGACACGCGCCACCTGCTCGTCGCCCTGACGCGAGCCCAGGGTCCGGCCCGCACGGCGCTCGAGGCGTCGGGGGTCGACGTCGCCGGGCTGTCTGCCCGGGCACTCGCCGATCTCCGGTCCGGCGGTCTCGATGCCGACGCGCTCGCGGGCATCGGCATCGACCTGGAGGCGGTGCGCCGTGAGGCGGAGCGGACCTTCGGGGCTGATGCGCTGGAGCGTGCGGGACGCGCTCGCGGCGGCCACATTCCGTTCGCGCCGGAGGCGAAGAAGGCGCTCGAGCTCGCTCTGCGCGAGGCCATCCGGCTGAAGCAGAAGCGGATCGACGGGGGACACCTGCTGCTCGGCATCCTGCGCGCGGACTGCGCCGGACGCGCCCTCCTCGTGGAAGCCGGCGTCGACACGGGCGCCCTCCGGACGGCGATCGAGGGCCGGCGCAGCGCCGCCTGAGTCGTGCGGGACTTCGTCGGCTTCGCGAGGATGGGCGCGTGACGGTGTACCTGGCGTGGACCGCGGCGCAGCTGGACGATCTCGACGGCCCGTGGCAGGAGGCGCGTCCGATCGCGCCGGGCCTGCTGCTCATCGAGAGCACCGAGACGCTCTCGGTGGTCTACCACGCGCTGAAGTGGTCGCTGCCCGGCGACGAGGCGCTCATCGTGACCCCGGTCGACCGCACTCCGAAGTCTCGGGGGATGGCGCCGGGGACGACCACGTGGCTGCGGGAGCGGACGAGTCCGGGCGGGTCCGTCAGCTGAGGTCGAGGTCCTTGAACCAGGACTCGGTGACGTAGTCGGTCTCCCAGCCCAGCGAGCGGTACAGCTCGTCGGCCTTGGTGGGGGAGTCGGCATCGACCTCGAGGGACACCCGATCCCGACCGCTGCGGGCCGCATCGGCGATCACGGTGGCCAGCAACGACTTCGCCACCCCTCGTCCGCGTGCCGCCCGGTTCACGCCGATGTACTCCACGTAGGTGCCCGGGGTGCCGCCCTCGGGGGCCGCGCTCGACGAGCACACCACGGTGCCCGCCGGCACGTGATGGCCGCCGTCGGTGTCGACGTACGCGAGCCACCAGTGGTCCCAGCTGTGGCCGGGATCCTCCCGCAGTCGCTGGACGAACTCCGAGAAGCTCTCGCGGTAGGAGTTGAAGTGGTCCTGGAACGAGGTCTCGAGCATCTGGTGCACGACCTGCAGGTCCGCCGCGACGGGCATCCCGTTCTCGTGCCGCTCGACCGGCCGGACGGTGACGCCGGCGCGGGGCTCGAGCGAGGCCTCGTCCGCGGTGACGGGGCGCTCCATGTGCAGCCACGTGCGGCGCTTGGCGTAGCCCGCCTGCCTCAGCCAGCCGGCCTGGCGCGTGTCACCGGCGAAGGGACTCTCGTCGAGCCGGGTGGCGGTGACGCCGCGGAAGCGGGCCATCGCGACGGCGGCATCCTCCGCCCAGGCGTAGAACGCCTTTGCGATCGCGTCGATCTGCTCCACGTCGCGGTCGAAGTATCCCCAGATCAGCGCACGCCCGGCGGCCCGGTCGTGCACCGTGATCCACGCGCGCGGCACGTCGTCGTCACCCACGGCGACGAGCTGCCGGCGGGTCCAGCTCGCCTGCCCCGCCACCTCGGACTCGATCCCCGCGGGATCGACGTGTGCCTCGCCCGTTCCCTGCAGCTCGTCGAGCCGTCGCAGGGCGACCAGGGCGTCGATGTCGGCGTAGCCGGGAACCCGTGCGCGCCACGGCTCCGGGAGGTTGGGAAGGTCCTGGTGGGTCGCGCTCGTGGTGTCGGGCA
Source organism: Aeromicrobium phoceense (assembly GCF_013868155.1). Lineage (NCBI taxonomy): Bacteria > Bacillati > Actinomycetota > Actinomycetes > Propionibacteriales > Nocardioidaceae > Aeromicrobium > Aeromicrobium phoceense. The sequence continues at coordinate 274,891 of NZ_JACEOG010000002.1, forward strand.
TCGGGACCATTGTGGTGGAAACGGCGCGAGGCGTCGCCTCCGCCCCGACGTGCCGCCCCGAGCTCAGACCCGCGTGAGGGCCTTGTCGCGGCGCGCCGCCACGGCCGATCCGGACTCCCGGCGGGCCATGCGCTGCAGCAGTCGCGGAGCCAGGACCATCCCGATCACGGCCCACACCGTCAGCACCGCGACCGCCTGCCAGACCCGCCATTCCCCGCCGGGTTCGAGGGTGGCGGCCCAGTCGGGGAGCAGCGCCGCGCGCATCCCGGCCGCGAGCCAGTGCAGCGGGAAGAGCTGCCCGACGACCTCCACCCAGCGCGGCAATCCACCCGTGCTGAAGATCCCCGAGGCGTAGACGAGGGCGCCGATGACGACCATGCCCCAGCCGCCCACCGAGCGGGGGTTCTTGAAGATCGAGCCCAGCACGAAGCCGATCGGCGCGCAGGCCAGCAGGCCCAGCACGATCAGCGCCACGACGCCGAGGAGTCCCGGCACGCCGCGATGCCAGAGGCCGTCCACGAGAGCCGTGGCGGCCGCGAGGATGATCGCGGAGCCGAAGATCGTCTCGTACGTCACCCGCGCGGACTGTCCCACGACATAGCCGCGCATGCCGCGCGGGACACTCTTCGCGCGCAGCAGGGTGCCGTCCTCGCGCTCGGTCACGACCACCGTGGCCAGCCCGTAGGCCGCGCCGAAGACCACCATCATCGCGAGCGCGTTGGGCACGATGAAGTGGGCCACGCTGATGTCGGCGTCCTCGATCATGTTGTCGCGGTTGAGGTACAGCACGACCGCGAGGATCCCGTTGAGGAGCACGTAGTACATCAGGTCCTCGGGGGCGCGGAGGCTGTTGCGGAACTCGATCCAGCCGCGCCGCATCCCGGAGCGGACGGCGACGTCGACGGTGCTCACGCGACCACCTCCCGCGGCTCGTCGGACTGCTCGTGCCGGGCCACCATGGCCAGGTAGGTGTCCTCGAGGGTCGACCGGCGGACCTCGAGGTCGGTGATCCCGTCGGGGTGACGTGCGAGGAGGTCGCGCACGAAGTCGGTGCCGTCGGCGGTGGTGTGCACGTGGGCCTCGCCGTGATGGGTCCACCGCACCTCGGTGGTGCCCGAGATCTGCTCGGCGAGGGAGGCCGCGCTGCCGTCGGCCACGATGCGTCCGTGGTTCAGGATGAGGATCCGGTCGGCGAGCTTCTCCGCCTCGTTCAGGTCGTGCGTCGTCAGCAGGATGGTGGTGTCCTCGAGGTCGCTGAGCCGGCGCACGAGGGCGTGGAAGTCCCGGCGGGCCACGGGGTCGAAGCCGACCGTCGGCTCGTCGAGGAACAGCATCTCCGGGCGGCCGACGATGCCGATCGCGACGTCCAGCCGGCGCCGCTGGCCGCCCGAGAGCGACTTGACCTTCGCGCTGGCCTGGGCCGTCAGGCCGACCCGGTCCAGCAGCTCGTCCGTGTCGTAGGGGCGCGGGTGGTCGGGCGTGGCGTACGGCGCGTAGTACGAGCCGAACTGCTCGAGCAGCTCGCGCACCTGCCAGCGGCCATGGTCGCGCCACGACTGCAGCACCACGCCGACCCGCGAGCGCCACGCCTCGTCGGCCGTGAGCGGCGACTCGCCGAGGACGCGCACCTCGCCGTCGGACGGCTTGCGGAACCCCTCGAGGATCTCGATCGTGGTGGTCTTCCCGGCGCCGTTGGGGCCCAGCAGGGCCACCACCTCGCCGCGGCGCACCTCGAAGTCCAGGCCCTTGAGGACCTCCCGAGGCCCGTAGGACATGCGGAGTCCGGACGCGGTGACGACCGCGGGCTGCTGCGACGGGTCTGGATCCACGGGCTCGCTCTCGACGGGGGAGGTTCGTCCGAACCTAATGCCGCCGCGGCGCCCGCAACAAGGACCCGCGGCTCACGGGCGAGTGGAGATCAGCGGTGCGATCTCGCGAGCGACGTCGCGCGGCGCGTCGACCCAGAAGCCCACCCGGTCCGCGACGAGCTCGCCCTTGGACGAGCGCAGCGTGGTGACACCCGTGAGCTCGAGCTCGAGGTTGGTGCGGCCGCTCACGCCGAGCAGCAGCAGGTCGTCCTCGTGGTGCACGGAGCGGATCGTCCCCGGCATCTCGTGCTCGACGAGCCGGCACCCCGCCACCGCGGAGAGCGGGACGTCGACCCAGGTGCGGGCGCCGCAGCGCAGCCGCAGCCGGTCGTCGTGCAGCAGGTGCGGGCGGACCCGGTAGGACGCCAGCAGCCCGAGCATCCACAGGACGCCCCAGACGCCGAGCACGAGCAACGGAAGCCGGATGGCGTCGGCCCACGCGGCATCGACGTGGCGCAGCACCAGCTCGACCGCGACGGTCTCGGTGGCCGAGCCGAAGATCCACAGCCACAGCATCGGGCCGACGAGCTGCGCGTAGCCGATCGGCGTCGCACCGGCCGGCACGTCCGGACGGCGGGCGATCCAGCGGACGAGGGAGCGGTAGAGGGCGAGCTCCAGCAGCAGCGCCTCCCGCGCCAGGCCGAGCAGCCGCCGGGTGGTCACGTGCTTTCCTGCATGAGTCGCAGGAAGGTCGCGATGGTCTCGTCGAGCGTGGACTCGAACGCGGCCAGCCTGCGCTCGGGAACGTCGCCGAAGAGCTGCCGCGCGAGATTGGCATGGCTCTCACGGAGGTCGCGGATCGTCCGTTCGCCGACCTCGGTCGGGGTCACCAGGATGGCGCGGCGGTCGGTGGGGTGCGGCTCGCGGGTGACGTGTCCCGAGGCGACCAGGCCGTCCACGAGCCCGGTGACGTTCCGCGGCGTCACCTCCAGAGCGGCGGCGAGCGCCTGCTGCGTGCTGGGGCCGGACAGGCCGAGCATCCAGAGCACGTGGGTGCGGGCCGTGGTGAGTCCCGACTCCCGCTCGAACCGGCTCAGGTCGGCCGCCATCAGCGACGAGAGGTGCAGCAGCTTGTCGAGCACGGTCGCCGGTTCGCGGGTCACATCGTGAGTCTACTTCACCATGTACCACGTTCACGAATCGCGATTGGATTGGGAAAAAGCAGAAGGTCCGCCCTCGACGGACGGACCTCGGTGGTGCCAGCGTGCCCCCGGCAGGATTCGAACCTGCGCTCCCGCCTCCGGAGGGCGGTGCTCTATCCCCTGAGCTACGGGGGCCGCTCGCGGTGTGGGATACCGCGGGGACCAACGGTAGCGCACGAGTAGGTTGTAGCCGTGCCCCCCACCGTGCTGGTCGTCGACGACACGGCGTCCATTCGCTTCCTGATCCGCACCAACCTCGAACTGGCAGGCTTCGACGTGATCGAGGCGGAGGACGGACAGGACTGTCTCGACGTCCTCGCGTCCCTCGACGAGCTGCCGGGCCTCATCACGATGGACATGATGATGCCGCGCATGGACGGCGTCACCGCCATCACGCGCATCCGGGCCGATGCGCGTTACGCGGGCGTGGGGCTGGTCATGGTGTCCACCCAGAGCCAGCAGATCGACCTCAACCGCGCCGCGGCGGCCGGCGTCGACGACTACGTCACGAAGCCGTTCGACCCGGACACGCTCGTCGCGACCGTGCGCCGGGTCCTCGAATCCCGGCAGTAGCCCACGCAGATAGGCTGTGCCGGTGACCCCCGACCAGCTTTCCGACGCCATCGTCGCCGCCCTGACGTCCCTCGTGGACGCGGGCCGCGTGACCCTTCCCGACCCGGTCCCCGCCCAGGTCCGCGTCGAGCGACCGAAGGTCAAGGAGCACGGCGACTACGCCACGAACATCGCGATGCAGCTGGGCAAGAAGGCCGGCATGAACCCGCGCGCGTTCGCCGAGCTGCTCGCCGCCGAGCTGGCCGCGTCCGACGGCATCGCCGGCGCCGAGGTGGCCGGCCCCGGCTTCCTCAACATCCGTGTCGCTGCGGGTGCCCAGGGCGAGATCGCGCGCCACGTCCTCGAGGCGGGGGAGGCCTACGGCTACGCGCCGCCCTCCGGCCGCAAGGTCGACATGGAGTTCATCAGCGCCAACCCTACGGGTCCGCTGCACCTCGGTCACACCCGCTGGGCGGCCGTCGGCGACGCGATCGGCCGCGTGATGGCGGCGGCGGGCGACGAGGTCACCCGTGAGTTCTACATCAACGACCGCGGCAACCAGATGGACAAGTTCGGTGCCTCCCTGATGGCGCGGGCCCACGGCCAGGAGCCGCCCGAGGACGGCTACCTGGGCGCCTACGTCGCCGACCTCGCCGCCCGGATCGTCGAGGACGCCCCTTCGATCATGAGCCTGCCCGAGGACGAGCAGCTGGTGGCCTTCCGCGAGGCCGGCTACACGCTGCAGCTGGGCGAGCACCAGTCCGAGCTGGCCGAGTTCAACACCCACTTCGACGTCTGGTTCTCCGAGCGCTCGCTGCACGAGTCCGACGCCGTCGAGCGCGGCATGGTCAAGTTGCGCGAGCAGGGCCGGCTGTTCGAGTCCGAGGGCGCCACGTGGATGCGCACCACCGACTTCGGCGACGACAAGGACCGGGTGCTGCTGCGCGGCAACGGCGAGCTCACCTACTTCGCGTCCGACACGGCCTACTACGTCGACAAGCGCGACCGCGGCTTCGACACCTGCATCTACCTGCTCGGCGCCGACCACCACGGCTACGTCGGGCGCCTCAACGCGATGGCGGCCTGCGTCGGCGACACCCCGGGCGAGCAGATCGAGGTCCTCATCGGCCAGCTCGTGAAGATCATGCAGGACGGCAAGGAGCTCAAGCTCAGCAAGCGCGCGGGCACGATCGTGTCGCTGCGCGAGCTGATCGACCTCATCGGCGTCGACCCGCTGCGGTACACGCTGATCCGGTACCCGGCCGACTCGCCGCTCACGCTCGACGTCGCCGAGATGACGCGCAAGAGCAACGACAACCCCGTCTACTACGTGCAGTACGCGCACGCCCGGCTGTCGTCGATCATCCGCAACGGCGCCGACCTGGGCCTGACCGCCGACCTCGACCGGTTCGACCCGTCGCTGCTCGTCGAGGACCGCGCCGGCGACCTGCTGCGCGCCCTGGCGGAGTTTCCGCGGGTCGTGGCGCGCGCCGCCGAGCTGCGCGAGCCGCACCGGGTCGCCCGGTACCTCGAGGACACGGCCTCCACGTTCCACAAGTTCTACGACGTCTGCCGGGTCCTCCCGCAGGGCGACGAGGAGCCCACGGACACCCACCGCGCCCGGCTCGTGCTGGTCGCGGCCACGCGCCAGGTGGTCGCCACCGGGCTCGACCTGCTGGGCGTCTCGGCGCCGGAACGGATGTGATGATGCGATCGCACGAGGCAGGCGCCCTGCACGGTCAGGCCGGCACCCGTGGCCCCGAGTGGCTGCGCGAGCCCGACGACTCCAACGAGCTCGTGCCGCACCTGTGGTCGGCCAACGTCAGCAAGATCGACGGCGTGCTCACGATCGCGGGGGAGCCGGCCACGGACCTGGCGCAGGAGTTCGGCACCCCGCTCTACGTCGTCGACGAGGACGACTTCCGGGCGCGGGCCCGCGGCTTCCGCGAGGCGTTCCCCGACGCCGACGTCTACTACGCCGGCAAGGCGTTCCTGTGCGTCGCCACGGCTCGTTGGATCGCCGAGGAGGGCCTCAACCTCGACGTGTGCACCGGGGGAGAGCTGGCGGTCGCGCTGCGCGCCGGGTTCCCGCCCGCCCGCATCGGCCACCACGGCAACAACAAGTCCGTCGCCGAGCTGCGCCGGGCCCTCGAGGTCGGCGTCGGCCGCATCGTCATCGACTCGTTCGAGGAGATCGACCGGCTCGCCGCCCTCAGTGCCGAGCTCGACGTGCGCGCGCCCGTGATGGTGCGGGTCACCGCCGGCGTCGAGGCGCACACGCACGAGTACATCTCCACCTCGCACGAGGACCAGAAGTTCGGCTTCTCCATCTCCGACGGCGCCGCGCTCGAGGCCGTCCGCCGGGTACTGGCCGCCGACGGGCTGGAGTTCCTCGGTCTCCACTCGCACATCGGCTCGCAGATCTTCGTCACCGACGGCTTCGAGGTCGCCGCGCGGCGCGTGCTGCGCCTGCACGAGCAGATCGCCCGCGAGCTCGGCGTCACCGCGCCCGAGCTCGACCTCGGCGGCGGCTTCGGCATCGCGTACACGACGCAGGACGACCCCCGGCCCGCCGAGGACCTGGGCCGCGAGATCGTGAAGATCGTCACCGACGAGTGCGCCGCCCTGAAGATCGACGTGCCCCAGCTGTCGATCGAGCCCGGCCGCGCGATCGCCGGGCCCTCCACCTTCACGCTCTACGAGGTGGGCACCACCAAGGCCGTGGGCCTCGACGGCGGCGGCTCGCGGATGTACGTCTCGGTCGACGGCGGCATGAGCGACAACATCCGCCCCGCGCTCTACGGCGCCGACTACTCGTGCACCCTCGCGTCGCGCGAGTCCGAGGCCCGCCCAGTGCTCGCCCGCGTCGTGGGCAAGCACTGCGAGTCCGGCGACATCGTGGTGAAGTCCGAGTTCCTGCCCTCGGACATCGCCGCGGGCGACCTGCTGGCCGTGCCGGGCACGGGGGCCTACTGCCGCTCGCTGGCCAGCAACTACAACCACGTGCCGCGCGCGGCGGTCGTGGCCGTGCGCGACGGCGAGGCGCGCCTCATCCTGCGCCGCGAGACCGAGGACGACCTGCTCGCCCTCGACGTCGAGTGACCTGACGCCCTCCCCGCGCCGATCGGCGCAGGCGCGGACAGGGGCACGAGCGGCAGCGCGTCGCCGCTAGTCTTGCCCGGTGACCACGTCCGCTCCCGCCCGCCCGATCCGCATCGCGATGCTCGGCTGTGGTGTCGTCGGCACCGAGGTCGCCCGGTTCCTCCTGCGCGACGCCGAGGAGCTCGGCCGCCGCGTCGGTGCACCGGTCGAGCTGGTCGGGATCGCCGTCCGTCGCCTCGAGCGCACGCGCAGCCTCGACATCCCCTCCGAGCTGTTCACCACCGACGCCAAGGCCCTCGTCACCCGGGGCGACCTCGACGTCGTCATCGAGGTCATCGGCGGCATCGAGCCCGCCCGCGAGCTCATCCTGGCCGCCCTCGAGAGCGGCGCGTCGGTCGTCACCGCGAACAAGGCCCTGCTGGCCGAGGACGGCGACACCCTCTACGAGGCGGCGGTCAAGGCCGAGCGCGACCTCTACTACGAGGCCGCCGTCGCCGGTGCCATCCCGATCGTCCGCCCGTTGCGCGAGTCGCTCGCCGGCGACCGGGTCGAGCGGGTGCTCGGCATCGTCAACGGCACCACCAACTTCATCCTCGACGCCATGACCACCACGGGCGCGGGCTTCGACGACGCGCTCGACGAGGCCCAGCGCCTCGGGTTCGCCGAGGCCGATCCCACCGCCGACGTGGAGGGCTTCGACGCCGCCGCCAAGGCCGCGATCCTGGCCGGTCTGGCGTTCCACACACGCGTCACCATCGCCGACGTCCACCGCGAGGGCATCACCGAGGTCACCGCCGCCGACGTGGCGTCGGCCTCCGAGATCGGCTCGGTCGTCAAGCTGCTGGCGATCTGCGAGATCGACCCCGAGGGCACCGCGGTGTCCGTGCGCGTCCACCCCGCGATGATCCCGGCCACGCATCCGCTGGCCAGCGTCCGCGGCGCCTACAACGCCGTCTTCGTCGAGAGCGAGGCCGCCGGCCAGCTCATGTTCTACGGGCCCGGCGCCGGCGGTGCACCCACCGCGAGCGCGGTCCTCGGCGACGTCGTCACCGTGGCCCGCCATCGCGTCGACGGCGTCTTCGGCCCCGGCGAGACCGTGCACGCCCAGGTGGAGGTGCTCGACATCGGCCGGGCCCGCACGCGGTACCACGTCCAGATCGACGTCGAGGACCGTCCGGGTGTGCTGGCCGCCGTCGCGGAGGCGTTCGCCGTCCACGACGTCTCGATCAAGACGGTCCGCCAGGAGGGCCGCGGCGGCGACGCCCAGCTCGTCGTCGTCACCCATGAGGCCGACGACGCCGCACTCGCGGCGACGGTGCGTCAGCTCCGCGACCTCGAAATGGTGCGCGGGGTCTCGTCGGTCATGCGAGTCGAAGGAGTGTCGTGATGGCCAGCCCGTGGCGCGGAGTCATCGAGGAGTACCGGGACCGGATCCCGCTCGAGCCGGGCGCGACCGTCGTGTCGCTGGGGGAGGGCGGCACGCCGCTCATCCACTCGGCGTGGCTGTCCGGCCTCGTCGCCGGCGACGTCTGGGTGAAGGTCGAGGGGAACAACCCCACCGGCTCCTTCAAGGACCGCGGCATGACCACGGCGATCTCCGCCGCGGTGGCCGAGGGCGCCAAGGCCGTCGTGTGCGCCTCCACCGGCAACACCTCGGCGTCGATGACGGCCTATGCCGCGCGCGCAGGGCTCACCCCGATCGTGCTCGTGCCCCAGGGCAAGATCGCGGCCGGGAAGATGGCCCAGGCGGTCATGCACGGCGGTGACATCATCCAGGTCCGCGGCAACTTCGACGACTGCCTGAACATGTCGCGCGGGCTGGCCAAGGAGTACCCCGTCGCGCTGGTCAACTCGGTCAACCCGATGCGCCTCGAAGGTCAGAAGACCGCCTCGTTCGAGATCGTCGACGTGCTCGGCCGGGCGCCCGACATCCACGTCCTCCCGGTCGGCAACGCCGGCAACATCAGCGCGTACTGGAAGGGCTTCGTGGAGTACCACGAGTCCGGCGACGCCTCCTCGCGTCCGCGGATGTGGGGCTTCCAGGCCGCCGGCGCCGCGCCGCTCGTGCGGGGCGAGATCGTCACCCACCCCGAGACCATCGCCACCGCGATCCGGATCGGCAACCCGGCCTCGTGGACGCTGGCCGAGAACGCCCGCGACGAGTCGGGCGGCCGGATCGACGCCGTCAGCGACGAGCAGATCCTGCACGCCCAGCGCGAGCTCGGGCGCCACGAGGGCATCTTCGTCGAGCCCGCGTCCGCCGCGGGCGTCGCCGGTCTGCTTGCCGCCGTCCAGGCGGGGGAGGTGCCGACCGGCCTGACGATCACGGTCACCGTCACCGGGCACGGCCTGAAGGACATCGACACGCCGCTGTCGCAGATCGGCTCGATCGTCGACACGGTCGTCGACGCCGACGTGCACGCGGCCGCCGAGGCAGCCGGGCTCGCATGACCTTCGTCGACGTGCCGGTGACCGTCCGGGTCCCGGCCACCAGCGCCAATCTCGGACCCGGCTTCGACTCCCTCGGGATGGCGCTGTCCTGGTACGACGAGGTCACGGCCGAGGTCACCACCTCGGGCCTGACGTTCGACATCGAGGGCGAGGGTGCCGACGAGGTCCCGCGCGACGAGACGCACCTGCTGTACCGCGCGATGGACGCCGCGTTCGACCTCCTCGGCGAGAAGCCGGCGGGCCTGCACCTGACGTGCCGCAACACGATTCCCCACGGCCGCGGCCTTGGCTCCTCGGCCGCGGCGATCGCCGCGGGCGTCGTGCTCGCCCGCGCCCTGGTCGTCGGCGGCGACGAGCGCGTCGACGACACCACGCTCTTCGGCCTGGCCACCGATCTCGAGGGTCACCCCGACAACGTCGCACCGGCGCTGTTCGGCGGCTTCACCATCTCGTGGATCGAGGGCGCCGCGGCCGAGACGCTGCGGCTCGACGTCGAGGCCGACGTCACCGTGTTCGTCCCGCCGGAGCCGGTCGCCACCTCCGTGGCCCGCGGCCTGCTGCCCGAGCAGGTCCCGCACGGGGACGCCTCCTTCAACGCCGGGCGCACGGCCCTGCTGGTGGCGGCACTCACCTCCGCGCCCGAGCGGCTGATCTCGGCCACCGAGGACCGGTTGCACCAGCCGTACCGCGCCGAGGCGATGCCCGACTCCTACAAGTTGGTCCGCCAGCTGCGTGTCGAGGGCGTGCCCGCGGTCATCTCCGGAGCCGGCCCGACGGTGCTGGCATTCGCGCACGGACTCGAGGCCTGGAGCCCGGCCGGATGGGCTCGACGCGAACTGCGCGTGTCGCCCGAAGGCGTGCACTTCCGGTCCTGAGTGCGTGTTACAGTGAAGTTGTCGGAGTCGAGTCTCTCTCCCCGACACCATGCCACCTCTCAGCCCGTCGGATACGGGCGAACCTGAACGAGACGCGACGTCGGCCAACCCGATAGGCGCCCACCCAGGAAGCGTGGCCTCCCGAAAAAGGACAACGTGTGACGGAATCAACCACGGTCGATCCCACGCCCGCGGACGGTGCCGACAAGGCCCCCGCGAAGGCCCCCCGCAAGACCGGGGGAGCGCTCGGCGGAAAGGTGATCGCCGAACTCCAGGAGATCGCCGCCGGCCTCGGCATCGAGGGTGCCGCCAAGATGCGCAAGGGTCAGCTGATCGACGCCATCAAGACCGCCCGCGGTGACGCGAAGCCGGTCGAGGCGCCCCGTGCCAGCCAGGACAGCCAGGACACGCTCATCGACGTGCCGGCCGAGACCACGACCAAGGCCAGGACGACGAAGCGCCCGGCGCGCGCCAGCCGCGCCGCCGGTGCCCCCAAGTCCTCCGCGCCGGTCGAGCAGGCCGAGACGCGCGAGAGCGACGCCGCCGAGACCGCCGGGCCGGCCGAGACGTCCGACCAGGGCGAGACCCGTCGCGACCGCTCGCAGGGCGAGAAGCAGTCCGACCAGGCTCAGGGCGACCGCTCGCAGGGTGAGAAGCAGGCCGAGAAGGGCCAGGGCGACCGCTCGCGCGGCGAGAAGCAGGCCGACAAGGGTCAGGACGACCGCTCGCGCGGCGAGAAGCAGGCCGACAAGGGCCAGGAGGATCGTCGCGACCGCGAGTCCGGCGACCGCGAGGGCAACCGCGGCCAGGGCCGCCAGGATCGCCAGGGCGGCAACCAGAACCGCCAGGACCGCCAGGATCGCCAGGACCGCCAGGGCGGCGGCCAGCGCACCCAGGGTGGCGGCCAGAACCGCGATCAGAGCCGCGACCAGAACCGTGACCAGGACGAGGACGGCGGACGCCGTCGCAACCGTCGCGGCCGCAACCGCGGCGGCAGCACGGGCCGCGGCCTCGAGGACAACCCCACCTTCACCGAGGACGACGTCCTGGTGCCGGCCGCGGGCATCCTCGACATCCACGACAACTACGCGTTCGTGCGCACCACGGGCTACCTGCCCAGCGAGAACGACGTCTACGTCTCGATGGCGCTCGTGCGCAAGCTCGGCCTGCGCCGCGGTGACGCGATCACCGGCCAGGTGCGCCAGCCCCGTGAGGGCGAGCGCAAGGAGAAGTTCAACCCGATGGTCAAGGTCGACTCGGTCAACGGGTCGGACGCCGACGAGGCCAAGCGCCGCGTCGACTTCTCCAAGCTGACGCCGCTGTACCCCTCGGAGCGCCTGCGCCTCGAGGGCCAGGCCGGTGGCCTGACGGGCCGCGTCATCGACCTCGTCTCGCCGATCGGCAAGGGCCAGCGCGGCCTCATCGTCTCGCCGCCCAAGGCGGGCAAGACGATGGTGATGCAGCAGGTCGCCAACGCGATCACCGAGAACAACCCCGAGTGCCACCTGATGATCGTCCTGGTGGACGAGCGTCCGGAGGAGGTCACCGACTTCCAGCGCACCGTCAAGGGCGAGGTCATCGCCTCCACGTTCGACCGTCCGGCCTCCGACCACACCACCGTGGCCGAGCTGGCGATCGAGCGCGCCAAGCGCCTCGTCGAGCTGGGCCACGACGTGGTCGTGCTGCTCGACGGCATCACCCGCCTGGGCCGGGCCTACAACCTGGCCGCGCCCGCCTCCGGACGCATCATGTCCGGCGGCGTCGACTCCTCGGCGCTGTACCCGCCGAAGAAGTTCTTCGGCGCGGCGCGCAACATCGAGGACGGCGGCTCGCTGACCATCCTGGCGACCGCGCTGATCGAGACCGGCTCGCGCATGGACGAGGTCATCTTCGAGGAGTTCAAGGGCACCGGAAACTGGGAGCTGCGCCTGCGCCGCGAGTTCGCGGACAAGCGGATCTTCCCGGCGATCGACGTCGACGCCTCCAGCACCCGCCGCGAGGAGCTGCTCATGGCTCGCGACGAGCTGGCCATCGTGTGGAAGCTGCGCCGCCTGCTCTCGGGCCTCGACGGCCAGCAGGGCCTCGAGCTCATCCTGGGCAAGCTCAAGAAGACGCAGAACAACGTCGAGTTCCTCATGGAGATCAACAAGACGATGCCCGGCGGTGCGAGCAACGGCGAGAACTGATCGCCGGCGGCCGCCGCGCCGCACCTGCTGAGCCTCGAAGGCCCGGTTCCCGCAAGGGGGCCGGGCCTTCGTCGCTAGGCTCGCCACATGACCACCGCCTGGGACTTCAGCGCCACCACGATCGACGGCATGGAGCAGCAGCTCGCCGACTACCGCGGCAAGGTCGCGCTCGTCGTCAACACCGCCTCGCAGTGTGGCTTCACGCCGCAGTACGGACCCCTGCAGGACCTCTACGACACCTACGCCGATCGCGGCTTCGTCGTGCTGGGCTTCCCGTGCGACCAGTTCGGCGGTCAGGAGCCGGGCGCCGAGGACGAGATCGCCACGTTCTGCGAGTCGCAGTTCGGCGTGCAGTTCCCGATGTTCTCCAAGGTGAAGGTCAACGGCTCGGACGCCCACCCGCTCTTCCAGTGGCTGAAGTCGGAGAAGAAGGGCGTCCTCGGGGGTGCGATCAAGTGGAACTTCACCAAGTTCCTGGTCGACACCGAGGGCACGGTGGTCAAGCGCTACGGCTCGACGACGAGCCCCGAGGACATCGCGAAGGACATCGAGGCGCTGCTTCCGGCCTGATCGCTGCCGGTCAGGAGCCGCTGGGGTCCTTGCGGCGCCGTCCGACCTGCTTGTCGTCGCCGGGCAGGATCGTGCGACGGGCGACGGGGCGCTGCTCGTTGCGCAGCGTCGTGTCCTCCTCGGTGAGGATGCGCCGGGCGCTGGTGGCCGTGATGATCGAGACGATCGTGAGGATGACCCACGCCAGCGCGGCGACGAGTCCGACGGCCGCGATCACGGTGATGGCACGGCTGCGGCCGTACTCGGTGGCGATGTAGACCCCGGCGCCGCCGATCACGAGGAGCATCACCAGCGTGATGGCAATGGTCTTGAGTCTCCCGGTCCCCATGAGGGTCATAGTAGGCGGTGCCTCGGGATTTGAGGACAGGGGAACACCCCGGGCCCGATTTGGGTTATACAAGGTGCCACTGGCAGAATCAATCCTTGGTTCCGGTTCACGGTCCGCACCCGCGTCCCGACCCGGCGACCCCACGAGAGGACATCATGAAGAAGGACATCCACCCCGCGTACGTGGAGACCCAGGTCACCTGCACCTGCGGCAACTCGTTCACCACCCGCAGCACGGCCACCGAGGGCTCCCTCCGCGCCGATGTCTGCTCGGCCTGCCACCCGTTCTACACGGGCAAGCAGAAGATCCTCGACACCGGCGGCCGCGTCGCCCGGTTCGAGAAGCGCTACGGCAAGAAGTAGGACTTCTCCGGCGCCGGTCGCTCTGATGGAGCGACCGGCGCCGTTGTCGTGTCCGGGCACCCGAGCGCAGGAGGTGACGACGTGTTCGAAGCAGTCGAGTCGTTGATCGGCGAGCACGCCGAGGTCGAGCAGCAGCTGGCCGACCCCGCCGTGCACTCCGACGCGCGCCGCGCCCGCGACCTCGGACGCCGGTACGCCGAGCTGACGGCGATCATCCGCGTCTACCGCGAGTGGCTGGACGCCGGCGAGGACCTCGTGGCTGCGCAGGAGCTGCACATGACCGAGGAGGCGGCCGACCTCGAACGCCGCGTCCCCGAGCTCGCCGAGCGCCTCGAGCGCATGCTCGTCCCGCGCGATCCCGCCGACGGCAAGGACGTGATCCTCGAGATCAAGGGTGGCGAGGGCGGTGACGAGTCGGCGCTGTTCGCCGCCGACCTGATGCGGATGTACTCGCGCTTCGCCGAGCGGCACGGGTGGAAGGTCGACGTGCTCGACTGCACCGAGACCGCGCTCGGCGGCTACAAGTCGGTCACCGCCGCGGTGAAGGCGAAGGGCACCCCCGAGCCGGGGGAGGCGCCCTACGCGAAGCTCAAGTTCGAGGGCGGCGTGCACCGCGTCCAACGCGTTCCCGTCACCGAGTCGCAGGGGCGCATCCACACGTCGGCCGCCGGTGTCCTGGTGCTGCCCGAGGCCGAGGACGTCGACGTCCAGGTCAACGACAACGACCTGCGGATCGACGTCTTCCGCTCGTCCGGACCGGGCGGGCAGAGCGTCAACACCACCGACTCGGCCGTGCGGATCACGCACCTGCCCACCGGGATCGTCGTGAGCTGCCAGAACGAGAAGTCGCAGCTGCAGAACAAGGAGCAGGCGATGCGCATCCTGCGCTCCCGCCTGCTCGACGCGGCGCAGGCCGAGGCCGACGCCGCGGCCTCCGACGCGCGCCGCTCGCAGGTGCGCACGGTCGACCGCTCCGAGCGGGTGCGCACCTACAACTTCCCCGAGAACCGGATCTCGGACCACCGCACGGGGTTCAAGGCCTACAACCTCGACCAGGTCATCGACGGCGCACTCGACGACGTGATCGGCTCGCTGGTCGAGGCCGACCTGGCCGACCGACTCGCGGCCCTCGAGGACCGCCCGTGAGCACCCGCCGCCTGCTGGAGGAGGCCGCCGCCACGCTCGAGCAGGGTGGGGTCGGGTCCCCGCGCCACGACGCCGAGGTGCTCCTGAGTCACGTCACCGGCACGCCGCGGGCGCTGCTCACGCTCACCGCGCGCGTCGACGACGTCCAGCGCCGCACCTACCTCGAGATGATCGCGGCTCGCGCCCGCCGGGTCCCGCTGCAGCACATCACCGGCACGGCCGCCTTCCGCTACGTCGACGTCGAGGTGGGTCCTGGCGTCTTCGTGCCACGCCCCGAGACCGAGCTCCTCGCGGGGTGGGCGATCGACGCCGCGCGCGAGGTCCTGCAGCAGGGGCTCCCGCCCGTCGTCGTTGAGCTGTGCGCCGGCTCCGGCGCGATCTCGCTCTCGGTGGTGCACGAGGTGCCCGAGGCGCGGGTGCACGCCGTCGAGCTCGACGAGTCCGCCCACGGTTGGGCGATGCAGAACCTCGACGGCACGGGGGTCGACCTGCGTCGCGGCGACATGGCCGACGCGTTCCCCGAGCTCGACGGCACGGTGGACGTCGTGGTGGTGAACCCGCCCTACATCCCGCTCGACGCATGGGAGTCGGTGGCGCCGGAGGCCCGCGACCACGACCCGCAGCTCGCGCTGTGGTCGGGCGACGACGGCCTCGACGCGATGCGCGTGGTCGAGCAGGTGGCCTGGCGGCTGCTGCGCTCCGGCGGGGTCGTCGGTGCCGAGCACGCCGACGCGCAGGGCGAGAGCGCCCCGGCCGTCTTCACCTCGCGCTGGGCCGAGGTCCGCGACCACGCCGACCTCGCCGACCGGCCCCGCTTCGTCACCGCCCGCCGCCCCTGATTCCACCCACTGCCACTCGCGAGGCCGGGGGAGCGGGGAGTCAGGCGACGCGCGCGCGGGGGCCGGCGTCGGCGATGCGGTAGAGGCCCCACGCGATGCCGACGAGGCCGATCGCCTGCAGCGCCAGCGTCCCCGGCGACGTGGGCAGCGACTCCTGGAACAGCACCGACCCGAGCACGATCGACAGCAGCACGGAGGTCACGTTCAGCACGGGCATGGAGTGCGAGAGGCGCGACAACTGGTAGGCCCGCTGGTTGAGCGACATCGCCAGGAACGCGCACGACAGCAGCACCCAGGGCGACCAGGTGCCGAGGAACCCCGGGACGCCGTGCGTGCTGATCGCCTCACCCACGACCTTCATGAGGCAGGCGGTGATGCCGAAGAGCATGCCGGCGGTCATCCCGAGCACGAACGCCGCCATGCCGCGTCGGGGCAGATCGTTGGCGAACCGGGTCACCACCAGCGCGATCACCACGCCGGTGCCGGCCACCGCGAGCATCCAGGAGGTCGGCGCGGTCGCGCCCTCGTGGCTGGTGTCCGCGACCGAGACCACGGCGATCAGCGAGGCGATCGTGACGGTGACTCCCACGAGCTCGTTCCGGCTCGGCCACCGGCGGTCCAGCGACGATCGAACGACGACCGCGAGGACCACGCCCAGCAGGATGATCGGCTGGACCAGCGAGAGGGTGCCGAGGTTGAGCGCGACCGCGTGCAGCAGCCACGCCATCAGGCCGATGGTGCTCCCCGCGAGCCAGCGCGGGCTGCGCAGCAGCTGCAGCAGCACGAGGAGGGGGTGCGTGACGGTGAGGTGGACGCGTCCGGCGGCCAGGTGCTGGAAGGAGGTCGAGAACGCGAAGCCGAGCGCGGAGCCCAGGGCGAACAGCGCGGCCAGCGTCGGGGACGGGGTCATGGGGTCACGACGGTCGGGACCGGCCTGGAGGAACGCATCCTGACGATTCTAACGATCCGTCTCCCGGCAGCCGACGCCGTGGGTGCCGGTGTCGACCCCTAACCTTGGGGTCATGAGGTTCGACTGCGCGACGGAACTCGACCGCGGCGTCGAGGCGGCTGTCTCGGCACTGCGCGATGGCGCGCTGGTGGTCCTGCCGACCGACACGGTCTACGGGATCGCGGCCGACGCCTTCGACCCCTCGGCCGTCGCCCGCCTGCTCGAGGCCAAGGGCCGCGGGCGCGACATGCCGCCGCCGGTCCTCATCGCCGACCCGGTCACCCTCGACGCGCTGGTGGCCGAGCGTCCCGCCGCGTGGCTGCAGACGATGCTCGCGGACCTCTGGCCCGGCCCGCTCACGGTCGTCTTCCGGGCGCAGCCGTCGCTCACCTGGGACCTGGGGGAGACCCACGGGACCGTCGCGGTCCGCGTCCCCGACGACGAGCGCACGCGTGCCGTGCTGCGCCAGTCCGGACCCAGTGCCGTCAGCAGCGCCAACCTGAGCGGGCAGCCGGCGGCCACCACGGTCGACGAGGCCGAGGCGATGCTCGGCGACTCCGTGCGGGTGTACCTCGACGGCGGACCGTCGGCCGGCTCCACGCCGTCCACGATCCTCGACGTCACCGGCCCGGTGCCGCGCGTGCTGCGCGAGGGCGCGATCGACCTGGCCACCCTCCACGGCTTCAACAACACGATCGAGCCCGCCGGCGGTGGAGCCGGTGCGTGAGTACCTCGTCATCTTCGGCGTCGCGATCGGCGTGGCCTACCTGCTGTCGTCGATCGCGCGGCAGACCGCCCAGCAGCTCGGCGCCGTCGCCCAGGTGCGCGACCGCGACGTGCACGCGATCCCCACGCCGTACTTCGGCGGGCCGGCGATGCTCGGCGGCCTCGTCGCGGCCTACCTGACCGCCACCCACCTGCCCTTCCTGTCCGGCGGCGACCCGTCGCTGTTCGCCGACGTCCGCGCCGTGCTGGTGGGCGCCTGCGTCATCTGCCTGGTGGGCATCATCGACGACATCTTCGAGCTCGACGCGCTGAGCAAGTTCGCCGGGCAGGTCCTGGCGGGCGTCATCACGGTCGCCATGGGCCTGCACTTCGTCTACCTGCCGCTGCCCAACACCTACCTCGGGCTCGACCAGGCCCAGGCGATGATCCTCACGGTCTTCCTCATCGTCGCCACGGCCAACGCCATGAACTTCGTCGACGGGCTCGACGGACTGGCCGCCGGCATGGCGGCCATCGGGTCGATCGCCTTCTTCGTCTACGCCTTCGTCCTGGCAGTGGAGAACGGCGAGACCCGCGCGGTCGCAGCCGCGATCCTGACCATCGCTCTCGCGGGCGCGTGCCTGGGAATCCTGCCGCACAACTTCTTCCCGGCCCGGATGTTCATCGGCGACTCGGGCTCGATGCTGCTGGGCTTCGTCCTCGCCTGCTCCTCGATCAGCCTCACCGGCCAGTTCCCCGCCACGAGCCTGTCCGAGGGCATCGGCGGCGCCGACTCGAGCCTGCTGCCGGCGGCGATCCTGCCGCTCGTCCTGCCGTTCGCGGTCCTCATGGTGCCGTTCCTGGACATGGGCCTGGCGGTGCTGCGCCGCACCCGAGCGGGCCGGTCGCCGTTCAGCCCTGACAAGATGCACATCCACCACCGGCTGCTCGAGATCGGGCACTCGCACCGGCGCGCCGTCCTGTTGATGTACGCCGCCGCGGCCCTGGTCGCCTTCGGCGTCGTGGCCATCGGACTGTTCAGCGGCTGGCAGCTCTTCGTGGTGATCGCACTGCTCACCGCCCTGGTGACCGCGGCGATCTTCCTCCTGCCCCGACTCGAGTCGAAGGTGTGGTCGTGAGCCCGCGTCGCTGGGCCCTGCGCGCCGGCCTGGCCACCATCGCGGTGTGCACGGTCGTGGCGGGCCTCGTGGTCGGCACCGAAGGCGTGGTGGGCGCCCTGATCGGCGGGGTCATCGTGCTGGGGTTCTTCGGTGCGACCCCCACCGTGCTCGGCCCGGTCGCCAAGGCCACGCCTGCGCTGTCCTTGATGTTCGCGATGATCTTCTTCCTCACCAAGGTCGTCGCCCTGTTCGCGCTCTTCGTGGTCCTGCGGCGCTCGGCCGGCGAATCCGGTCCGATCGACGCCGAGTCGGTGTCGGTCACCGTGATCGCCACCACGATGGTGTGGCTCGGCGCCCGGGTCCTCGACGCCACCCGGGAGCGAACCCCGATCTACGACCTGCCCGAGCAGAAGCCCGCCGAACCGGGCGAAACGCCTCGGGACTGAACGTTCCGGGCGCTCGTACGGGGCGCCCGCGCGGGGCCGCGCCGACGAAGTGAAAAGTTTCACGACCTGCCTGCAGCGGCTGCAAACGTCCCTGATAGATTCGGGGTGCAATGAACGACGCACCCCCACCGCAGGACCCGTGGGTCGCCTTCGGTCGTGTGGCCGGGGGAGTGATCTTCTACGGTGGAGCAGGGTTCCTGCTCGACCGATGGTGGGACACGTCGTTCATGGTCGCCATCGGCGTGGTGGTGGGTGCCGCACTGGGCATCTACACCGTCGCGATGGCGCAACGCGAGAGCTGATCCGCGTGAACTGCCGACCGACGTCGGGGCCGACAGGGGCTCGACGCCACAGAAGGGTGATCGATTGTCCGCCGTGACGACCACCGTGCTGAACGCCGCCTCGGACTCCGAGGGCGGCTTCGCCGCTCCGGGACCTGGCAGCTTCGAACTCCCGCCGGTCTTCCACATCGGTGACCTCGGTGTCACGAAGCCGATGCTCCTGCTGGCGCTCTCCGTGCCGCTGATCGTGGGCTTCTTCTGGGCCGCGTCCAAGCGCCAGGCCGTCGTGCCGGGCCGCCTGCAGTTCGCCGGCGAGTACGTCTACGGGTTCGTGCGCAACGGCGTCGCTCGGGACTCGATCGGCTCGCACGACTTCCTCAAGTTCGTGCCCCTGCTCTTCACGCTGTTCACCTTCGTCCTGGTGAACAACTACTTCAGCCTCATCCCGTTCCTGCAGTTCCCGTCGTTCTCCCGGTTCGGCTTCGTCGTCCCGATCGCCCTGCTGGTGTGGGTCATCTACAACGGCGTCGGCATCGCAAAGCACGGCTTCGGCGGCTACCTGCGCCACGTCTGCATCCCCGGCGGCATCACCGGCCCGATCCTGGCGCTGATCATTCCGCTGGAGTTCCTCTCCACGATCTTGGTCCGCCCGGCCACGCTGGCACTGCGTCTCTTCGCCAACATGTTCGCCGGCCACCTGCTGCTGATCCTGTTCGCCACGGGCGCTGCCTACCTCATCCTCGACTCCGGCAACCCCTGGTACGCGCCGGTCGGCGTGCTGTCCTTCCTGATGGGCGTCGCCGTGAGCTTCCTCGAGCTGCTGGTGCTGTTCCTGCAGGCCTACGTCTTCACCCTGCTGTCCGCGATGTACATCGGCGGGGCACTCGCCGACGAGCACTGATCGTCGGTCACAACTCCATAACCCTCAGTTTTCGCTAACCGACGGCGCTCGTGCGTCGTCAACGAAAGGAAAAACCCGTGGATCTCGAAACCCTCGGCTCCCTGAACATGATCGGCTACGGCCTGGCGGCCGTGGGCCCCGGCATCGGCATCGGTCTGATCTTCGCCGCGTACATCAACGGCGTGGCCCGCCAGCCCGAGGCCCAGAGCCGCCTCCAGTCGATCGCGATCCTCGGCTTCGCCCTGGCCGAGGCCCTGGCCATCATCGGCATCGCGCTCGCCTTCGTCCTCTGACAACGTCAGGAACTGACTGATGTACTCCACGATTCTCGCCACGGCTGCCGAAGGCGAGGAGCACAACCCGCTGGTGCCGATCCTCTCTGAGGTCGTGCTGTCGCTGGTCGTCTTCGCGATTCTGTACTTCCTCGTGAGGAAGTACGTCGTTCCCAACTTCGAGAAGGCCTACGCCGAGCGCACGGCCGCGATCGAGGGCGGGATCGAGGAGGCGCAGTCGGCGCAGAAGGAAGCCCAGGCCGCGCTCGAGCAGTACACCGCGCAGCTGGCCGACGCCCGGCACGAGGCCGCCGCCATCCGTGAGGAGGCGCGCGAGCAGGGTGCCCAGATCGTCGTCGAGATGCGCGAGCAGGCTCAGGCCGAGTCCGCGCGCATCGTCTCGGCGGCGCAGGCCCAGATCGCTGCCGAGCGCCAGCAGGCGATCGCGCAGCTCAAGTCCGAGGTCGGCGGCATGGCCACCGAGCTCGCGGGCCGGATCGTCGGCGAGTCCCTCGCCGACACCGACGCGCAGCGTCGTTCCGTCCAGCGCTTCATCGACGAACTCGAGGGGTCGGCCAACTGATGCGTGGATCGTCTGCCAAGTCGCTCGACGACACCCTGACCGCGGTCGCCGCGGTCCCGGGTGCGTCGGCGGCCCAGGTCGGCGCCGAGCTCTTCGGCATCGTCTCGGCGCTCGACTCGGCCGTGGCCGCCCGACGCGTTCTGACCGATCCGTCGACCGAGGCCGAGGGCAAGCGCACGCTCGCCGCCGGCATCTTCGAGGGCAAGGTCGCCGCGGACACGCTCACGGTGCTCTCCAGCGCCGTCAGCGGTCGCTGGGCCGCTGGGCGTGACCTGACCGACGGTCTCGAGATCGCCGGCGTCGCGGCCTACACCCGCGCCGCCGACGAGGCCGGCCAGGGCGACATCCTGGAGAACGAGCTGTTCGAGGCCGGACGGGTCATCCACGACTCCGACGAGCTCCGACGGGTCGTCTCCGACCGGTCGGTCCCGGCCTCGGCCCGCACCACGTTGCTCCAGGACGTGTTCCGCGGCAAGGTCTCCGACTCGACCCTGGCCCTGCTCTCGCAGGCAGCGGTGGCTCGCACCGGTTCGTTCGAGCGGGTCCTGGAGGCGTTCAGCCGCCAGGTCGCCGCACGTGAGGACCGGCTCGTCGCCGTGGCTCGCGTCGCGTACGACCTCGACGACACCGAGCGTCAGCGACTCACCGATGCGCTCTCGCGGCGCTACGGACGGGAGATCCAGCTCAACACCGTGGTCGATCCGTCCGTCATCGGCGGCATCGCCGTCTCCGTGGGCGACGAGGTCGTCGACGCCACCATGTCCACCCGCCTCGAGGCCGCACGCCGGCGCATCGCAGGCTGACCAGAACGCACCGTTCGCACAAGAAGGCAGGCACACAGCATGACTGAACTCTCGATTCGTCCGGAGGAGATCCGCGACGCGTTGCAGAAGTTCGTGTCGGACTACACCCCGACGCAGGGCGAGGCCGAAGAGGTCGGCATCGTCGCGTCGGCGGCCGACGGCATCGCGCAGGTCGAGGGTCTTCCCTCAGCGATGGCCAACGAACTGCTCGAGTTCGAGGACGGCACCCTCGGTCTGGCGCTGAACCTCGACGTCCGCCAGATCGGCGTCGTCATCCTCGGTGACTTCGCCGGCATCGAAGAAGGCCAGAAGGTCAAGCGCACGGGCGAGGTTCTCTCGGTCCCCGTGGGCGAGGGCTACCTCGGACGCGTCGTCGACCCGCTCGGCAACCCGATCGACGGCCTCGGCGAGATCACCGGCATCGAGGAGCGTCGCGCCCTGGAGCTCCAGGCGCCGAACGTGATGCAGCGCAAGAGCGTCCACGAGCCCCTGATGACCGGCCTCAAGGCGATCGACTCGCTGACCCCGGTCGGCCGCGGCCAGCGCCAGCTGATCATCGGTGACCGCCAGACCGGCAAGACCGCCATCGCGATCGACACGATCATCAACCAGAAGGAGTTCTGGGAGTCGGGCGATCCGAGCAAGCAGGTCCGCTGCATCTACGTCGGCATCGGTCAGAAGGGCTCGACCATCGCCAGCGTGCGCGGCGCCCTCGAGGCGGCCGGCGCGCTGGAGTACACGACGATCGTCGCATCCCCCGCATCGGACTCGGCCGGCTTCAAGTACCTGGCCCCGTACACCGGCTCGGCCATCGGCCAGCACTGGATGTACCAGAGCAAGCACGTCCTGATCATCTTCGACGACCTGTCGAAGCAGGCCGAGGCCTACCGCGCCGTGTCGCTGCTGCTGCGTCGCCCGCCGGGCCGCGAGGCCTACCCCGGCGACGTGTTCTACCTGCACTCGCGGCTGCTCGAGCGTTGCGCCAAGCTCAGCGACGACCTGGGCGCGGGCTCGATGACCGGCCTGCCGATCATCGAGACCAAGGCCAACGACGTGTCGGCGTACATCCCGACCAACGTCATCTCGATCACCGACGGTCAGATCTTCCTGCAGTCGGACCTGTTCAACGCCAACCAGCGTCCCGCGGTCGATGTCGGCATCTCGGTGTCGCGCGTCGGCGGCTCGGCGATGACCAAGGCGATGAAGGCCGTCACCGGCTCGCTCAAGGTCGAGCTCGCCCAGTACCGCGCCATGGAGGCGTTCGCGATGTTCGCGTCCGACCTCGATGCCGCGTCCAAGGCCCAGCTCGCCCGCGGCCAGCGCCTCATGGAGCTGTTCAAGCAGGCGCAGTACGACCCGTTCTCGATGGAGAAGCAGGTCGTCTCACTCTGGGCCGCCACCACCGGCAAGCTCGACGCCGTGCCGGTCTCGGACATCCACCGCTTCGAGGCCGAGTTCCAGGACTACGTCAAGCGTTCGCACCCCGGGGTGCTCGACGCGATCCGCGAGAGCGGCAAGTTCGAGGACTCCAGCGCCCAGGCGCTTGACGAGGCCTACGACTCGTTCCTCGACCAGTTCGAGACCGGTGACGGTGAGTCGATCAAGGCCGGGCACGAAGAGTTCGACGCCCTCGCCGACGAGGACGTCGAGCAGGAGCAGATCGTCCGACAGAAGCGAGGCTGACGATGGCAGTCTCACTCCGCGAGTACCGCGCGAAGATCAGGTCGACCCAGTCGACCAAGAAGATCACGCGTGCGATGGAGTTGATCGCCGCGTCGCGGATCATCAAGGCCCAGCAGGCCGCGGCCGCGG
Organism: Aeromicrobium phoceense; assembly: GCF_013868155.1. Lineage (NCBI taxonomy): Bacteria > Bacillati > Actinomycetota > Actinomycetes > Propionibacteriales > Nocardioidaceae > Aeromicrobium > Aeromicrobium phoceense. The sequence continues at coordinate 298,185 of NZ_JACEOG010000002.1, forward strand.
CCGCACCGTACGCGCGTGAACTCACGCGTGCGGTGTCGGCCCTGGCCACGTACTCCAACGTCAACCACGTGCTGACGACCGAGAACCCCGACGCCAAGCGCGCCGCGATTCTCGTCATCGCCAGCGACCGTGGTCTGGCGGGCGCGTACGCCTCGAGCGTGCTGAAGGAGACCGAGCAGCTCGCCGAGCGTCTGCGTGCCGAGGGCAAGGAGGTCACGTACTTCCTGGCCGGCCGCAAGGCGGAGTCGTACTTCAACTTCCGCCAGCGTCCGTTCGAGACCTCGTGGACCGGCTTCTCCGACAAGCCGACCTACGACGACGCCCGCACGATGGGCGATGCGCTGATCTCGCGCGGTGCCCAGCACGAGTCCGACGAGGACGAGGCGAGCGACGCCCCCGAGATCGACGAGCTCTTCGTGGTCTACACGCGGTTCAAGTCGATGCTGGTGCAGGAGCCGACGGCGATCCGCCTGTTCCCGCTCGAGATCGTCGAGGGTGAGGAGTCCCCGGAGGAGTCCGAGGTTCTTCCGCTCTACGAGTTCGAGCCCAGTGCGGCCGAGGTGCTCGAGGCGGTCCTGCCGAAGTACCTCTACAGCCGCATCTACTCCTGCCTGCTGCAGGCGGCGGCCTCCGAGCTCGCCGCGCGACAGAAGGCCATGAAGTCCGCGACCGACAACGCGCAGGACCTGATCGAGAAGTACACCCGACTGGCGAACCAGGCTCGCCAGGCCGGCATCACCCAAGAAATCAGCGAGATCGTGGGTGGCGCTAACGCGCTCGCCGAGGCCTCCCAGTCCGATTGAGGAAGAGACCATGACTGCAACCGTCGAAGAGACCACCAACGACTCGGCCGCCGTGACCGGCCGCGTCGCCCGGGTCATCGGCCCGGTGCTCGACATCGAGTTCCCGGCCGACCAGATGCCCGAGATCTACAACGCCCTGCTGGTCGACACTGAGGTCGCCGGCACCAAGGAGACGCTGACCCTCGAGGTCGCGCAGCACATTGGCGACGGCATGGTCCGCGCGATCAGCCTGCGACCCACCGACGGCGTCGTCCGCGGTACCCCGGTCACCGACACCGGCGAGCCCATCTCGGTGCCCGTCGGCGACCAGACGCTCGGCAAGGTTTTCAACACCACCGGTCAGGTCATGAACCTGGCCGAGGGTGAGACCTGGGACGTCCAGGAGCGTTGGGGCATCCACCGCAAGGCGCCCGCGTTCGACCAGCTCGAGCCCAAGACCGAGATGTTCCAGACCGGCATCAAGGTCATCGACCTGCTGACGCCGTACGTCCTCGGCGGCAAGATCGGCCTGTTCGGTGGTGCCGGCGTCGGCAAGACCGTGCTGATCCAGGAGATGATCGCCCGCGTCGCCAAGGACCACGACGGCGTGTCGGTGTTCGCCGGTGTCGGCGAGCGCACCCGCGAGGGCAACGACCTCATCGTCGAGATGGAGGAGTCGGGCGTCCTCGACAAGGTGGCGCTGGTCTTCGGCCAGATGGACGAGCCGCCGGGAGCGCGTCTGCGCGTCGCCCTGTCGGCCCTGACCATGGCCGAGTACTTCCGCGACGTTCAGAAGCAGGACGTGCTGCTGTTCATCGACAACATCTTCCGGTTCACCCAGGCCGGCTCGGAGGTCTCGACCCTGCTGGGTCGCGTCCCCTCGGCCGTGGGCTACCAGCCCACGCTGGCCGACGAGATGGGCGTGCTGCAGGAGCGGATCACCTCGACGCGTGGTCACTCGATCACCTCGATGCAGGCGATCTACGTGCCCGCCGACGACTACACCGACCCGGCCCCGGCCACGACGTTCGCCC